>JAGCZA010000022.1 GCA_017960525.1 Prevotella sp.
CTCCACACTTGGTGGTTTCCTCGGCTGGGGTGGTTCTTTCGGCAGTTATGTCTCTGCAGAAGGTACCGACTACACCATTCACTTCGACACGGCGATTGCCACTACGAGTACGGTTATTGCCATCCTGAGCATCTGTCTCGCCACCTATATCTATAAAGGTGAGAGCCAGCCCATCGCCGACCGTCTGTACAAGACGTTCCCGAAACTGCACCGTGCTGCCTACAAGCGTTTCTATCAGGACGAGATTTGGCAGTTCGTCACCCATCGCATCATCTTCGCCTGTGTCTCCACGCCCATCGCCTGGTTCGACCGCCACGTCGTTGACGGCACGTTCAACTTCCTGGCCTGGGGTGCCAACGAGGCCGGCGAGAGTCTGCGCCCCTGGCAGAGCGGCGATGTGCGCAAGTATGCCGTCTGGTTCCTCACCGGCACCGTGGCACTGACGCTCGTTCTTCTCGCCTTGTAATGTCGTGATAATGAAATAACGTGATAACGATATAACGAAAATGAATATATTATCATTATTTGTGTTAATTCCCGCCCTGATGTTGCTCGGCCTTTGGATTGCCCGCAACCTCAATCAGGTGCGTGGCGTGATGGTGGCAGGCTCATCGTGTCTGCTCGTCCTGTCCATCTGGCTGACCTATTACTTCGTCACAGAGCGTGCCGCCGGCAATACCGACGAAATGCTGCTCGTGGCCAGCACGCCTTGGTTCAAGCCTCTGAACATCGCCTATTCAGTTGGTGTCGACGGCATCAGCGTGGTCATGCTCCTGCTTTCGAGCATCATCGTCTTCACCGGCACCTTCGCCTCATGGCAGCTGAAGCCCCTCACCAAGGAGTATTTCCTTTGGTTCACGCTTCTCTCCACGGGTGTGTTCGGCTTCTTCATCTGCACCGACATGTTCACCATGTTCATGTTCTATGAGGTAGCCCTTATCCCCATGTACCTGCTCATCGGCGTCTGGGGCAGCGGCCATAAGGAGTACTCGGCCATGAAGCTCACCCTGATGCTGATGGGCGGCTCGGCTCTCCTTATCCTCGGCATCCTCGGCATCTACTATTTCAGTGGCCACACCACGATGAACGTCAACGAGATTGCCGCCATGCACAACATCCCCGAAGAGATTCAGAACGCCTTCTTCCCGTTCATCTTCGTTGGTTTCGGCGTGCTGGGCGCTCTCTTCCCGTTCCACACATGGTCGCCCGACGGTCATGCTTCGGCCCCCACGGCAGTGTCAATGCTCCACGCCGGCGTGCTGATGAAGCTTGGAGGCTACGGCTGCTTCCGCCTGGCCATGTACCTGCTGCCCGAGGCCGCACAGAACCTGGCCTGGATATTCATCATCCTGACCACCATCTCTGTGGTCTATGGCGCCCTCTCGGCCTGCGTGCAGACCGACCTGAAGTACATCAACGCCTACTCGTCAGTGTCACACTGCGGCCTGGTGCTCTTCGCCCTGCTGATGATGAGTCAGACGGCAGTCACCGGCGCCATCCTGCAGATGCTCTCACACGGTCTGATGACGGCCCTCTTCTTCGCCCTGATTGGTATGATTTACGGTCGTACACACACCCGTGACATCCGCCAGCTGGCCGGTCTGATGAAGATTATGCCGTTCCTCGCCGTGGGCTATGTCATCGCTGGTCTGGCCAACCTCGGTCTGCCTGGCTTCTCGGGCTTCATCGCCGAGATGACCATCTTCGTGGGTTCCTTCGGTGCCGCACCGCTTGCCGGCGACCCGAACACGTCGTTCCGCATGGTCTGCACCATCATCGCCTGTATGTCGATTGTCGTCACAGCAGTCTACATCCTCCGCGTCGTCGGCAAGATTCTCTACGGCGAGGTGGAGAACAAGCACTATCTGGAGCTGACCGATGCCACCTGGGACGAGCGCGTCGCCGTCATCAGCCTCATCTTCTGTGTGGCTGGTCTGGGCTGCCTGCCCTTCTTCTTCAGCGACATGATTTCGCCTGCAGCAGGCAATATCCTTCATTCTATTGGTGTAATGTAAATTTGTAGGAAATATGAACTATTCACAATTCTTAAATATGATTCCTGAGGCCACCCTCACACTGGCCTTGATAATAGTGTTCTTCGCAGATTTCGCATTGCACAAGAGCGAGCGTAAAAGCTTTGTGCTGGGCGTTCTCACAGGTGCCCTGCTGCTCTGCCAGCTCGTCCCCTGCTTCATGTCTGGTCCGGCAACGGCTTTCGGCGGTCTTTACGTCACTACGCCCATCGTGAACGTGATGAAGACCATCCTCACGCTCGGTACCTTCATCGTCGTGGTGATGTCGCAGAAGTGGCTGGAAGGACCTGCCAAGAAGTTGTCAGGTGAGTATTATATGCTGACTCTGAGCACTCTCCTCGGCATGTACGTCATGATGTCCAGCGGCCACTTCCTCCTGTTCTTCCTCGGACTGGAGATGGCTTCGGTGCCTATGGCCTGCCTTGTCGCGTTCGACAAGTACAAGCAGCAGAGTGCTGAGGCAGCCGCGAAGTATATCCTCACCGCAACGTTCTCCAGCGGCGTGATGCTCTACGGCATCTCGTTCCTCTACGGCGTCTGCGGCACGCTCTACTTCGACGACATGGCCACCATCATCGCTGACAAGAACCACATCATTTGGGGACAGGGCACAATGCTCATCATGGGTATGGTGTTCTTCTTCAGCGGCCTAGGCTTCAAGATTTCATTGGTGCCCTTCCACTTCTGGACGGCTGACACCTACCAGGGAGCGCCCACGCCCGTCACGGGTTATCTGAGCGTCGTATCCAAGGGAGCCGCCACGCTCACGCTGGCCATTATCCTGATGAAGGTATTCGCCTCGATGGTCGACTTCTGGGAGCCGCTGCTCTGGATTGTCATCATACTCACCATCACGGTTGGTAACCTCTTCGCCATCCGCCAGACGGAACTGAAGCGATTCATGGCCTTCTCATCCATCTCGCAGGCTGGTTACATCATGCTTGCCGTCGTTGGCAACAGCACCGTGGGCCTCTCCGCCCTCACTTTCTACGTCCTTGTCTACGTAGCCGCCAACCTCGCAGTCTTCACCGTCATTTCAGCCGTAGAGCACAATGGGGGCAACACGCAGATGAGTGCCTACAACGGCCTCTACCAGACCAACCCGAAGCTGGCCCTGCTCATGACGCTGGCCCTCTTCTCATTGGCCGGCATCCCGCCCTTCGCCGGCATGTTCTCGAAGTTCTTCGTCTTCATGGCAGCCGTCGGCGGTCACGAGAGTGCGCCCTTCTGGCCCTACTTCGTAGTACTGGTAGCCCTGGTCAACACGGTCATCTCCCTCTACTACTACCTGCTCATCGTCAAGGCTATGTACATCACCAAGGAGGACAATCCACTGCCCGATTTCCGCAATGGCGCCGCCATCAACTGGTCTCTCGCCATCTGCACCGCCGGCATCCTCCTCTTCGGCATCTGCTCCTGCATCTACGAGTGGATTGACAAAGCTGCCACCGCCGCGATGTAGTAGGGGCAGGCCCCGTGCCAGCCCGCACCATTATCACATGCCTCCCGATTGCTTTTGTCGCAGTCGGGTGGCTTTTTCTGCCATTATTCTTCTTTTTTCTTTCTTTTCTTTGCCCATTCCAACTTTTCTTTGTAATTTTGCACCAAATCTATCTAAACGAGTAGTATATGTGCACTTATTAATTCCTAAATTTGCAAGGTAAAACAGTAACAGGATGAAAACAAGGGATGAATACATCAACACATTGCACGCCCATGCGGGCGAATTGCAATTGAGGTTTGGCATTACTTCCATGCGCCTTTTCGGTTCTGTAGCCCGAAATGAGCACAACGAAAATAGTGATGTCGACCTGTTTGTCACCATGCCGCCTAAGTTTTACAACTACATCGCTGCCTCTCAATATCTTCAAGAACTGCTTGGCTGTGGGGTAGACCTTGTTTCAAATCATAAGAATATTCGTCCATTCTTTAGAAGCCAGATAGAGCATGATGGAATCGATATCTTTACAACAGCTTCAGGTAGTTGAAGACCAGCTGGAACAAATAAAAGAGTCCATAGGCCTCCTTCAGGAATGGAATAAGGAACTGAGGAGCGTCGATGACCTTCTGATGTCATCTTCTGGCATGAAGACGCTTGCCGCAGACTGCATGCTTATTGAAGCCATTGGGGAAAGTGTCAAGCGTATTGACGAGAAGACAAACGGTCAATTGTTTGCATTACGGCCAGAGATTCCTTGGAATCAGGTAAAAGGGATGCGCAATCACATTGCGCATGGCTATTTTGACATAAACACAGATTATGTATGGGATGTCATACAGAACGACTTACTCCCATTACAAGAAGCAATTGATTACCTGCATAAGAATTTGTTCGAGTTAATTCCTTTCAATGAGGAATAATTATAATTGAACCCAAAAAATCAAGTAATGCGTATGCCACCATAGCAAGACAATAATAGGACATATAAGACTGGACGTCCACTTTTGATTCTTGTTTCGGACAATTGGGGAATTGGAAGAAATATTGCAAGAACTGAAGTAGATAGTTCACGCTGATGGCGTGAGCATTTACTCGTTTAAGCAATATAGGTTTTCCCCAATACCTCCGAAACGTAAGCGATGTAATCTGCTCACGTTTTTTATTTACAAATAATAATAAACTCTAATACTATAATGAATATGAAGAAGTTATTATTTACATTAGTTACATTGCTCCTGCCACTCATATCGAGTGCTGATAGCGTGTTAATTGACGGCATCTACTACAATCTGATTGCAAAAGCCAGAGAAGCCGAGGTAATACAAAACCCTAACAAATATACAGGATGTATAGAAATACCTAATTCTGTCATATATAACGATGTTGTTTACCATGTGAAAAGTATCAGTAATAATGCTTTCTTTGAGTGTCCAAACGTAACAAAAGTAATCATGCCAAATAGCGTGACTTCTATTGGTAAGGCTGCTTTTTATTATTGCGGAGCAGATTCCATAATAATAAGTGAGAACGTGACTTCTATTTCTGATATGGCTTTCGCTTGTTGCCAGAACATGACATCGATAGAGATACCTGAAAGTGTTACATTTATTGACAATTCTGCATTTAATGGCTGTGTTAGTTTGACTGGGATTTCTATTCCCGACCATGTTGCAACAATTGAAGATTGGGCATTCGCAGGTTGTAAAAATCTATCGACAGTAAACATTGGTTGTGGCTTGAACTATGTAGGACAAGGAGCATTTGGTGATTGTCCTTCTTTGACATCTGTCAATATTTCCGATATTGCGGCATGGTGTATGATTACTTTTAATAATTACAATGCGACTCCTTTGTATCAGTCTCACCATCTTTATCTTAATGGAGAGGAGATTGTAAATTTAGTTATTCCAGATAATGTTACATCTATTGGCGATAGAACTTTCTCTTGTCTCACAAATTTAAATACTGTGAGTATAAGTAATAGTGTAAACTTTATAGGTAGCTGTGCATTCTCAGGTTGCAGCAATTTAAACTCTGTAACTATTGGTAGAAATGTAACGTCTATAGGTGAATGGGCTTTCTCTGGTTGCAACAAATTAGTAACTATAAAAATTCCATCGGGGGTTTCCTACGTCGGTAGATCTGCTTTCGAAAGCTGCGGATTAACAGAGTTGATAATACCTAATAATGTAACTATCATTGGCCATTCTGCATTTAAAAACTGTAGCAAGTTATCACAAGTGACTCTTGGTAGTAAGATTAATAGCATTGGAAGTCTTGCTTTTGCTTCATGTCAAGAGCTAACAGACGTATATTGCTATGCAAAGAATGTACCTAACGCAAACATTGATGCCTTTCAGAATTCCTATGTTGAGTACACGACACTCCATGTTCCTAAAGCAAGTTTACCATTATATAAAGGGTGTGAACCTTGGAACAGCTTTAAGAGCATAGAAGCGTTAACTCAAGAGGTAATAGATAATGTGGACAAATGCGCCACGCCTACCATCGCCTACGACAAGGGCGAGTTAGTGTTCTCGTGCGAGACGGAGGGCGTGAAGTTCTTCAGCGAGGTGAAAGCGGCCGATGCGAAGAGCAATGAAGGCGAGCGGGTGCAGTTGATGCCGACGTACGAAATCAGTTTCTATGCCACGAAAGAGGGCTTTGACGACAGCGACGTGGCGACGGCCACCATCACGTGGCGGGACGGACGGCCATTGTTCACTGGCTTCAGCAGCGTGACGACAGACGGGAAGGCTGCTAACGACACTAATGGCGACGTCAAGGTGGATGTGGCCGACATTGCCACTATCCTCAGCGAAATGGCGGCGCAGTCACGGAGTCAGGGCAATACAGACATGTAATCCGCCCTCTCTCACCGCTGCCCCTGCAACGGTCTCCCGCCAAGCAAGTTAGGCTTGTCGGGAGGCTGTTGTTACGTTCACTATGTTGGGTGTTCTCAGAGTATCACCTCCATTGTGGTTTTCCGCACTTGCATACCCATGTTTTTATAGAAGGCAAGCGCCGGGTCGTTTCCCTCCCACACGTTCAGGGTAATGTTATTGCAGCCTACAGACAAGGCATAGTCGCGGACATACTCATACAATGCCTTGCCAACGTGCTTGCCACGAGCCGCTTCATCGACACAGATGTCATCAATGTAGAGCGTCTTGTTGTCCTGTAGCAGTTGGTCGCCCCTGACCTCGGTAATCTGGCAGAAGGCATAGCCCTGCACGGTTCCGTCGTCGTAGACGAATACGGGCTTGCTGTCATCGCCGAGAAGGTTCTCCAGTTCCTGCTCGTTATACTTGGTTGTATAGGGCTTAAACAGGTCTGGTCGCAACCTGTAGTGCACCATATTCACCTGATGCAATAGTTCAATGATTCGCCCGATGTCTTCTTTGCTTGCTTTTCTAATCATAGTTGTATTGTGTTGTCAGTACGATGGCAAAGATAATCATTTCTGACCGATTATTCGCATTTTTTCATCAATTATTAGGATAGTTTATGAAAGGTTCGTCCTAACTCGCAGTTTGGTTCGTCCAAACTCCCACTTTGGTTCGTCCAAACTCATAGTTTGGTTCGTCCAAATTTTGAGCCTGATTTTTCCCCCAATTGTTAATACTTGGTTAAAACCTGGAAAAAGCTTGGTGGGAAGTCTGGAATTGCCTACCTTTGCGGTGTGCTATTATACTATTACACATAAACACTATAGTTTTAACTACACGAGAATGATATGATAGACGTAAACAACATCAGTTTCAGCTACCCGCACCAGAAGGAGCGGGTGTTTGACGGATTCAGCCTCAAACTGGAAGAAAACAAGATTTACGGGCTGCTGGGCAAGAACGGGACAGGAAAGTCGACCCTGCTGTACCTCATCGCCGGCCTATTGCGGCCCAAGACGGGTACAGTATGTTGCGATGGCATCGCAACCTACGAGCGAAGGGCGGAGACGCTGGCGGAGATATTCCTTGTGCCAGAGGAGTTCGACCTGCCCTCGATGACACTGAAACGGTACGTGGAACTGAACGCGCCGTTCTACCCCCGCTTCAGCCAGGAACGGCTGGAAGCCTGTCTGAGTGACTTCGAACTGGAGACAGACCTGCAATTGCACGCGCTGTCGATGGGCCAGAAGAAGAAAGTGTTCATGTCTTTCGCCCTGGCCACGAACACGCGCCTGCTGCTGATGGACGAACCGACCAACGGGCTGGACATCCCCTCGAAAAGCCAGTTCCGCAAGACGGTGGCACAGAACATGAGCGAGGAGCAGACCATCATCATCTCCACCCACCAGGTGCACGATGTGGAGGCCCTGCTCGACCATATCCTGATGCTGAACCAGCGGCAGCTGCTGCTTAACGCCTCTGTGCAGGAGATTATGGAGAAATATGTCTTCGAGTATCGACTGCCGACGGAAATGGACAACGTGCTCTATGCCGAGCCGACGCTGCAAGGCAATGCCGTGATGGCCCTCCGGCAGGAAGGCCAGGCCGAGACACAGGTGAATCTGGAACTATTGTTTAACGCTGTAACAAAAGGAGTTGTAAAATGAAAAACTTTGATACAAAACGTTTCGGCCACGTGCTGAAACTTGACTTTGCCGAAGGGCTTAAACCGATGCTGTGGGGCGCACTCGCCATAACGCTGCTCTATCTGTTCTTCTTCTGGTTTGCCCATAACATTGCCTACGATTCGAGTTGGTACAACAGTCATCCCGAAAAATTCTCCCTAAGAGTCTGCGAGGCAGTAGGCGGTTTCAGTACGATTGCCATGCTCTTTTACTTCCTCATTGCCGCCAGCATACTCTACCGCAACGAGCAGAAGAAGCAGCAGCGCATCGCATGGCTGATGCTGCCCGCCACGAATCTGGAGAAATTCCTGTCAAGATGGCTCTATCTGGTGGCCTTTTCGCTCGTGGGCGGTTTGCTGACATTCTTCGTGACCGACGCGATACACATGGTGTGGCTATGGTTGGGCGGCAAGCCCGTGATGGCCGCCACGCCCTTCTTCTTCCACACGCTGCCACACCCAGACAAATACAATCATTTGCTGAGAATCATTGTCGTATACGGAATGATGGTGACCATCCACGCCTTCTTCCTTATGGGCAGTTTGCTGTTCAAGAAGTATCACTTCATCGTCTCCTCCGCATTGTTTGTCCTGTTCTTTACTGTGATGGCCAGCCTTTACAACACTTCTGGCCTCTATATGTTCAACAGTGAATTGTCCAACAGAATCTTCGACATCGTTATGATAGTCCTGGAAACGGGTGCTATCATCCTCTTCACCTGGCTTGCCTATCGTTTGTTCTGCCGCTGGCAGGTTGTAACCCATAAATTCGTGAACGTATGAACTTCAATTCCGACAAAGCAATATTCTTGCAGATGGCCGACAGGCTGTGTGACGAGATTCTGGCGGGAACGTACAAGGACGACGACCGCGTCCCCAGCATCCGCGAGTACGCCGTGCTGCTCGAGGTGAACACGAACACGGCCGTCAAGGCCTACGAGGAACTCTCTCGTGCGAACATTATATATAATAAGCGGGGACTGGGCTACTTTGTGACGCCAGGAGCGAAGCAGCAAATACTGACGGAGCGCAAGCAAACGTTTATGAAAGAGCAGCTGCCAGAACTGTTCCGCCAGATGCGTCTGCTCGGCATCACGTTAGAAGATGTTAAAGTTGCCCACGATATGCAACAATTGCGGCCCTAATAGCGTCTAACGAATAAACCATAAATCGAAAATCAGTAAATCGAAAATATCACCGTGATCCACTTAGAAGACGTAAACAAGACTTACTACGGGGCGCAGCCACTGCACGTGCTGAAAGGCATCAACCTCGACATCGAGAAGGGCGAGTTCGTCTCGATTATGGGCGCCTCAGGCTCAGGGAAGTCAACGCTGCTGAACATCCTCGGCATCCTCGATAATTACGACTCCGGCCTTTACGAACTGGCGGGTGTCCGCATCTGGAACCTGTCGGAGCGCAAGGCGGCCGACTACCGCAACCGCATGATTGGCTTCATTTTCCAGTCGTTCAACCTCATTTCGTTCAAGACCGCCGTCGAGAACGTGGAGTTGCCGCTGTTCTACCAAGGCGTGAGCCGCCGCAAGCGCCACACCCTGGCTCTGGAATATCTGGAACGCTTGGGGCTCCTGGACTGGGCGACCCACTATCCGAATGAACTCTCCGGCGGCCAGCGCCAGCGCGTCGCCATCGCCAGGGCGCTCATCACCAACCCCAAAATCATCCTCGCCGACGAACCCACGGGCGCCCTCGACTCGAAGACGAGTGTGGAGGTGATGCAGTTGCTGAAACAACTGAACGCCGACGAAGGCATGACCCAGATTATCGTCACCCACGACCCGACGGTGGCCGAACAGACCAAACGCATCATACGTATCAAGGATGGAGTTATTGAATGAAATCTGGCAGACGGCGCGGCGCAACAAACTGCGTACCACGCTCACGGGTTTCGCCGTGGCGTGGGGCATCTTTATGCTCATCGTCCTGCTGGGCGCCGGCAATGGCCTGATTAACGCAAACCTCAAGCAGAGCGACCGCTTCCTCAACAGTTCAATGGTGGTGTTTGGCGGTTGGACGTCGAAGGCTTACCAGGGCCTGAAGGAGGGTCGTGACATCCGTCTGCACGAGCGCGACATGGAGATTACGGCCACAGAATTCACCCAGAACGTCGACGAGGTGGGTGCGCAGTACAACACCAGCGCAACCATCAGCCTGGGCCAACAGTACATCTCGTCGACCATCAGCGGCGTCTATCCGAACCATACAAAGATTAACAAGGTGTCCATACTGTATGGCCGCTTCATCAACGACATCGACATACGCGAAAGCCGCAAGGTGCTCGTGCTCGGCAACAAGCAGGCGCAGGAGCTGCTGGGCGGCAAGGGCGCAGACCGTCTCGTAGGGCGGTTTGTGAACGTCGGTTCGCTGGCGTTCAGAGTTGTTGGCATCTACAAGGAGAACGAGAACGGGCGTGCCGACATCTTCGGCAGCTACACGGCCATCAAGCGCATCTACGGAGCAAACACCGACGACATCGGGCGTTTGGAGTTCACCTTCCACGGCCTGCCGACGGAGGAGGCCAACGAGGCTTTCGAGACAAAATACCGCCACCGCCTCAATGCTGAACACCAGGCGCACCCCGACGATGAGGATGCCGTCTGGCTGTGGAACCGCTTCACACAGAACCTGCAGATGGAGCAGGGCATCGGCATCATCCGCACCGCCCTCTGGATCATCGGCCTCTTCACGCTGCTGAGTGGCATCGTCGGCGTGTCGAACATCATGCTTATCACCGTGAAGGAGCGCACCCATGAGTTCGGCATCCGAAAGGCCATCGGCGCACGCCCGTGGTCCATCCTGAGGCTCATCATCGTGGAGAGCGTCATCATCACCACCTTCTTCGGCTATATCGGGATGGTGCTCGGCGTAGCGGCCAACGAATATATGGACGCGACCATCGGCCACGAGACGATAGACACCGGCCTCTTCCGCGCCACCATGTTCCTCGACCCCACCGTCGGACTCGACGTCTGCTTCGAGGCAACGATGGTGATGATTATCGCCGGCACCATCGCCGGACTCATCCCCGCCTACAAGGCATCGCGCATACGTCCCATTGAAGCATTAAGAGCAGAATAAGCCATGAGAATAGACATTGACAGCTACCGCGAGGTGCTCGACACCCTGACCCGCAACAAGAGCCGCAGCTTCCTGACTGGTTTCGGCGTGTTCTGGGGCGTGTTCATGCTCGTCGCATTGATGGGCGGCGGCGCCGGACTGAAGGAACTGCTCGAACAGAACTTCGCAGGTTTCGCCACCAATAGTGCCATGGTCTGGGCACAGCCCACAAGCAAGGCGTACAAAGGCTTCCGCAAGGGCCGCTACTGGTATATGGACTACAAGGATGTCGACCGCATCCGCCGTAGCGTCCCAGAACTCGACGTCGTCACACCTATACTCTTCAGCAACGGCGGCACCGCTTACTACGGCGACCGGAAGTCTTCGGTAGGCGTTACAGGTGCTATGCCCGACTTCCGCCGCGTCAACGAACCAAAGATGTACTATGGCCGCTTTATCGACGAGGCCGACATCCGCGACCACCGCAAAGTCTGCGTCATCCAGAAGAAGACCTACAAGGAACTGTTCCCTGGCGGCGGCGACCCCTGCGGCAAGCGCATCCGCATCGACAACATCTACTACCAAATCGTCGGTGTCGACTACAATATGGGTGAAGGCATCAACTTCAGCGGCGAGACCGGCACAGGTGTCACCCTGCCGCTCACCTTTATGCAACAGGCCTACAGCCGTGGCAATGCCGTCGATATGATTGCCGTCACGGGCCGAAAAGGGGTGGTTATGTCGAGTATCACCGACCGTATTCGTGAGACCATCGCCCGTGCCCATACCATCGACCCCACCGACGAGCAGGGCGCAATGGTGTTCAATACCGAAGTGCTCTTCCAACTGCTCGACAACCTGTTCCGAGGGGTCAACTTCCTCATCTGGCTGGTCGGTCTTGGCACACTTTTGGCCGGTTCCATCGGTGTGTCGAACATTATGATGGTCACCGTCCGCGAGCGCACCACCGAGATTGGCATCCGCCGCGCCATTGGCGCCACGCCGCGCAACATCCTTGGCCAGATCATCTCAGAAAGCATTGTCCTCACACTGGTCGCAGGAATGAGCGGCATCCTCTTCGCCGTCCTCATCCTGCAGATGCTGGAACTGGCAAATACCGAGGACGGCATCCTCGCCGCCCATTTCCAGGTGGGCTTCTGGACGGCCATCATCGCCGCGCTCCTGGTCAGCGCTATGGGCGTCATCGCCGGCCTCGCCCCCGCAGCCCGGGCTATGTCGATAAAGCCTGTCGATGCTATGAGAGACGAGTAGCAGAGTTAAAGATTTAGAGTTAAGAATAACAATTATGAAAAAGTACAGCAAACTCATCGTCGCAATTATCATTGCCGCGATTTTCATCGGAACCTTCGTGTTCCTATGGCAGAAGAGCCAGCCAAAGGAAGTCCATTACTCCGTGCTGGAGGCCAAAATGGACAGCATCCAGAAAACGACCATCATCACAGGCAAAATAGAGCCGCGCAACGAGGTGAGCGTCAAGCCGCAAATCTCAGGCATCATCGCCGAACTCCTTAAAGAGCCTGGACAGTACGTGCAGCAAGGCGAAGTCATTGCCAAGGTCAAGGTCATCCCCGACATGCAGCAACTGAGCAGCGCCGAGAGCCGTGTACGACTGGCCACAATGAACCTGAAGCAGGCACAGGTGGACTACGACCGTGAGGAAGCACTGCACAACCAGAAACTTGTCTCCGACGACGAGTTCGACAAGGTCCGCCAACAACTCCGTCAGGCCACAGAGGAACGGAGCGCCGCCGAAGAGGCCCTGCAGGTGGTGCGCGACGGTGTGAGCAAGTCTAACGCCAGCGCCAGTTCGACGCTCATCCGCGCCACTATCAGCGGCATCATCCTCGACATTCCCGTCAAGGTGGGCAACTCGGTCATCAACAGCAACACCTTCAACGACGGCACCACCATCGCCACCGTGGCCAATATGAACGACCTCATCTTCCGGGGCAACATCGACGAGACAGAGGTCGGCCAACTCATTATCGGTATGCCTATGAAAATCACCATCGGCGCCTTGCAGGACATGACCTTCAACGCCGCCCTGGAGTACATCTCGCCAAAGGCCACCGAGAGCAACGGCGCCAACCAGTTTGAAATCAAGGCGGCCGTCCGTCTGGAAAACACGGGCAACACTGCCACCCTCCGCTCTGGCTACAGTGCCAACGCCGAGATTGTTCTCGCCAGCGCCGACAATGTTCTCACCGTCCCGGAGAGTGCCATCGAGTTCTCGGGCGACAGCACCTTCGTCTATATCCTCCAGTCGTCCGGCAAAGATTCGACATACGTCCGCACACCCGTCACCACCGGTCTCTCCGACGGCGTGAACATCCAAATCAAGAGTGGGCTTACTAACAACCAGAAAGTGCGAGGCCCGCAAATCATCACTGATGACAACAACGAATAAGCCATGAACAGAAGTCTTGTATGCTGCTGTATCATAGCAGCAACCTTCGCCATCCCCGCTACGGCACAGAAACAATGGACTCTCCGCGAGTGCTGCGACTACGCCGTGAGCCACAATATCGCCATCCGACAGCAGGAGAACCAATGCCGGCAGCAGGAACTGAACCTCTCCAATGCCCGCAACAGCCGCTTGCCTGACCTCAGCGGTTCCGTGGGCCAGAACTTCAGTTTCGGACGCGGCCTCACCGCCGACAACACGTACTCGAACACGAACACCAGTTCGACGAGTTTCAGTCTCGGCGCCAGCGTTCCCATCTTTACTGGTTTCCAAATCCCCAACCAGATTAAGATGAGCCAACTGAACCTTGAAGCCGCCACCGCCGACCTGGAGAAGGCCAAGAACGATGTCCGTATGCAGGTGGCCCAGGCCTACGTCCAAATCCTGTACGATACGGAAATCGCCGATGTCGCCCACCGCCAGATTACCATCGACAGTCTGCAGGTTGTCCGCCTCGCCGCCCTCGTCGACAACGGCAAGGCCAGCGGCGCCCAACTTTCGCAGCAGCAGGCCTCCCTTGCCAGCAGCCGCCTCACCGCCACGCAGGCCGACAACAACCTCGCCCTCGCTCTTCTCAACCTCAGTCAGTTGCTTGAACTGCCCACCGCCGACGGTTTCTCCATCGTCAAGCCGACTTATGCCGTGCCTGTAGGTTTTGCCGACGGCTCCGCCGCGCCCGCACCAGAAATCATCTACGCCGAAGCCCTCGGCATCAAGCCCGAAATCGCCGCCCAGCAACTCCGCCTCAGGGCCACCGACCACAATATCGCCATCGCACGCGCCGGCTATATGCCCACGCTCAGCCTGAGCGGCGGCCTCGGTTCCAACTATTACACCACCAGCAAATTCCCCTCCGACGCCTTCGGCACCCAGTTGAAGAACAATTTCTCACAGTATGTCGGCCTGAATCTCAACATCCCCATCTTCAACCGCTTCCAGACGCGAAACAGCATCCGCAGCGCCAAGATTGAACAGGAAAACCAGCAATTGGCCCTCGACAACACGAAGAAAACTCTCTTCAAGGAAATCCAGCAAGTCTGCCTCAACGCCACCGCCGCCCGCGCCAAATACGAAAGCAGCACCGCAGCCGCACAAAGCAGCAACGACGCTTTCACGCTGATGCAGGCAAAATACGAGAACGGAAAGGCCAACATCACTGAGTTCAACGAGTCGAAAAACGCCTATCTCCGCGCTGAGAGCGACCTTGTCCAGGCCCGCTACGAATTGATTTACCAGCAAGCCCTCATCCAGTTCTACAGAGGCCTCCCGCTGGAACTGTAAACGTTACCTCCGCCGGAATTCCGAGCAGACGATAGCGGTGGCGATGGCCACATTGAGGCTCTCCGGCCCCTCGTGGAAAGCAGGAATGAGCAACTTGTGGCTGACGAGGCGGCGAATGGGCTGGGAAATGCCGTTGCCCTCGTTGCCCATCACGATGATGCCTTCTGCGGCCAACGGCTGTGTATAGATATTTTCACCATCGAGCAGGGTGCCATAGACAGGCACCTTTGCTTTTTCCAGGAGTGCAGCCAAATCGGTATAAACTATGTTTACACGGGCTATGCTGCCCATCGTGGCCTGCACCACTTTTGGGTTCCAAGCGTCGGCAGTATCTTCAGAGCAATAGATGTCAGTGATGCCAAACCAGTCGGCCACACGAATGATGGTCCCCAGATTACCAGGGTCCTGCACGCCGTCTAGAGCCAGCGCCAACCCTCTGACGTCTGCGGCCTCTTCTTTGGCAGAAGGCATTTCAAACACGGCCACCACCTGTTGCGGATGTTGCAGGAAACTCAGACGGCGGAGTTCCTCGTCGGTCACTTCCTGGAAAGCAGTACCGTGACTCTCCCAATCTTTCGTGGCAAACAACTGGCGGCAGCGGAAGCCGCTTGCCAACAAATCGCCCACAACCTTGGGGCCTTCGGCCACGAAACAATCTTCACGACGGCGGTTCTTCTTCAGTTCCAACTGTCGCACATATTTTATCTGGCTCTTGCTTATCATCGTTATGCTAATTCCTGCTGGTCAGCGGGGTGTCTTTGCCGTCGGCACCTTGAAACTGCGACGCTGCGAAGTCACCTCGTTGCGCCCTTGTGCCACACCGACCGACACGATGATTTCACCGTCTTTCAGTTTCTTGTCGGCCACGATGGTGGCAGAATAGCGCACGCCCTGATGCGGCTCAATGCTTTCAATGAGCAGGTTCTCCGATATTTTCACGTGCCTATTGCCGGTTTCATCGCTCACCAGCGGTCGCACGTCGAAGATAGGATGGTCGGAAGTGTTGAAAATCTCAAACCTTACGATGCATTTCTCCCCACGTGTGAGGACGCCGTCGCGCTGCGTCTCCTCAACCCCGGCGTTCCTTATCTCCAAGGCAGCCTCGCGAAAATTGTTAATAGTACGCGCTGTCTCTTTGCGGTCCAACAAGTCACTCCTGTGCGATTTCTCAACGGCAGACCCGATGGCAGCGCCGGCAACAGCACCACCCACAACGCCTGCAAGTGAGCCGACTTGCTCGCCTCGCCAGCCGCCAGTCAGACCGCCAATGGCCGAACCAATGATGTGTCCGAAATAGCCGCCATTCACTGCCCCCTGTTCCATACTGCCGCAACTGCCTAATAGCAGGGCCGCGCATAATATCCAAAAAATACTGTTCTTCATCGTTTCTTCTTTTTGCTTAATCGTTCTCAGATTTGAGGCCAATTTGTGTTCATTATTGATTGATGGTGCAAAGATAGCACTTTTTCATAAAACAGAAAAGGAAATAGGCCGAAATTTTGGTGGTTTCGGAAATAAGTTGTAACTTTGCAAGCGGAATAACTGTAAAACAAAGTTAAGCCATGAACCAAAGCGACTGCATAGTCATCATTCCTACCTATAACGAGAAGGAGAACATCGAGAAAATCACTCGTGCCGTCTTCGGCTTGGAGAAATGTTTCCACATCCTCGTCATCGACGACGGTTCGCCCGACGGCACCGCCGCCATCGTGAAGCGCCTGATGGCCGACGAGTTTGCCGACCGCCTGTTCCTCTTGGAGCGCAGTGGCAAGCAAGGGCTTGGCACGGCCTACATTGCCGGCTTCAAGTGGGCGTTGGAGCACAACTACGACTATGTCTTCGAGATGGATGCCGACTTCAGTCACGACCCCAACGACTTGCCGCGTCTCTACGCTGCCTGCCACGACGAGGGTTACGACGTGGCCATCGGCTCGCGCTACGTCAGCGGCGTGAATGTGGTGAACTGGCCTATGGGGCGCGTGCTGATGAGTTATTTTGCTTCCCAGTACGTGCGACTGGTCACGGGCTTCAAGATCCACGACACCACCGCCGGCTTCAAGTGCTACCGCCGCCGTGTGCTGAAGACCATTGAGTTGGACAAAATCCGCTTCAAGGGCTACGGCTTCCAGATAGAAATGAAGTTCACGGCCTGGAAGATTGGCTTCCGCATCAAGGAGGTGCCGGTCATCTTCGTGAACCGTCGCGAGGGAACGTCGAAGATGTCGGGCGGCATCTTCGGTGAGGCTTTCTTCGGCGTCATACGTCTGCGCTGGGATGGCTGGACACGCCGCTACCCTGCAATCGTGGAATAGATTGTTGTCTTGCGACAAATCCATTGAAGAAACGTTTGCAAAAGTGCGCAAAGACAAGCTTGCACACTTTTGCAAACGTTTTTTCTTGGAGAAAACGCAAATAATTCATAACTTTGCATCAACAAAACGAAAGAACGACAATGATACTGACCAACCGCGAACTGTTTCTGCTCATCATCTGCACCGTGTTCTACATCACCCTATTTATATTAGTGGTGCAATCGAACCGCCGCAAGATTCAATTGCTGCAAAGCCGACTGGACAATATCCACGCCATGCAGAAACTGGCCGTCATTGAGCAACGGCAGCAGGACGATAGCGGCATCTACGCCTCTGAGGCCTACCGCCGTATGAAGCAATGTCTGGCCGAAGGGCGAAGCATGGGCGAAAACGACTGGGCCGAACTGACAGAGGCGGTGAACAGCGTCTACTCCGGCTTCACCGACCGTCTGTACAGCCTCTACCGTATGAGCGAGCAGGACATGCGCGTCAGCCTGCTCATCAAACTGAGAATGCAACCGAAAGACATTGCCACCCTGACCGCCCACTCGAAGGAGAGCGTAGCCTCAACGCGCAGCCGCCTCTACCAGAAAGTCTTCGGCAAGAAAGGGTCCACACGCGATTGGGACGACTTCATCTTATCAATTTAAATCGAAATAAATAGTAAATCGTAAATTTATAAATAGTAAATAACTATGATTGAGTATCTTATTCACAATTCCTGGCAGGTATGGGCCGTCATTGCCGTACTTTGCCTGATTATGGAACTTTCGTCGGGTGATTTTTTCATCATCTGCTTCTCCATCGGAGCCGTTGCGGCGGTCATCGGGGCTGCTGTGGGGCTGAGTGTCTATTGGCAGATTGCCGTCTTCGCGCTGTTCTCCTTGCTGGCCATCTTCACCGTCAGGCCTGTGGCCCTGCGCTGGCTGCACAAGAACGAACCCGACCGGCGGAGCAATGCCGACGCCCTGCTGGGCCGCACAGGTCGCGTGGTCGAACCCATCCATGCTGGCAGGAACGGCTACGTGCAGATTGACGGCGATATGTGGAAGGCAGTAAGCAGCACGGACATTGCCGTCGGCACCACCGTGCGGGTGATTGGCCGTGAGAGCACCATCATCACGGTGGAGCAATTGTAAAGGGCCAAAGCGGCCCAAAAGTTTGGACGAACCAAACTCACACTTTGGACGAACCAAACTCCTACTTTGGACGAACCAAACTCTGTATAACAAAATTTATCAAAACTATGGACATTATGACTTATGTACTGATAGCCATCGTTGTGCTGGTGGTTATCTTCGCCAAAATGGCACTGGTGATTATCCCTCAGTCGGAAACCAAGATTATTGAGCGCCTGGGCCGCTACTATGCCACGCTCAATCCGGGCATCAACATCATCATCCCCTTCATCGACCGCGCCAAGGACATCGTGGTGCTGAACCGTGGGCGCTATGCCTACTCGAACAGCATCGACCTGCGCGAACAGGTGTACGACTTCCCCTCGCAGAACGTGATTACGAAGGACAACATCCAGATGGAAATCAATGCCCTGCTCTATTTCCAGATTGTGGACCCCTTCAAGGCCGTCTATGAAATCTCGAACCTTCCCAACGCCATTGAGAAACTGACACAGACAACGCTGCGTAACATCATCGGTGAGATGGAACTGGACGAGACGCTGACCTCACGCGACACTATCAACACAAAACTGCGTGCCGTGCTGGACGATGCCACCGACAAGTGGGGCGTGAAAGTGAACCGTGTGGAACTGCAGGACATCATCCCGCCCGCCACCGTGCTCAATGCGATGGAGAAGCAGATGCAGGCAGAGCGCAACAAGCGTGCCCAAATTCTGACCTCAGAGGGTGAAAAGGCCGCAGAAATCCTGGCCTCCGAGGGTGAGAAGACAGCCATCGTCAACAAGGCCGAAGCCGCCAAGCAGCAGGCCATCCTGCACGCCGAGGGTGAAGCCCAGGCGCGCATCCGCAAGGCCGAGGCCGAAGCCAGAGCCATCGAACTGATAACGGAAGCCGTGGGCAAGAGCACCAACCCCGCCAACTATCTGCTTGCGCAGAAGTATATCCAGATGATGCAGGAACTGGCCCAGGGCGACAAGACCAAGACCGTCTATCTGCCCTACGAGGCCACCAATCTGCTGGGCAGCATTGGCGGCATCAAGGACTTGTTCAAACAGTAAACCAAGGCGCTTCGCTAGTGAAAAGTGAAGAGTGAAGAGTGAAAAGTGAATAAAAAGAAACAGGTCGGGAAGCAAAAGTTTCCCGACCTGTTTGTTTTGGTTTATAAAACTAAGCCAGTGAGATTAGCCCAGGCTGATTGCCTCCGACGGGCAAACACTTGCGCAAGTGCCGCACTCTGTGCAGAGGTCAGCGTCAATCACGTACTTCTCACCTTCGGAAATTGCCTCAACGGGGCACTCACCCTGACATGTACCACAAGCGATACAATCGTCACCAATTACGTATGCCATAATCTTTTTGTTTAAATTTGTTTGGTTAATACTAACTTTTGAGGTTGCAAAGGTACGAACTTTTTCCAAAACAATACCAACATTTTGGGATGTTTTTTCTCAATTTATACATTGTCGAAATTAAGGCGCTTCGCTGGTGATGAGTGAAAATTATAGGGTCTTTTGTCCGAAAACATAATAAGAGCGGCTTTCCGGCGTTATTATCTTGAGATTATGAGACGAATAACAACAGCCATCATCGTGACCCTCGTTGCCACAATGACGATGGCGCAGACGAGAAAGGTGCAGAACAAACCCTACATCGACCTGCGCCCTATGCACTTTGGCATCAGCATCGGCCTCAACCTTCAGGATGTGGAACTGCAAAATGTGGGGCCGCAATTGCTGGAGACAGGCGAGACACGCACCATTGTCTGCGATGCCGACACTTGGAACCCGGGCTTCAGCGTGGGCGTGCTGGCCGATATGAGGCTGGGGCAGCACTTCAACGTCCGCCTCACGCCGGCGCTCCACTTTGGCTCCAAGCGCCTGACCTTCCGCGACCTTGACGTGATGAACGAGAGCGGGAAACCCACAGAGTCTACGCAAGACCTAAAGAACACTTACATCTCCATACCCATCGACCTGAAGTTCTCTTCCCAACGCTTCAACAACTACCGCCCCTATATGCTGGCAGGCGTCAGTCCGATGATCAACCTTGCGGGCAAGGACCAGGAGTATGTGCAACTGAAGCGCTTCGACCTGATGGTGGAAGCCGGCATTGGCTGCGACTTCTACCTGCCCTTCTTCAAGCTCATCCCTGAACTGAAGTTCTGCTATAACCTGACAAATGCGCTCGACAAGACTCACGTTTCAGAACTGACCGACATCAACAAGCGCCTCTATGCGCAGAGCGTGTCCAACGCCACTCCCACAAAAATGTTCCTCCTTACGCTCTACTTCGAGTAAGGATTACCCCCAATATATCACACCCACGCCTATGTCCACATACTGCTTCACCCCGCCAGAGCGACTCCAAACCACCATCAAACTGCCTGCCTCAAAAAGCATCTCCAACAGGGTGCTCATCATTCATGCGCTGACTGGCGGCGACACGCTGCCACAGAACCTGAGCGACTGCGACGACACAGAGGTCATCATCCGTGCAATGCAGACAATGCCCGACGTCATTGACATCAAGGCGGCAGGCACCGCTATGCGCTTCATGACCGCCTATCTTGCCGTTATGCCCTCTGCTGCCCCCCATCTTCTTACTGGCACAGAGCGGATGAAGCACCGCCCCATCAAGGTGCTCGTCGATGCTTTGCGCAGCCTGGGCGCCAACATCAACTATGCCGGAGAGAAAGGCTTTCCCCCGCTAAACATCAGAGGGAAAAGGCTGGAGGGAGGCGAACTGACGGTGGCCGGCAACATTTCATCGCAGTTCATTTCGGCACTCCTGCTCATCGGCCCGGCCCTGAAGCAAGGCCTCACCCTGCGACTGACGGGCGACATCATTTCCAGGCCCTACATCGACCTCACCTTGTGGACGATGCGCGAGTTCGGAGCCGACGCCGAATGGACTTCCATAGACACCATCGAAGTGAAGCCCAAGCCCTACACGCCCCGCCCCTACCTCATTGAGAACGACTGGAGCGCTGCCAGTTACTGGTATGAAATGGTGGCCCTTTCGCCCGACGACGAGGCGCAAGTGGTACTGGAAGGGCTGATGGACGGCTCGAAGCAGGGCGACTCCAGCGTGCGCTACATCTTCAGCCTGCTGGGTGTCAAGACCAAGTTCAGGAGCCGCAAGCCCGGCGTGCCTACCACCGTGACACTCAGCAAGAGCGGCCACCGCGTGACCCATCTCGACTACGACTTCACCAACGCCCCCGACCTGGCCCAGACCATCGTCTGCACGTGCTGCGCCCTGGGCGTGCCATTCCATTTCACTGGCCTTCAGACGCTGCGCATCAAGGAGACCGACCGCATTATGGCACTGAAGACCGAACTGCGCAAGTTGGGCTTCGTGCTCCACGACAAGGACGGACGCGAACTCACATGGACTGGCGAAATGGAAGAAACCGTTGCCGCACCCTCCACAATCGACACCTACGACGACCACCGCATGGCACTGGCCTTTGCGCCTATGTCGCTGCTGATGCCCATTGCCATCCGCCACCCCGAGGTGGTCACAAAGTCATATCCCCATTTCTGGCACGACCTGCAACAGGCCGGATTCACCATCGACAATGACGAACTTCGCCCTCATTAGCATCCTTGTGCTGGTAGCGCTGGGATGCCTGCTGGCGTTGCTTCACCGCAGGGGCGAAGAGACACCCATCGTGGTGGCACAAGGCGACTGTGCCACTTGCGACGGCACGCCGCAGGCCAAGTGTGAACAAGAATGTATGATGGAAGCCGCCGTCCGCCCCGTGGAGTATTTCGACGACGAGGAACTGGACGCTTATCGTGGCCGCCCTTCCGATGCCTATACCGACGACGAAGCCGAGCAGTTCCGCGACGTGATGCTCACCATGCGTCAAGATGAAATACCGGTATGGGGACGCAGTCTTAACTTGCGCGGCATCAGCCTGCCCGACCAGGTAAAGGACGACTATATGCTCCTCGTCACTGGCCAGTAACTATCTGGTGAGTGCAAACTTCATCGAGAAGCCAAAGTCCTGAGTGGTAGTGGGATAGCTGCTGGCAGAGAGCAGCGGCGTGTTGGTCTGACGGTCGTAGTAGGCAGTCAGGGTGAGGAAGCGCGAGAGGGTGTAGTCAGCCGAGAACGAAATCTTCAGGGCAGAATTGCCGCTGCTGGCCGACGAAACGCCAGTAGCGATGTCGCGGGTGATGCTGGCTTGCTTACGGAATGAGATGTCGATTCGCGTGTTCAGGTCGCGGTTGATGCCTCCCTTCGAATTGTTCTTCGAGCCGTTCTTCGTCTGGCTGTCATCCTTGTTTCCTCCCTTCTTGCTGCCTTTCGCCTTGCGACTGCCAGAACCAAATATGTTGAAATTAGAAATCTTATAGCCTAAGCCGACGACCCAATCCTTTGAAAGAGCCTCGTTTATCTGCACGCTGGTCATCGAGAGGTTCAGCACACGGGTGGTCTTGTACTCCACCTTGGCAGTAAGGTTGTTATTAAGCGTCACATCGAGTCCCAACAGGGGCGAGAAAGCCTCGTTAATGCTCACCGTAGAAATATTGAATCGAGACGAGGGTGAGTAACTGCCATCGGCGGCCTGCACAAATCCCAGGTCACCCATATATTCCACCCACGAACTATAACTGGCGTACGAGCCTACGCTGTAAACCGACTTGTAGGAGTGGTTGATATTAACGCTCTTGAAGTGGTCACGGAACCACGGCAGTTTTGACAGTCCCGAATAGCGCAGCGTCCAGTTGGGCAGCAGCCGCGTGATGGCTGGGAAAATGTCGAGCGAGCCGCCAGCCCCCAACGTATAGGTGTCGAGGAAAGCAGGCACAAGCACGTCGGCGCTGTAGGGGTCCACTTGGTTTGCCCCGGCAAAGCGGCCTTCGCCCTGGGTGGGATATTGCGCCTGCACACGGTCGCGGAAACCATTGACGTTGGCACAGAAGCGGTCGAAGGATGCGGAATGATAACCATTGTTGGCATCGCCCATGCCTTCGAGTGCGGAACGAAGTGAAATGGTGGTCATAGTAAATGTTCCGCCGTAGGTGGTGGGCATGCCTTCATAGACGAACTGCACGGTGCGGCTCTGGTTGGTGGTGCGCGTGGCGGTTAGGTCAATCTTCAGGTCGCGCACAGGCTCCAGCGTGGCACGTATCTGAAGGTCTTCAGTTGCCTGCGACGAGGCCGACGTGGTGGTGACGGTACGGGTGCTGTCGGAGCCGCTACTGGAGAGTAGCCAGCCGTTGTCCATAGCCTTGTCGATGTAACTGTCGCCAGTAAAGCCGAAGGCGAAGTCGAGGCCGGGCGCCATCACACTGCCTGTACGCTGGCCAAACATGTCGCCCACAGTAGGCATAAAGCCGGGCAGCGACATACTGCGCTGGTTGCGGTAGGTCACATTGACCGAGCGCACCATCATCAGGAAGCGGGCCGCCTGCTGGGCGGGATTGTACCACCACTGGTTTTCCAGCGGCTCCTTGGGGGTGACACTGAGTTTCAGGGCTATCTGGTTGTCGTCTGCCGGGGACTGGGGCTTCAGGGCATCCTTGTCTTTTGGCCTCATCCTTTGGATGCGGCCCTTTCCACGGTTGGCTACGTTTTTTCCTAGATTCAAACTGTCGGCGGCAATACTGTCAGGTGGCAGGGCACCCGCCAAGAGGCTGTCAACAACAATGCTGTCAGCGACAATACTGTCCGCAGGAACGGCCTTGGCGCGCTTTGGCTTTTTGGTCTTCTCCTTGGGCAGCCACACCTTGATTTTGTTCTCGTCGATGGCTTTCCATTTCAACTGCACGGCCTTGCCATCCTTGTTTTTGGCCGAAATGAGCAGACGCTTCGACTTCTTGCCGTGCTGCACCTCGATGACGGTATCGGGTGTGAGCGTGATTTCCTGCTGGAAGGTATTCTTGTTCTTCGGCAGTTCTGCTTTCTCCTTCTCGGCGGCCTTTCCTTCAAGTGCAGATGCCTTGTCGTCGGCACCCTTAGCCTTCTTTTCTTGTGCTTTCTTCTCCTGTGCTTTCTTCTTGTCGTCTTTGATGTTATTGTTGTTGGTCTGTTTCTTGAATCGCTCGTTGGTCTTCTTCAGGAAAGGAATGTGGTTGTAAAGCGTCTCCATATTGAAGGCACCGTTGATGTCCACAGAGCGGTTGTTCGAGATGGTGTTTCCCAGCGATGTGCCGTCTTCCAACTCTGTGCCTCGCAGCCAGGAGTAAGAGGAACTGTATTTCGCGTCGGCCTTCACCCAGTCGAAGATGGGCGTCTTGTCGAGGGGCACCTGATAACTGGCCGAAAACGACTGCCGGTAGTCAAGGGGCGTACCCCAGTGGCGCAGGCTGGTCCAGACGGAGTCCTTCCAAGCCGTGTACTGGTCGGGATAGAGGTCCTTGTTTATAGGCGTGTAAGGCTCCTCAATCTCGGCGTGGGTAGCACTCTGGAAGTTCATGTGCAGGTTCTTGGTGAAATCCCAGCGCAAGGAGAACTCACGGTTCCAAAGGAACTGCTCCGAGAAGGTAAGCGGCAGGTTGGGGTCTTCGGTGTTCTCCAGGTCACGCTCCTGCAGTTCGTAGTAACTGCGCTGCCATTCCGAACTGAACGAAATACTCTGGGGCAGATAGTTGATGCCGATGGCCTTGGGGAATTGCGCCCACTTGCTTTGTGACTTTTGGGAAGACTGCGATTTCTGGTTCTTCTGCGACTTCTGGTCCTTATCCGCCTTTTGGCCCTTCTGCGTCTTATTGAACGGTTCCCACGTCTTATAGACAGGCGAGTAACTGTAATTCAGCGCCCCGCGCCATTCGTCGCGGTTTTCGTAGATGGTGGTCTCGCCCGTGTTATGGCTGTGGGAATGGCTGTAACTGAACGAGAAGTTGGCGGGGTCGATGGGCAGCGGGTGTTTCTTGTTCTTGATGTCCACGCGGACATTTGAGAGCGAGAAGTTGCTGGTGATACGCTTGCTGACGGCTATCGACTCGATGCTGTCGCGCTCACGGCTGTCGGCAGCACTTTCCAGCGCGTCGTCCAGATTCATATCAGTATCCAAGGGGTTGTACTTGGGACTGACAATCTGCTTGGAATATGAATAATAGAGCGGTGCATTGACTTTGGCCTTGTCGGGGAAGAACTTGCCCAACTCCAGACTGGCCGTGATGCTGTAACTCTTCTCGGTGTCGGTGCGCCGCTGTATCACGGTCTCCTCCAGTCCGCCGAAGCCGTCGCTCAAGTAGCGGCCAGAGACGTCTACACGGCCGATGTCGCTCAGTTGCAGGTTCATGGCGCCGCTGGCAGCCCATCCGCCCTCGGTCACGGCATCCTTCAATCTGAGTTCGTTCACCCAGACTTCGCCGCTCTTCAGGCTGTTGGAAAGGTTGCGCACACCGATAATCATAGTCTTCACCTCGCCGAGCGACGGGTTACCCACGATAGAGATTTTGTTGTTGGGCTTGTCGGGGTCGTAGTCGCTGAACACCTGCGTATAACTGGCGTTGCCCTCTGCACGGGCAATGTTGCGCTGCTTCTTCAGTTGGGTGAAGATATCAAGGTCGAGGTCGAGCATATTCTCCTCCGGCCACACCAACGGGCGGTCGCTGGGCACGTTCCAGCGGTAGTGGCCTTCGGGCGTGATTTTCAGCGGGATGAGGTACTCGTAATAGTTGTTCTTGTAGTCGCTGCCCAAACGGATAAAGACGGCCAACTGGTTGTCCTCCAACTGCGTGTTGTTTGGCACGAGGTAGTTGGCGTGGACAAACATCTGGAGACGCTTGTACTGGCGGAGGTCGAGATTGGTGTTCTTGTAGACGGCCTTAGACTCGTTCTGGCTCAGGTTCTTCACCACCAGACAGAGGGCCTGCTCGTTATTTTCGGTGAGTTGCGGCTGGTTGGGGTCGGTCACACGGGTGATGCCCGGCGGCAGCACGTAGGCCACGGGCTGGCGCTCAGTGTTCTCCTCCACGTTGACGGCACTCATCTCCAGCGTGCCCGTCTCGGCCCCTGCACCAGTCTGCAGATTCTGCTTGTACTGGCGCCAGGTGCCACGCACCAGGTCGAGCGAACCGAAGCGCAGCACGATGTCCTCCTCGAAGCCGGTGAGGAACATACGCATAAAGCGGATAGAAGTGAAGTCGCTGATGGAGCCTTCACGCTTCTGGTAGGCCGTGAGCGGGATGCGGTACTGGTACCAGCGCACGGTGATGCTGTCGCCGTTGCGCAGTTTGGCGGTATAGTCGCGATGGTCCACGATGTAACTCTTTTCCGACTTCTGCCCACGGTTGTAGGCCTGCAGTTCGTCGTCGCTGATGGGGATGCGGTACTGGTAGTAACGCTCATACTCGTTCAGGGTGTAGTCCTGGTTCAAGTCTTCCACATCGGGGCCAGTCTTGTAACTGGTGTCGTAACTTTCGTTCTGGTTGTCGCTGGCGGGCGAGTTTCCCTGCGGATTGTTGATGCGCTTGTAGCGGTCCATAATGCTCCTCTGCTCCGCGTCGAAGTCGCTACCACGGAAGTAGTGGTAGTTGTCGCCGGCGGGGTCGTTGCGCCAGACATTGAGCAGCGAGTCGTTCTGCACGATGGCGCTGACGGAACTCAGCCAGTCGGCGTATGCGCCGTAAGTCTGCTCTTCCTGGTCGGTCAGGCCGTTCAGACCCACGTCCTGCAGTTCGCGCGAGCCGCTACTGGTGGCGAAAGCATACTGCTGGGTAGGCTTGACGGGAATCTTGCCCCATTGCGATGTTTCAAACGACGACGTGCCATCGACGGGCATAGCACTCTCGTCGACCTTCTTGCCGTCGCGCAACACATCCTCCGACACCTCGCCCAGGTTGATGTAGAGTTCGCCGGCGTGGCGCGAGGCAGTACCCTCCTTGCGGGTATAGATGAAGGGGTCGAGCAT
Organism: Prevotella sp.; assembly: GCA_017960525.1. Classification (GTDB taxonomy): domain Bacteria; phylum Bacteroidota; class Bacteroidia; order Bacteroidales; family Bacteroidaceae; genus Prevotella. The sequence continues at coordinate 27,214 of JAGCZA010000022.1, forward strand.
CCAGAACTCCACATACTCGATGTTGGCCTGCTCGAAGTCGGTGGTCTCCAGACGGCGCATCATGCCACCCCACTTCTGGGCGGGATTCATCAGCGTGCCGTCTGGGTTGAACTGCGTGGTCAGGTTGTAGGGGCCGCGCTCCTTGGGATAGTAGGCCAGATTGAGCACCGGCAGGGTCGAGACAGCTCCGTTGTACGACGACTGGTCACGATTGGGGTAGAGTTCGCGCACGTAGACCTCGCGCACATAGTGGTTCGACAGCTGCTCCAAGTCGCTCTTGATGTGGCCGGGCGTAAGACTGGAGGAGCGGCGGGTGAAGATGGGGTCGACGTTATACCAGGCGAGCAGGGCGCGGTCGTAGCCGCTGGCCACAGTAGTCTTGTCGCTGCTGTTGGGGAACATCGGGGGCACACTCGACAGCACCCACGCCTTCGGGTCGGAGACGTCGTACAGGTCCTTGGCGCTCTCGAAGTCGTCCAGATACGAGGCATTGTCCTGTGTGCCGCTGGCCTTGCCCGCAATGAGGTGGGCAAACTCGCCGGTGAGTGTCAGGGTGGAGGGCTGGGTGCAATGGAGCAGGGGCAGGCGGTCGAGCATATTGGTGAGCCACTGGCTCTGCTGCTTCCAGTTCAGGTTAAGCCCCCAGATAGTATTGTTCAGCGGCTCCTCGCCCATATTCACCTTGGTGGTGAGGGCCTGCTCTGAGAGGTGCATAAAGGTTCCCCCCAAGGTGAAGTTCTTGTTAAAGTTGTACTCCCAGTTCACGCCCAGCATCGTCTTTCGCTGCATACCGTAGTTGGTGTTGTCCTCGTAGGATACGCTCACGTCGGTATGGGCGTCGAGGATGCTCTGGTTCAGGATGGTCACCTCGCCGGCCGAATAGTCCACGCTATAGTCGCTGCCCTCCTGCAACTCCACGCCGCCGGCGACGACCTTCACAGAACCTCGCGGCACGTTGTAGGCGCCCAGCGAATAGGTGCTGCCGCTGCGGCCCTTGTACTGGCCGGTCATGATGAACTTGTCTTTCTCGGCATTCTGCTTGGCCACCGTCTTGGTCGAGTCGTAGAGTTGGTCGAAGCAGTACTTGTCGGCCAGATGGCCCATTCCCTTGCTTTCAAGAAAATTGCGCAGGTAGTCGCCGAAAGGCTCTGCCGAGGGCAGGAAGATGCGCCCGTTGGAAATGGTGTAGCCATTGACGAAGTCGAACTGGCCGTTGCTGTGGTTCTTGTTGTTGGCATCCAAGCGGTCCAGGTTCATCACCTTGAGCAGGGTGGTCTGCTTCAGGGCCTCCTCGGGCAGATAGGTGAGATAGGTGCCGGTGGTGTCGCTCTGGTACTTGATGTCGAGGCGGAACTTGTCTTTCTCCACGCTGGTGGCCAGGTAGTAGACGTTCTTCATCATCAGGTCCCAGTTTCCTTGCTGGGGATTGTTCGACGTGTTCTTCAGCGACTTCACAAAGAGGCAGCGGTTGGCCTGGGTCACGTCGGTCGAGAACTCGCCTACCTGGTAGGTTTGGCCGCCGTAGGTGTACTCGAAGGCCACGGCCAGCACCTGGTCGGTCTGCAAGCCGGTCTTCAGCGACACATAGCCCAGGGCGGTGTTCACGGTGTACTCGCTGGAGTTGAGCAGACGTGCCGCCGAAAGTTTCTCGTAGTCCACGCCGCCGACGAGTTTGGTGTAGGTCTCCAACTCGGCCGTGACGCTCTCCATCGAGCGTGAGGCGGTGTCGATATGGGCCACCAGCGAAGTGTACTCCGTATTGGCCAGGTTGCTGGGCACGCTCATGCCCGTGGGTTTCCAGAAGTCGTTCTTGATGACCGCATTCTCGCCCAGGTCGCTGAAGGCCACGATATTACGGGTGTTCGACGTGGTGCTCGTCTTGTTGGTCATCCATATCTCCACGCGATTGATTTGTATGCCCGTGGTCACGTTGGGCAGGGTGCTCATGGCCCTGTCGTACTGCTGGCGGAAGAAGTGGGAGAGGAAGAAGTGGCGGTTCTCCTCGTAGTCGGCGGCGTTGATTTCAAAGGCCGTCGTCTGCGTGCCCCCACGCGACGAGACGCTCTTCGACGTGGATTTCTTCTGCGACACCACCGTCTGGAGTTTCAGTTTGCCAAACTGCCAGTCGGTGCGTATGCCGAAGAGGCTGCTGGCACCGTGCACCAGCGAGTTGTTCGAGGGGAAGGTCACGTTGCCGGCCTCCACCAGTTTGATCATTTCGTCCTCCTTGCCGTCGTACTTCAGTTTCAGGTTCTTCGTGTCGAAGTCGAAGGTGGCATCGGTGTTGTAGTTCAGGTTCAGGTTCACCTTGTCGCCCACCTTGCCGTTCACCGAGAGGTTGATTTTCTCGTCGAAGTCGAAACTCGTGGTCTTGCGGTTGCGGATGGGTAGCGAGGGGTTCTCGATGTTCTTCAGCGTGGCGCCCACTTTCAGTTCGGCGCTTCCCTGCGTCTTCACACGTACGCCACCCGGGCCGAAAATCTTCTCAGCCGGACCCAGGTCGAACTGCATATCGGAGAAATCGAACTTGTTCTCGCCCTTGGTTTTCACATTCTCAGCATCCTTCTCGCGGAAGAACTGGTAGCGGGCGCGCCGCTCGCTCCACTTCATATATTCCTCGGGCGACATCACGATAGGGGCATTCAGGTAGCCCTCGCCCATTTTCGAGCCAATGTAATAGACACCTAATGAGTCATCGTAGACAGCCTCCTGCTTGATGTTCTCAGGCATCTTCAGGTCGAGCGCGCTGGAGTCCAGGTCGTGGGTGAGCACAGGGGCCGTGGGCTGGATGCGCCAGCGGGCGTTGAGCAGCGAGTCGGGGATGCTTTCGTCCACCACCGTGAGCGCCTTGGGCTGGGCCTTCGGCGTGGCGCGCCGCGTCCGCGTCGAGTCGGCCTGAGCACCCCCAGCGACACCGCGACGGGCAGCCGGACCACTACGCTCACCACCCGCCGCACCACCGGCACGGCGCGACTCGGCACCACGGGGCTGGCCGCTACCCGTGCGCGTCTTGTCGTCTTGCGGGGGCATGGCCAGGGCGGTAATGCCCAGCAATAATATAAATATGTACGCGAAGCGTTTCATTATTTACAACATTATAATTAACGCGCCATCGCCCCGTTTTATTGCACGTAGCCCGCTTTTTAGGCCAGATAGGCTGTCGGAGCCAGAAGGTGGGTGCCGATGAAAAAGATGCGGAGATGGCAAAATGGCCATTAGGGCGGTTCAGAAGTTTGGACGAACCAAAGTCATAGTTTGGACGGAGCAAACTGGTAGTTTGGACGAACCAAACTTTGGGGCTTGATTTTCACGATTTACAGGCACGAATTCCTGCAAAACACATCTTTTCAATTACCCCGATTCTTTGACTTTCATCAAAAATAGTGGCTGTTTCCGCACACAATGGGCAAAATCCTTTTGGTGGGAACAAAAACCGCCGTACCTTTGCACCGTCGAAAGGAACAAAAACCCTGACGACTAAGGATAACACAATTATTAAAGTAGGAGCGGCCTGCTCTCACAAAATTAAAAAAATAAAATAATAAAAAGGATAACACAAAACACAAATGCGGGCCGCTCTGAGTAAAGAAGAGAAAGGAAAAAAAGTATGAAAAAGATTGTTTTGATGGTAGCAGCCATGATGACGATGACCATGAGCTTCGCCGAAAACGAGAACAACAGCGCCGTGAAGAGCGTGGAGGCCTACAACATGAACATCAACATGCGCAAACTGGCAGTCACCCTCGGTCTGAATTACGACCAGATGGAGGCCGTGGAGGACATACACCGTCAGTTCAGCAATGAAATGATGATGGCGGCCGCAGCTGAAGGTGAAGAGCGCGACACGCTGGTGGACAATGCCGTGAAGAAGGACATCCGCTACATGCACTACGTGCTCAACGACAAGCAGTACCACACCTACCTGATGCTGCTCAACGCCACCCTCCAAAACCGTGGCCTGAAATAAGAAATCATTTGAATGTCCAAAATTAGCCGTGGGGCTTCCCTGAGAGGGGAGGCCCCACATTTTTTCGGCCCATTGTTCGGTTCCCGCTGCCCTGTTCATCCACTCAAGCCCGTTTTCGATGAAAAAAGACTTCCATAAGAAACTTTTTCGACCACAACGCAACATATTTCATAAAAATGTCGTACCTTTGCAATCAAAGAAACAAAAATGACAAGACAACTGACACATATCGATTGTTTTGCTGGCCCCGGCGGTATCTGTACGGGGCTACATGCAGCTGGGATGAAAACGTTGATTGCCATTGAGTTTATTAAGAGCTGCTGCGATACTTACAAAGCAAACCATCCGGAAGTGCATGTGATTCATTCCGATATCCGAAAGGTGACAGAAAAGCAAATCATACCGTATGTTCCTGAGGATGGTGTTGACTTGGTGACATCAGGTATGCCTTGCGAGACTTTTTCAACAGCAGGCAACACCTCTCGTTCATTCTATGACGACCGGCAGTTCTTGTTTCGCGAAGGAATACGCATTGCGAAAATCAGCAATGCGAAAATGATTCTATTTGAGAACGTGCCAGCCATCACGTCAAAGAAAGCTGCGAAGGACTCCAATCAGCTGATAGTAGATGTTCTGAAGAAGGAGTTGAAGGAGGCTGGATATGAGAACTTCATAGAGGTAATCCTTGATTCCACAAAGTTCGGTGTGCCGCAGAAGCGCAACCGTTTTTTCATTCTTGCCTGCCGCTTTCCTGATTGGTGGTTGCAGGCTCCTGAACAGCACCACCGTCCTATCGGCGTGGGCGATGCGCTGGCAGGTCTGCCCAACGTAATTGCCAACAGCGGCATTGAGGGAACTGAATATACGGATATTCATTCGGACTATGAGCGATTGATGCGCGATGATTTTTTCTGGAAGCGTGAAAGGCTGGCAAAGGCCCAAATCACGAACCACATGCCAATGAAGCATCGGGATTGCACGTTGAAACGGTTTGCCCTTTTGAAGCCTGGAGAGAGCCTGAAGACGCTATTCGACAGATATACAGGCGATGAACGGGAGAAACTTCAGTCCGAAAGGATTCTACCGAAGAAGATGTTCATTAAACGAAATTATCGACTGAAAGCCACAGAGCCGTCGCCCACTGTGACGAGCCATTGCCTTGACGAGTTCGTGCACCCCCAATACGACCGTGCACTGACTGTCCGTGAATGTGCCCGTCTTCAGTCGTTCCCTGATTCATACGATTTCGTCGGTGGCCCGTATATTGTGCCTCACATCGACCGTACCGTACAGGACAAGTACGAGCAGATAGGCGATGCTGTTCCGCCACTACTGGCATACGCTTGGGGCGAGCAAATCAATCGACTTTTTGAAATCAACGAGAAATGAAAAACGATTATTACAAGTTTTGCCTGAATGCTTACAGGAATGAGTACACGCGAAGCCTTCGGATACAGATTAAGGATTATAAAGGCCGGGAAGTGCCAGACAATAAGATGGATGACTTCGACCGCGAGGCACAGAAGTCGGCCATCCGCATTGCAATCACTAAAGCTTTGCAGGAATTTCCAAATGAACCCGTAGCCGAGTTGTGGAGAGCCATCTATAGGGCGTACCTATTCCGCAAATCAGGTATCTCTGATTTGGAAACCATAAACAAAGTCATCAGCGCAGACCAGAGCTGGAAGAAATCAAGCGGCCACGCATTCGAGGAAATGGTGAAAGAGCTGGCATCGCTGGCACTTCACGGAACTGGCGTGGAGGTGATTCTGCAACGCGACCTGAATACACTGATCAAAGCCGACGAACTAGCAAACGAACCACGTGACATCAGCTGGCTGCGTGAGCAAATCAAGGCCAACATATTCGATTTGTACTTCATCTTGAATATCAATGGGAAGAAGTATTGCTTCGGCTGTGTCCAAGCAAAGACTAGCATCCGCGACCGTGTTACCCGTGACCGCGAGCCGTCCATCCATGCTATGCAGTCGTTCTTCTGGAGCGTCGTATTCGTACTTGATGGAGATTTCCTCCGCCTGCCTAAGTTCGTAAGTATGATAAACGGCGGTTCTGAAGAGTTCCGAGAAAATGGCTGCCACGGTATGTATGTGCTTTCAGCCAAGCAGCAGCGCGACCGTATCTATCCACTGACGATGGACTTTAACATCTTCAAATCGCACACGCTTCAGGCCGCCGAGCAATGGCAGAAGCGACGCCAGTGGTTCGACAGAAACTGGAAAGCGGAATAGAAATAAAAGTCCAAACTGATACTCCCAAAATGAAACGACTACTGACCTTTCTTTTCGTAATGATGGCCCTGGGTGCTATCCAAGCAGCTAACGGTATTTACAACGTGCGGGACTTCGGGGCTAAGGGCGACGGGCGCACACTCGACACGCCGGCCATCAATGCGGCCATCGAGGCGGCTTCCAAGGATGGGGGCGGACAGGTGCTACTGCCCGCAGGCACGTACCTCAGCGGCAGCATCCGACTGAAGTCGGACATCGACCTGCATATCGCGGCTGGGGCAAAGATTCTGGCGGCCAACCCCAAGAAAGTAAAGACACCCGACGGCACGCCTGTCTACGACGAGAGCGAGTCGTTTGGCGGATTCCCCGAATACCAGGACGGCGGCCACACCTATTTCCACAATTCGCTCATCTGGGCCGAGGGGCAGGTGAACGTCTCCATCACAGGCCACGGCATAATTGACGGCGAAGGGCTCACAAAAAAGGACACCGAAAAGGCCGGACAAGTGCAGGGAGGCTCGATAGGCACAGGCGACAAAGCCATCGCCCTGAAGTTGTGCCGCCGTGTCACCCTGCGCGACATCACCATCTTCCGAGGCGGACATTTCGGCATCATCATGACCGGCTGCGACCTGGCTACTGTCGACAACGTCACCATCGACACCAACCGCGACGGCTTCGACATTGACTGCTGCAAGTATATGACTATCAGCAACTGCCGCATCAACACGCCAAGCGACGACGCCCTGGTGCTCAAGTCGAGTTACGCCCTGAAGCGGCCCGTGCTATGCGAGCATATCGCCATCACCAACTGCAACATCACAGGCTTCAAGTGCGGCACGCTGCTCGACGGCACCTACGTGCCAGAGCCGGTAGGATGGGTGTGCGGGCGCTTCAAGTTGGGCACAGAGTCGAATGGCGGCTACCGCAACATCTCGCTCACCAACTGCACCTTCATGTACAGCAGCGGCCTGGCTTTCGAGGAAGTGGACCAGGGGCGCATGGAGAACATCGTCGTGAGCAACATCACGATGAGCCACGTCCACCACTACCCCATCTACATCACCACCGGCTGCCGCAACCGAGGACCGAAGGAAGTGACACGCCCCTCGTCGGCACGCGACATACAAATCAGCAACATCGTGGCCGACGACTGTGACTCGCTCTGCTCCATCATCGTCACGGGACTGCCCGAAGAACCCATCCGTAATGTGTGGCTCTCTGACATCCGCCTGCAGTTCAAGGGAGGCGGCACTAAGGAACTTGTCAACAAATCGTATCGCGAGCAGGGCAAGAACTACCCCGAGCCGAAGTTTGCCGGCTGGACGCCAGCCTACGGACTCTACGCCCGACACGTGGACGGCCTGCATGTGAACAACGTCACCTTCCGCTATGAAAGGCCCGACTACCGCCCCGCCGTGGTGCTCGATGACGTGAAAAATGTCACTCTCGACGACATCGATGCCCAACTGGAAGATGGCATCGACAAAGTGGTCACTTTCCATTGATTTTGTTCCTTTATCGGACACCACCCCCATACTGTGCGCCTGCACATTGATTTTTATCAAAAAAAGTTCACAAAAAGTTTGGTGGGTATAAATATTTTACCTACCTTTGCACCGTTATCCTGAAAACAATCTTTTTACCTTAAAAGAACTAATACCTATTGAAGATAAAGCGACCGGCTGTGAAGCCCGTCGCTTTTCGGTTTTTCTGGGAAATAATTATAAACTTATAGCCGCAATCCGAAGAAGGTTCGGATGCGCCATTTGGTGTTATACACTGTAAAGTCGTCCTTGTCGCCGATATTAGTAAAGTTGTAAACCATCGTCAGGCCAAGGAACTTATTGCCCCACTGGCGCACTACCGCCCCCCGGCCTGTGATGATGCACTCAGGGAAACGATAACGCATGGACACGCGGTCATCGCCAAAAGTCATAGAAGTATGGCTATAGACGATGAACGTGGGCAGGGCAGAGAGGTGCAGCAGCCAGCCCCGTCCGGGCACGTAGTTGTAGCCATAGCCCGCCCCTATCCCAATATTCGTCATCTTCAACTGCAGCCCCTGTTCCCAGTCAAGGGTAGCTCGCTGCCCCATGCCCGAAGCGGCCAAAAGGAAACTGCCGGCAGAGCGGCGCTGGATGTAGCTCTGCGAGAAAGCTGCGGGATAGGAGAACCGGCGGCAGTTGAATGCGTAGTAGGCATTCAGGTTCAGTGTCTGCACATGCAGCATACCATCAGGCAATTCGATACGCTCCATACCCTCCTGGTCGTACCATCCCTTGAAATTCTTGGCATCATGATAGATGACATCGAAGCCAAAGTTGCGACGGTAACAATTGAAGTTTAGCTCGTAGTCGTTGTACTTACCCATCAGTTTGGCCGGGTTAAGTGCCAAACTGAGCGAGAAACCTTGATAGCCGACACCTAAACTGAACGTAGCCTTACTGTTGGCTTCCATCTCAGTCACAAAGTGCTGTCCATTATCGATGCCTTCAGACTCAATAAGTGCCCCCGACACGTTCAACCGCGCCATAGCAGTCCACCTTGTTGGCGGTCGCACGATGTAGGCCGTGTCGTAATTGATCTTACGGTAATTCGTGGTCAGCATACTGTCTAAACGCTGGAAAAGGTTCTGCGCTGACAATGACTGACCCCCGCCCCACATCAATGCAGGAACCATCATTGCAAAAAGTCTCCTCAACACCAGTAATCTCATCTTATCACTTATCACTATTCAAATTATCGGTAAAGGTCTTGGTCATTATATCACTCTTCTTCTCAAGCCGTGGCGAGTAGAAGATATAGAGCGCAACAGCTATGACGGCGAAAATGCCATACATGCCAAGCTTGGGCAAAGTATTACCAATAATATAGGCAATGAAGGCGGCACCGATGGCAAGGCGCAGCAGCCCAAATGCCGTGAGTTTGATGCGTTCAGCACGCCCCCCTTCATACCAGAGTCTGTTGACGTTGTCACTGTTGCCGCCTTGACGCATCAGAGACCAGAGGAAGGGGCCGCAGACAGATAGTGTGACAAAGGCGGTGACAACACCTGACCAGGGGTCGGGCAGCAAATCGTAAATCAGAGGCACGCCGTAATAGTACATAGTTGCGATAATAGCCACACAGAGCACACTGTTAATCAACAAGATGAAAACATACTTTTTGAATTCAGCACGCCAGAGCTGGCGCATCTCATTGGCGTCAGAATCTTCCGCTCCATCCGAGGCGTTGTGTTCCAGCCATGCTATCCACTTGGCCGGCAGCACACGTGCCACCACGTTGTAGGCAGGCACAGCCAGACGAATCATATAAGGCGTGGTAAACGTCGTGAAGACGGAGACGGCAACGACAATGGGGTAAAGATAATTGCTGGTAACACCAAGCGAGGTGCCAAGGGTGGCCAGGATGAAAGCGAACTCACCAATCTGAGTCAGCGAGAAAGAGCACTGCATAGCTGTCTTCAGCGACTGGCCGGAAAGCAGGAAGCCGCAGGTGCTCAGCACGGTCTGACCCAGCATAATGGCCGCAATGATGCAGAGGATGGGCACGATATACTGGATGATAAGCGACACATCGACCATCATACCGACCGACACGAAGAAAATGGCGCCAAAGAGATTCTTGACGGGGGCGACCAGGTGTTCTATCTGCTTGGCCTCGACGGTCTCAGCCAGAATGCTGCCCATAACAAAGGCACCGAAGGCAGCCGAGAAACCTACTGCTGAGGCAAACACCACCATACCGAAGCAAAGGGCAAGTGCCGTGATGAGCAGCGTCTCTTCGTTCATCAGCGGCTTTGCCTTCTTTAGGAAGAGCGGGATGAGGTAGATGCCTACGGTGAACCAGAGGATGAGGAAAAAGCCTAATTGAAGGATGGAGATGAGCATCTGCGTGCCCTCAAACTCCTTGCTGACCGCCAGCGTGGAGAGCATCACCATAAGGACGATGGCGAGAATGTCTTCGATGATGAGCACACTAAGCACGAGACCGGCAAAACGCTCCTGCCGCAGGCCCATGTCGTCGAAAGCCTTGAAAATGATGGTGGTCGATGACATAGCGAGCATACCGCCTAAATAGATGCAGTCCATATCGCTCCAGCCGAAAAGTGAGCCAGTCAGCGAGCCAACGTACATCATACTAAGGATGATGGCGATGGCGGCAACGATGGGGGTCGCTCCCATCTTCAGAATTTTCTTGAATGAGAATTCCAAACCAAGGGCGAAGAGCAGAAATACAACGCCGATGTCGCTCCACAGATGGATGCCTTCCATATCCGTGACACTGGGCATATAGGGCATATTAGGCGAGGCGAGGAATCCCGCCACGATGTAACCCAGGACAATTGGCTGTTTAAGGCTCTTAAAAAGGAGCGTCATAAAACCTGCGCAGATGAGAATCAGCGCAAGATCGGCCATAAGGGGTTCAAGTTGTGACATTACAAATTAATCTTTATGAATTGGCATTATGAATTACTTCGAGCCGCCGCCCAGCGCAATATCAAGCGCCATAACGGCCTGGGCACCGCTGTACATATTCGAAGCCTCGTTGAGCTGGACATTGAGGAGCGACTCCTGGGCGGTGGTCAACTGTAAACTCACCTGAGGGCTAATCAGCACGTCGGTACGTCCCTTCATCTTGGCACTGTACTTCACAGGCACGATGATGTCCTGTTTCTTGACTGTCAGGGTATTGAACGAACTTTTCTTCTCTACTGGCATATTCACATCACAAGAACCTGACACAGCTCGTCATAAACCCCCGACCCGCATGTTGCATCGTAGTCGGCCTTTGGCCTCAAAATGATTAAAAAATCCAGCAGAACCTTTATTTACGAAAGAATGAATCTCCATGAATCAGAAGTCAAGGCGATAGAATATATTGGGGAATGAGAGGCCGCCATCGTCGATGCGCACATCGAGAGTACTCAAATCGAAACGCTGGAACTGAGGAACCTTATTACCCAATACGTTCAAACCCTCAAAGGCGATGGTGTGGCTCACCTTGCGCTTGTTAATCTTGTAGCTCACGGTCAGGTCGACGATGCCTGTAGGATCGAAACGCTTTGTGAATACCTCACTATCCTTATAGATAGGACTATCGTCGATGATGCCTGCAGCAACGTTGGCACGCATCTGGTCTACGTCGACAGGTGAATAGCGCAGACCGCCCTGAATGCTGTACTTGGCACTAACGTTGAGCACGTTCTTGCCTATCATCCACTCCTTACCACCCAAGATCTTGAACATGAAACAGCGGTCGTAAAGCTGATTGTGCCACACCTTGTCTTGTCCGCGATACTCTGCCTTATAGAGCGAGAAGTTAACCTGTCCGAAGAAACCACGTGTCATATAATGCTCCAAGGTGACATCTCCACCATAGTTACGGGTGTTGCCCTTGCCAACCAGTGGCTCGTCGGTATAGTTGTAATAGCGGTTGGTAACGCAATAGGTGCTGCCATTAATGCCTACTGGGGTGTTGAAGCCATACTCGTAGTAGGCATTCAGGCGCAGGGTGAGATTGCTGTTAAACTTATGTATATAGGTGGCATGCAGGTGGTGAGCCTTGCTCAATCCGAGGTCCTTGTTAGGCGTATTGCCTGCAGTGTCGCGATAGAAGTAGGTGTCGAGTTTCTCTATCATGGAGTGCAGACCGTAGCCAATAGAAAAACTGTTACTCTCGTTTGGATCCCACTTCATGCTTACGCGTGGCTCAACAGAGAAGTCTTTTGATAGCAGGAAGTAGTTGCCTGCAACGCCCAGCGACAGGCTGAACTTATCGCTCAGAGTCAGCAGGTTCTGCCAGAACACGTTAGCCAGACCAGTATTATCCTTCATCCTCGAGTACTCTGTCATCGGGTTCACCGTGTCATAGAGTCGGTCGTGCGATCTATAGTAGAGATTGAAGAAACGGTGCGAGTATTCGCCACCGAACTGCATAAGCCACTTGGAGGTTACCTGCTTGGACAGCTCAGTGTTAAACACCAGACGGTCTTCGTTCATCTGCTGCTGGCTGAAGGCGTACTTCTTATCCTTTGGATTAGCAGCATCCTCATAAGCCAGTGGTGTCTTGATAACGCCGTTATCGTGAGCAAATCCATAGTAGAACATATCGCTCTTCAGATGCTGCGTATTGTAGGCCACAGTAGTACGCCAGGTCCATTTGTTGCCAAAATGCATTTTATGCGATGCACCTGCCAAAATCTGCGTCAGTCTACTTTCATTATCTGAGGCATCGTAAACCGAATGAACATCTTCCAGCTTTAAGGGGTCATCATGGTTAGTATCGAAGAGACCCACTCCAAAAATAGAGAACGTGCCTGCACGCTTGGTAGGGAAGTTCAGCTTGACTGAGAAGTCCTGGAAGCCCATGTGTGAACCCTCCGTGTCTACCAGACCCAGCTTATCTACAAGCGATGTGAAACCGTAGCGGTAGTTGATGATGTAGCTGCTGTTGTTCTTGCGCGAGATAGGACCCTCGAGTGTCAACTCCTCCGATACAGTACCAATCTGCAGGATATTCTCGTGCTTGGAGTTATTACCCGAGCGCATCTTTACGTCGAACACCCCGCTCAGGGCATTGTTGTAGTTGGCGTTAAAGGTAGAGGTAAAGAAGTCGCTATTGCCAATGACGTTCGAGTTCAAACCGCTCACCAGTCCGTAACCAGCATTCCACATGTCGTTATAGTGGTTTGGTGTAAATACCTCAACACCTTCGATACGGTACTGCATGCGCTCTGGTGCATTTCCGTGGATTGACAGTCCGCTTCCGCCGCCATCACCGGACACACCTGCAAATGACATTACCAATCGGGCAGGGTCGTTGTAGCCACCTGCAAATCGGCTGGCCTCCTCCATCGAAAGCATTACGCCACCAGTCAGTACAACGGGGTTGACGGTTGCCTCCTTGTTCACACGGGGTTTTATTACCACCTCCTTCAGTTCGGTGCTATTTTCACGCAGGGCGATGTCAATCACCACCTCTTTGGCACCCGAAATCATAATTTCTTTCATCACACTCGACTCGTAGCCAATGTAGTTAGCTTCGACGGTGTAGCGTCCACCCTTACTGATGTTAATAAGAAAGTTACCGTCGATGTCAGACACAGCAGTCGCATTTTCCAACTCAGCTATTTTCACCGTTGCTCCAATCAATGGCTCTCCAGTAATAGCGTCCTTCACAGTTCCACGCAGGGTCTCTGCCTGTATGTTCACACCGCATAAGACAAGGATGGCGGCGAGCATCCAATTCATAATCTTCATAATTGTTTGTGGTTTTATTAATGAATTATTATTTTACTGTTGTGCTTTGTTGGTACATTAAACATTGTTGTCGTTTTCCGTCACAAAGCAGGCCACGAGGCTGTAAGTGATGGTGGGCCGGATCCAGATTTCCGTCAGCAAGTAGTTGGTGTACTCGCTGAAGGGTTCTAAGCAGATGTCCAAGTTGTAGAGTGCGGCAATGAGAATGTCGATGATGAAAATCATCCACAGGTTGCGTTTGGTGTAGCTCTTCCAGTTCTTGCGGGCATAGAAGAACGTGAGCATGCAGAGCAGCAGCACCGAGAGTGTGAGACAGGCCAGATGCAAAGCATAATAGGACAAGGGCGGCGCGAAAAGGATGTCGCGCAGCAGCACCGTCACGCCCACCGAGACTGAGCACCAGTAGTTGAACTGCTGGGTGGTGATGCGGGGCGAGTTGAAAAAGTACATCCAGATCATCGTCAGGCATGCAATGTAGAACAGATTGAGCAAAAGTTCGGGCCACGCTTCGTGCAGTCCGAAATGAGAAACGCCATAGAGCATAATGCCCACCGAGAGCATTGCAGCCACGAAAGCGATGACAATGTCGGCAATTTTAGCTTTTTTATTGAATCTTTTCTGCATAATGCTTTTTCAGCCGTATTAGGGGTATGGTTTAACTCTACAAAGGTACGCAAAAACCCGCATTTCTCCGCGCCCAAAATGTCCACCCCGAAAGATTTTGCAAATTTTGAAACATAATTTGATTATTTTAAGAGTTGCCGGCTGGTTTTTGCACATTTTGAAATATAAATTGTATATTTTGAAAAACTTCCCTACCCTCTCTCGTCGCTGTTTCATCTCGTTTGAGAGAATAAGAGAATCCACCGAGCCCATCTTTCGATGTCTCGGCGGATATGATGAATACACATTTTGGGAACGAAGTCATTAGCGAAATGACAGGTCAGAACGCTGCAATGATGTTGAGGATGGTAACCACATCAGCGTAGTCGGTCTGGCCGTCGCCATTCACATCTGCTGCCGCACTATGGGTGGCGGAGGCGACAGCCTGAAGGATGGCCCACACGTCGCCCATATTCTTCACTCCGTCGCCGTTCACGTCGCCACGGGTGCTCTCGGTGACGGTGAGTGTGCCAGGCGTGTAGACGAACTCATAGTTCTCGGCCTCGGCTCCATCGGCACTAATTTCATACTGTCCGACAGGGCTTACAGGCGTTGCGGCACAGGTGGCCATGGGCTGCTTGAGGAGCACCTCGCTGGTCTCCTTGTTGCGGAATCCCGTGAAGGTGAAGTCGAACACAGGGTTCTGCTGTCCCTTCTCACGGCTGTAGTTTTTGGCCTTGACGGTGACGGTAGCCGGCGTGATGGTGAGCAGACTGTCACCATACTCCACACTGCTGTTGGTGATAGTGCCTGGTGTCAGTTTGATAGTGTAGATACCCACGGGCGTTGCAGCAGCCAGGCCTTCAGGGCAGGTAAGCTGCGGGATGCCATTGACAGGAGCTCCCGTGACGGTGTACTTGAGCTGCGTCGGTGTGATGGTGCGCCCATACTCGCGTGTGGCTGACAAGGCGGTGACAACAGGCTTTCCCGTGTAGGGCATAAATGTGACTGTACTCCACTGGCCCGTCTCGCCGTACTTGTCAATCATGCCGGCAGGAACAAACATCGTGCCCCTGATTTGGCTCGACTTGTTGCACACAGGCTGGCTCGTGTTGAGCAGAGCCACATACTTTAGGTCGTAACACCTGCTGAAGGCACCAATAAAGATGGTGTCCACCTGTTCGGGAATGTAGATGGAAACAAGGCCCGAACAGCCGCTGAAGGCATTGGCAGGAATGGCTTTCAGACCAGTAAAGTAGCGCAGTTCCTCGAAGCTCTTAATTGTGGTGTTGTTGCGGAAAATTTCGCCAATGTCGGTGACCTCTGCTACCTCACTCTCGGTGAGTTCGCCGTCGCCGTCGGCATCCCATGCGGCAACACTCATCTGGCGGACCTTGTCGTCAGCAAAGGTGATGAAATGGAGCTTGCTTCTTAGGGTTGCAATGGCTTCCTCCATCTGTGCAGCAGTGCTCGCCGGGTTGTCGTAGACGGCCTGTTCGTTGTGGGTTTCTATACCTTCTGCGTTGGCCTTGCCAATCAGTTCAATCAGATTGGCAGCCAGGTTGTCCAGATTCTTTGCGCCCTCCATGTCTTCCTGAGCGATGAAGACCCATTGTGAAGCCTTTGTGCCACTTGGCACATCCCAGTAGGTGCCGTAGGTGGGGCTTGCCACACCGCTCGTATGGTTGGCGTCGATGCCTAAGAACGGGTTGTCGGCGTCGGCAGAGCCAGGCACTCTCAACGTATAGACAGGGCCTTCGGCCACGGAGTCGAGCTGCCAATAGGCTTTTGCTGACAGCGTACCGTCGACAAAGCAGGCCTTCACTCCTTTACCAACCTTTGTGTCGGTATCGGTACGGAAGAGCACCTTGCCTTCTGAACTTGCCTGGTCGGAATAGAGATAATAGGTGTCGTCGGCCATACTATTAGTCCGCTTAAACTGATAGAGCAACCCGTTAGCAGCCACAACCGACTGTGTGCCGTATGCCTCGCCCTTGGCAAGGAACTTCCTCGTGGCCAAATTCATCAGATAGCCAGGCGTGTTGGCCTGGATTGCCGATGGCTGCAGATGGGTCTTCATACGCATCTCGACAATGTTGCCAAAGTCTTGCCATACCGGGGCTGCAGCGTAAGCCTCTTTCGACCCGAAGGGTACATATAGGGTGCACTCGGCCAGGGGAACGCCGCTGAACACATTGCTGCCCAGGACGATAGTCGATGGGTCGGGGCTGTCCACTCTCACAGAGCGCAAGGCCTTACAGTTGCTGAAACAATCGTCACCCACCAGCACCACCAGTTCGGGAATATTGATGGATGTCAGGCTGGTGCAGTTGCGAAAAGCCCAATAGTAAATGTTGGTGATGTTCTTTGGCAGCACCACGGAGGTGAGTTTCTTGCAGCCGTCGAAGGTTCTGCCATAGATGTCGGGAATGTTGGTGAAGTATTGCAATTCGTCAAAGCTGGTGATATTTGTACCCTGGAAGTAGGAGGTGAAGTCGGCAATTTGTGCCGCCTCGGCAAAACCGATTTCTCCGTCGGTGTTGATGTCGTATTCAGTCCGACAGGTTGCAGCCACCAAGTCATCGGCAAAGTCGATGAGGTTCAGCTTTTTGCGCAACGAGGAAAGTGCCTGTTTGAGTTCTTCGATGGTACTCTCCAAATTGTCGCAGACAGCCTGCTCGTCGTCGACCTTCAAATTCCGCTTATGGGCTATGTTCAGCAGTTGCTCCAGCGTAGAGGCAGCATCATATCGCTTGCTGGCTTCCTCGTTGTAGAGGACGAGGCTCCACTGGCAGTTGAGCTTGTGGCTCTCATAGTCTACGTCGCTGTAGACACCATACGTGGGCGAAGCGGCTCCGCTCTGGTGGTCGGTCTGGACACCCCAGTAGAGCCCGGCCTCATAGCCCGTTCCGTTTGCGGGAATCTGGAAGGTGTAGACGGGCTGCGTCTCTGTCGACGCTTCACACTCGGCCAAGGCCCAATATGCGTTGGCTGACAGGCTATTGCCGTCGACGAAGGTCGCTTTCACGCCATTACCTACGTTGGAGTCGGTACTGGTGCGGAAGAGGTATTTGCCGCTATTGCCCGTGTCTTCCGACGTGAGGTAATAGGAGCCTTCTGGCATAGAGCTGGTGCGGTTGAACACGAAGCGCATAGGTTCGGAACCCACTATGGCCTGTGTGCCGTAAGCTTCACCCTTTGTGAGATAACGGCCAGTGCCTATATTATAGATATAGTATTTCTTTCCCTTCTCTAACTTGGCAAACTTACCGCCGGAGCGGTCGCGCAGTTCGCGTATGGTGCCAAAGTCCTGCCACTGGTCGGCGGTGGTGAAGTAAGTGCGAGTACCTTGTGCCACGGTTAGTGTGGCCTTTGTCAGGTCAATGCCCTCGAAGATACCGCTGCCCAAGGCTATGCTCTGTGGCTGGTAAGTTCTCAAGGTCACACTGGCCAGTTTGGCACAGTCCTTGAATGTGCCCTCGCCAATGGCGGTGACGGCTAAAGGAATTTCCATGGCGGTCAAAGCGGCACATCCCTCGAAGGTGCGCGCCTCGATGGCTCCCAACTCCTCTGGCAGCACAAGTCCGGCAAGCGCCTTGCAACCGCTGAAGGCTTCCTCGCCAATGGCGGTCACACTATTAGGCAGAGACAACTGTGACAGTTTGGTACAGCCCTTGAACGCCCTGGCACCAATCGTCTTCACGTTTTTCGACATCCTCACTGTGGTGAGCCGTGTGCACCCGTTGAAGGCATCATCGGAAATGTTGGTCAGGCTGGTAAAGTAGTAGAGTTCCTTGAACGTCTGGATGCTCTTCCCCTTGAAAACGTCGCCCAGCGAGGTTACAGCAGCAGCATCGTTGTAGGTGAACTTTCCGTCGCCGTCGACATCAAAATTGTTTTTGCACAAGTTCCTCACCGTTACATCGGCAATGCTCATGGCTTTGTCGCCATAGTTCTCCGGCTCCAGGCCGATGATGATTTGGCGTCCTTCGTTATAGCCGTCGCTGCTGCCGCCAATACCCTGTCCCTGGCCGGGGGTGAGGTTCGTCAGGTAGTAGTAGCCGTCGCTCTGTCCGCCCCAGCCCCAGTTGATGTGGTAACGCAGGTTGCCGTCGTAGCCGTCGGTGACAAAAGCATGGCCGCCACTATTGTTGTATCCGCTAAGGTAGACAGGCCGTCCGGCAGCCAACTCGGCATAAACGATTTCATCCCACTCGGCATCGTCAGCGGCACTAGTCACGTAGCGTGTCGATGACCCGTAGCCGAAGTAAGTTTTAAAGGCTTCATAGGCATCGTACACTTGTGCGCCGGAGGAAGCGTTGGTATAGTCCATCTTTACCGCCACGCCGCAATAGTGCATCAGGTCGGCCACAGCCAGCCGTTGCAGATCGTTGGCCGAGCCGTAGCTGTCCTTCATATTATCCCAGTCGATAGGCGATCCGGCCGGGATGCCCTCCACGTGGAGCGTTCCGTAGGTGGGGTGCGACGTCCAGGTGTCGTAGGCGGGCATAGCGGCCTGCGTCTCAGTGACCGACTTCTCGCGATTGTAGTAGAGTATCTGCGCCATGGCCGTAGCCACACAACCCGTCACTGAGCGGCCCAGCGTGAAGTACTCCGGACAGGTGAGGTTGTAGGGGTAGCCCTGACTCCACGTGCTCTTCATCAACTGCTCCACCTTGGGATGGGTGGAGACGGCCACCTTGGCCGGTGCGGCCTGACGCGACTGTATGGCAGCAATCTGCGTAGCGTAGAAGTCGAGCCATTCGCGCATATTGGGAGGCAGGGCATCGTAGTCGAAAGTGCCCCGGTCAGTATAGCCCAGCACGTCGACGATGGTCTCGTCATCGCCCGAAACGATGACGTAGCCCTCGTCGCTGCCACGGTCGAAGACATAATAGGGTTCAACTGCCGAGGCACTGGGAGCCAATCGCTTTTGCCCCTTGGCAGGAGTGAGTTCTGCGGCTCCCGGCACTTGCTTCACAAAGAGCGAAGCCTTTTGGCGGGCCTGTTCGCGAGTGATTGGTTTGGCGAATGATGTCTGTGCCACCGTCATACAGAGCAGCAGAATAGCGGTAAACGACTTTGTGAGTTTCATAATAAATAGTGTAACAGTTTCAGGTTTCTTATGATAGAAAAAGGATGCCAGGCAAGGCCTTCTTGTGCGGCCGGCACCTGGCATCCTCGGATGACTATGCTACAGCGTCTGCTGCACCTCGATTTCCTGGAAGGTCTCGATGATGTCGCCCTGCTGGATATCGTTGAAGTTGACAAGCGAAATGCCGCACTCGAAGTTGGTGGCCACCTCCTTGACATCGTCCTTGAAGCGCTTGAGTGCATTGATGGAGCCGGTAAAGACGACGATACCGTCGCGGATGAGGCGGGCCTTGTCGGTGCGGTGCACCTTGCCCTCGGTGACCATAGCACCAGCCACGGTGCCGACCTTGGAAATCTTGAACACCTCGCGCACCTCAATCTGTCCGGTGACTTCTTCCTTGATGACCTTGTCGAGCATACCCTCCATTGTGGAGCGGACGTCCTCGATGGCATCGTAGATGATGCTGTAGGTGTTGATTTCCACACCCTCGGTGTCGGCCAGCTTGCGGGCCGCCGTCGACGGGCGCACCTGGAAGCCGATGATGATGGCATCGGAGGCGCCGGCCAGCGTGACGTCGTTCTCGGAAATCTGTCCCACGGCCTTGTGTATGACATTGACCTTGATTTTCTCGGTGGAAAGCTTGATGAACGAGTCGCTGAGGGCCTCGATGGAGCCGTCGGTGTCGCCCTTGACGATAAGGTTGAGTTCCTTGAACTCGCCAAGTGCAATGCGGTGGCTGATGTCGGAGAGGGTGAGGCGCGTCTGTGTGCGCAGTCCCTGTTCGCGTGCCAACTGTTCGCGCTTGTTGGCAATCTCGCGAGCCTCCTGCTCGCTGTCCATCACGTGGAAAGCATCGCCGGCGGTAGGTGCGCCGTCGAGGCCGAGGATGATGGCCGGTTCGGCCGGCTTGGCCTCCTGGATGCGTGCACCACGCTCGTTGAACATTGCCTTGATGCGTCCGTGGCTCGTTCCTGCAATGACGACGTCACCCACACGGAGCGTACCGTTAGAAACGAGCACCGTTGAGACGTAGCCGCGACCCTTGTCAAGACTCGACTCGATGATGGAGCCAGTAGCCTTGCGGTTGGGGTTGGCCTTCAACTCCAGCATTTCGGCTTCGAGCAGTACTTTCTCCAGCAACTCTTCCACGCCAACACCCTTCTTTGCCGAAATTTCCTGACACTGGTACTTGCCGCCCCAGTCTTCGACCAAGAGGTTCATATTGGCCAGGTCCTCACGGATTTTGTCGGGATTGGCTCCGGGCTTGTCTATCTTGTTGATGGCAAAGACCATCGGCACGTTGGCGGCCTGTGCATGGGCGATGGCCTCCTTGGTGGTGGGCATGACGCTGTCGTCGGCAGCCACGATGATGATGGCGATATCGGTGACCTGTGCACCACGGGCACGCATGGCCGTAAAGGCTTCGTGTCCAGGGGTGTCGAGGAACGTGATTTCGCGCCCGTCGGGCAGTTCCACATTGTAGGCGCCGATGTGCTGGGTGATGCCGCCTGCCTCACCGGCAATGACGTTGGTCTTACGGATATAGTCGAGGAGAGATGTCTTACCGTGGTCCACATGACCCATCACGGTCACGATGGGTGCGCGGGGCTGCAGGTCGTTCTCGTCGTCCTCGTCCTCCTGAATGGCGTTCTGCACTTCAGCCGATACGTATTCAGTGGTGAAGCCAAACTCCTCGGCCACGATATTGATGGTCTCGGCCTCCAGGCGCTGGTTGATGCTGGCCATGATGCCAATAGCCATACAGGTGCTGATGACCTTGACCACGGGCACGTTCATCATCGTGGCCAACTCTGACACGGTGACGAACTCGGTGAGCTTGAGCACCTTGCTCTTTGCTGCCTCGGCGGCCATCTCCTCAGAGAGTCGCTCGGCCACGGCGTCGCGCTTCTCCTTGCGATACTTGGCACCCTTCTTGTTGAGGGTGGTCTTCGAGGTCAGACGTGCGAGCGTCTCCTTGACCTGACGTGCCACATCCTCGTCGGTGCCCTCCAGCATCTTCACGGGCTGGCGGCCTTTCGTCTTCTGCTTCTTGCCTTGAGCCTGCTGCGGGTCGCTGAAGTTCTGGTTGCCACCCTTGTTCTTCTTCTTGCCCTGGCCCTGCTGCGGCTGTTGCTGCTGCTGGCGGGCTGCGGCCTCTATATCGACCTTTCCGGAGCGTATGCGCTCCCTCTTCTTCTTCTCACCGCCCTGGGCGTTGGAGCCGGCGCGCTGCTGTGCAGCCTTCTCTTCACGCTGTTTGCGCTTCTCTTCCTTCGATTTCTTCTTGGGCCTGGTGCTCTGGTTGATGGTGGAAAGGTCTATCTTGCCCAGCACGTTCACCTTCGGGGCCAGTTTGGCCTCGCTCTTGAGGGTGTAGATTTCCTTGACAGGAGCGGGAAGTTCCTGCTTGTCGTCAATATCGACAAACTCGTCAACGTCATCCTCCTGACCAGAAATGTCTTCAACATCCTTCTCGTCGTCGGGTTCGTCAACTGGAACATCTTCGACCTTTGGGGCAACAGTAACCTCTGGGGCAGCAGGGGCCTTTGCGACCTCTGGCGTTTCTTCGACCTCTGGAGCAGCAACTTTAGTGCTCTTCTTTGAGGACGAGGAGGGGGCTGGAGCCTCTGGGGCAGCAGGGGCAGCCTTTGGCTTGCCAATGGTGCCAAGGTCAATCTTGCCCAGCGGCTTGAACTGCTGGCGCTGGGCCATCTGCTCCTCGGTCTTGGTGACGGCCTTAGCCTCTTCGGTCTTTTTCTCCTTGGGCTTCTTGGCAAAGAGTTTTTCGGCCTGGGTCTTCACGGCCTTGTCGCCACTGAACTCCTGCACCAAGGCCTCGTACTGTTCGTCGGTGATCTTGGTGTTGGTAGTGGTGTCGTCGCGAATCTCGCCCAGACTGCTTTTCTTTTTCAGGAAATCAACTGCCGTTTGAAGTCCTATATTCAATTCTGTCAGTACTTTGTATAATCTTACGCCCATTCTTTCTAAGCCCCCTAATTTGGGGGGTGGGGGTCTGAACATCCCCCGTTAAAGTTAAAAATATTTCTTCTGCTAATACCCTTCAGATAGGCTGGCTGGCTCGTTCAGACCCCCAACCCCCTAACTTAGGGGGCTAAGGATTATTCAAACTCTGCCTTCAGCACTTCAAGCAGATGGTCTACGGTTTCCTCTTCCAGGTCGGCCTTCTCTATGAGCAGTTCACGTGGTGCATTGAGCACTTCGCGTGCGGTGTCGTAGCCAAGAGACTTGATGGCGTCGATGACCCACTGGTCTATCTCGTCGCTGAACTCGTCGAGATAGATGTCCTCGTCGTCCTCGCCTTCCTTCACCACACGGAACACGTCGATGGTGTACTCTGTCAGCATCGATGCAAGTTTGATGTTCATACCGCTCTTACCGATGGCGAGACTCACCTCTTCAGGCTGCAGATAGACCTCGGCCTTGTGGTTCTCCTCGTCGAGGGTGATGCTCGTAATCTTAGCGGGCGACAATGCGCGCTGGATGAAGAGTTGCGTGTTGGTGGTATAGTTGATGACGTCGATGTTCTCGTTCTGCAACTCTCTCACAATGCCGTGCACACGCGAACCCTTCACGCCGACGCAAGCGCCTACAGGGTCGATGCGGTCGTCGAAACTCTCCACGGCCACCTTGGCCCTCTCGCCCGGCATACGGGCCACCTTGCGAATGGCAATGAGGCCGTCGTTGATTTCGGGCACCTCGGCCTCCATCAGCCTCTTGAGGAATTCGGGGCTGGTGCGCGAAAGCATAATGCGGGGGTTGTTGTTCTCGTTGTTCACCTCCTTCACAATGGCGCGGATGGTCTCGCCCTTGCGGTAATTGTCGCTGGGAATCTGGTCGCCCTTGAGCAGATGCAGTTCATTGCCCTCATCGTCCATCAGGAGCACTTCACGCTTCCACATCTGGTAGACCTCGCCACTGACGATGGTGCCCACGCGATCCTTGTACTTCTGGTAAAGGGCATCGTGGTCCAACTCCAGAATCTTCGAGGCCAGCGTCTGGCGGAGGTTCAGGATGGCGCGGCGTCCGAACTTGGTGAAGTCGACAGCCTCGCTCACATTCTCGCCCACCTCATAGTCGGGCTCTATCTTCAGGGCCTCGGAGAGTGCTATCTCCTTGTTCTCGTCCTGCACATCGCCATCCTCGACAACGGTGCGGTGGCGGTGAATCTCAAAGTCACCCTTGTCGGGATTGACAATCACGTCGAAGTTCTCGTCGGAGCCGAAAATCTTGGCCAGCACGTTGCGGAAACTCTCTTCAAGCACGCTCACGAGCGTGGTGCGGTCGATGTTCTTCGTCTCTTTGAACTCCTGGAAGGTCTCAAACATACTTGGACCATTCGCTTGTTTTTTTGTTGCCATCTTGTCTGAGCCCCCTAAGTTTGGGGGTTGGGGGTCTGAACACCCCCCTTTAGTTAATAATGTAATTTGTCTGAGCCCCCTAAGTTAGGGGGTTGGGGGTTTGAACACCCCATTTTATTAATAATGGATTATCAATATTATTTTTGCACCCTAAGATAGGCTGGTTGGTTCGTTCAGACCCCCAACCCCCTAACTTAGGGGGCTAAATTATTTAAAGTTGAGCAGATACTTTGTCGACTTCACCTCGTCCATAGAGAACTGCTTGTCGACGTCCACCTTTACGGGGCGCTTCTTGCCTTCGGGCACTTGCTTCTCCTGGGTGGTGACCACAAACTGCCGGCCGTCCACAGCCTTGAGCAGGCCCGTCACCTTCTTGCCCTCGGCATCGACCACCTCCACCTGGTCACCCACGTGGCACTCATACTGCTGGGCCACCTTGAAGGGCTGCCCCAGGCCGGCAGAGCCGACCTCCAGTTCATAGTCGCCCAACTCGTCGCCAAGGCGCTCTTGCAGGAAACGGCTTAGTGTGGCACAGTCTTCCACCCATACACCGTCGGCATGGTCAATCTCAATGACGATGCGGTCATCGTCTGTCATTTGGATGTCTACAAGGAAATAGTCGCCCCCCTGGAGCCACTCTTCCACCAATTGCTTAACATTCTCTTTTGTTATCATCAGTAACTGTTTTTATAAAAAGATGAGGGACTTTCGAGAAGCCCCTCATTCCACTGAACGGGTGCAAAGGTACGACTTTTCCCCGAACTGGCCAAACTTTTCTCTCATTATTTTCATTTTTCCGTGAAAATAGTGACGATTCAGATCTCACCTCCGAGGCAGAACTTACATTATATCTGTCGTTATTGTAGGATAACCACCAACTCGCATACCGCCCCACGCCTCCTTTTGGTTGTCATTAGAATTGAATAGGAGATTTTTTGCAACGATACGACAAATTTCCCGAACCGCCAAACAATTCTGGGGGGGGAATAACGGGGTTCGGAGTTTGGTTCGTCCAAACTACGGGTTTGGTTCGTCCAAAGTGGGAGTTTGGTTCGTCCAAATTTTTACCAGCGGCGGAAGAGCTCGAAAGTGAACTTGCAGCCTGTCTCCTGGAAGCGGGTGCGGTCGAAGCTGGCGAAAAAGCCCATTGAGAAATAACGGCTGGTGAAGCTGTAGCCCAACTCAGAGTAGAGTGCGGTGCGAGAGGTGTTTAGCGTGCTCAGATAAATGCGCTCGCGCTCGACGTAACGGCCCAGGATTGGCACCATCGAGACGGCGAGCAGGGGCGACTCATAGGAGATGTTGCCCCGGACGTAGTAGTCGGAAGCATTGTAGAGTTCGGACGAGAGGAGCTGGAAGCTGCCTGTCCAGTCATCATCCCACCCTTCAGGCAAGTTGTCGTCGCGGAAGTTGCTGAAATCGAGGAAGTAGTTCTTGTTGCGATTGGTGTAGAATCCGCCTCCCATACGCAGGTTGAGGGTCTGCAAGCGGCGCATCTTGTGCTTCAGGCTCAAGTCGGCCTCCCAGCGCTCGTAGGCAATGTTGGCATCGCTGCCCTTGATGCCGCGCTCATAGTCAACGCTCAACACGGGACCTTTCTGCCAGGGTCGGAATTTCAGCTCGACCGATGGGGCGAAGGATCGGTAGATGGTGGGTTTTCCGAAGCGTTCCATTTCACTGGCGTTCAGGGATTTGCGACGATGGTAGACGAGTCCGGCCTCGACGTTGAGCCACCGCAGGGGGGCTATGTTGTGACTGAAGCGCATATACTGGTCGTCGAAGATGTCGAGCTGCTTGTCTGCCAGTTCGGGTATGTCGCCGTGTTCCTGTTTGATTTCGTCGAGCACACCGGCATTGCCTATGCGGTTGTCGTTACCCCAAGTCAGCTGGAAGCGTCCGTCCAAGCGCGGGTTGTAGACAAAGTACAACGGCACGGTCCAGTAGAACTCGTGCAGCTTGAAGTTGTAACCCACGCTGGGGTTCACCTCAACAGACACTTTGGGGCTGAAGTTGTAGCGTGCGCCCATCTTCATCTTGTAGGAGAAGCCCTTGCGATGGCTGTAGCTGATGTATTGCGGGTTGAGTATGGGCGAGAGCTTCACGTAGCCGTTGTCGTTCTCGACCCTCAGACTGCGCAAAAGGTTCTCGCCGATGAGATCCCAGCCTATCTCCTTCCAATAATTGTGATGGGATGGCGGGGATTGCAAATCCTCTTGAACAGGGGTTTCTGTGGCATCTGCGACAGCTGGGGCTGCCGATGTCTCTGCGACTTCTGAAGAATCGGGAGACTCCGTGTACGCATCGTTTCTCCGCTTGTATGAGGCATAGACGAAACGCTCCTCGTCGGAGAGGGGGACAGGCCGCAGCGAGTCGATGAGCTGCTCGTCGCCCTCGATGTCGATGGAGTCGGGCAGCGTGATGGGGCAGTCGAAGATTGACTCGATGTTGGTGGTGATATGGTTTCCGGCAAACTTGAACTCGCCGTACAACTGGGTGATTCTAGGCAAGAAGGCGCGTATACTGTCGGTTCCCATCATTGTACGGGTGCGGAAGTGTATCATATCGAACTCCCCCTCCAACTCCACCTGTTCGAGTCGGCCCGTGGCTATTTCAACCAGAGCCTGACCACGGACGAGCTGGGTGTTGTTCACGAAACGGGGGCGGAAGCGAAGGCGTGCCTGACGGTCGGAAACGCGATCGATGACATAACGGTAGAAGACGCGGTTATCCCTGTTGAAGGGTGAGAGTATGTGGTCGCGGTAGATGGTGGTTCTGTAAAAGGTAGGCATAAGGTACTCCACGATGACATTCATGGTACTGCGGTTGCGCGGGATGGTTGTGTAGTAGACCTGGCGGTGGTTCTCAAACTGGCCGAAGTCATTGAAGGTGAAACGGTTGTACTGCTCGCTCATAAAGGTGCGGCGGCCCTTGGCGATGGTGTACATAGTCGGCACAGTCCAGAGGCTGAAGTTTCGGCGGTGGGTCTGGTGGAACAGTTTGGTGTAGACGTTGGTGGAGTAGCCCTTGATGTCGGGAGAATGGACGTCTTGGTAGTTGAACAAGCGGGTGAGCACCAGCGAATCCAGTCCAATCAGCTTGCGTGCGGGGAAAGCCTGGGTAAGCAGGGCCAGAAGGCAGACCAGCAATGCGAGTGTGCGTCTCATTTCTTCCTCCTCCTTGAATGGAACAGGTCGCCAAGGCCGTTGAAGTCTTTCTTCATGATAAGGCCTATGCCCTGCGTGTTGAGCGACGAGCGCGTGAAGTAGCGGTCGTTGGTCTGGTTGTACACCTTCAGTGCCAGATTGCCGTTGGCATTTAGCAGGTATCGGATGTCGAAGTCACCTATGAACGACGGCGTGGCTGTGGTGGCATTGTCGCGGTAGCCAAACTGGCCGTTGATGAGCAGTCGGTTGTTCAGCATACGCCCGCTCACCATACCCTCGTATTCGGCGTTGCGCCATCCCTCGTTGCCCGTGGAGATGTTGGCGCCGAAGTTCCAGTCGTTGGTGCGTATGACCTGCGAGAGCACTTCGTTGATTTGCGTAGAGACGGTGCCTGAAAGGAACGACTGCATAGCCAGGGTGGTCTGGCCGTACTCCTGTGTGCTCTCATTGTTGGCCCCTTGCGTATAGAAGCGTCCTATACCGAGCAAGTAGAGCACCTGCTGGTTCATTTCCTGCTCGCTGGCAATGACAGAGCGTATCATCTGCGCCTCTTCGGCATTCACCGTGGGCATATTGAGGTCGAAGTCCACACGTGGCTGCCCTGGCGTGCCGTGGATGTTCATCAGGCAGTTGACACGCACGGTATTGTTGGAGAACGAGCCGGCTAAATTGAGGTCAGAGAGCGACACGCCGTTCACGGTGTAGCTGGCCTGCATATTGAGCGTGGCATCGAAGGGGTCGCCGCCAAAGACGATGGTGCCTCCGGGCTGGAAGTTGAAGTTCTTCTTGATGATGTTTTGGATGGTGATGCCATAAGTGCCGTGGTCCACGTTGTAGGTGCCGAACATGTGGAAGGGGCCTTTATCGTAGAACGAGGCTCGGATGACCCCGTCGCCGCAAAGCGTGATATAGTCGCCCGTACGGGCATCCATCAGCACTTGCAGGGTGGCGTCCTGTGTGGCGTTGATGATGAAGTTGATGCGGATGTCGGTGCTGGGCTGGGCACTTGGAGCCAAGGGTTGAGAGCCAGCACTTTCATCGCTCAACTCCAAACTCTCAATTCCCCGTCCTTCTCCCCAGCTGATGAACTCCTGGCGTGAGATGGCATCGGGGTTGGCGGCATCGTAGGCGAAACTGGAGCCACGGGTGGGAGTCACGTTGCAATTGATGACCACCTCGCCTGGCCGCCCGTGCAGGTCGGCATTGCCTGTGACGTAAACGGTGCCGCAGACGACGCCGTCGCCAAAGTCGGGGAAGTCGTAGGCCAGCAGCTGCTCTGCCTCGACATCGAGGTCGAAGGTGAAGTCGCCCAGTTCGTCGTGGTGTATGCCTCCATTCAGGGTTGCCACGTGACCGTCACGGTCTGTCATCCTGACGCCGTCGAGCACGATGTCGTTGGGTACAAACTTCACTGTGTCGCCCTCCAGCTGATATGTGGTGCCCAGCGCCTTGACGGTGGCTTGAGCCTTACTGAGAACGGCCTGCCCCTTCATGTTGAGGTGCTTCAGGTCGCCGTAAATGGTCAGGTCGCCGTATGCCTTGCCCGAAACGTTGCTGAGGAAACTGCTGGTGAACGACTTGCAGAACTCCAGACTGGTGCCCTGTGCCGCGATGTTGAGTTCCATCTCGTTGCGTGTGGGCGAAATGTAGCCTTCCACCACGGTCTGGTCCTCGTCATTTTCCTCGGCCGTTCCCTCGATGTTGATTTGCTTGTGAATGGCATCCCACTCGGCGTATGCCAGAAGTGTGCCCAGGCTGCCTTCCTGGAAGTGGAAACGCCCCACACGCAGCCCCACCCAGGCCGTGAAGTCGCCGAAGAGCCGCGTCAGCTCAGCCTGGCCCGTAGCCTGGCCGTCGAAGCTCACGGCATCGAATCCGACCACATCAAGGATGTAGCCCACGTCGAGCTGGTTGAAGTCTACGCGCAGCGTGTCGGTGTTCTGTGCAGAGGCCAAGCCGTCGACGATGAGGTGCTGCTGTTCGTGGGCTATGCTGAAGTGGTCTATGAGCAGGCGGTTGTCGCTGTAGAGTATGTCGCAGGGTTCCATCTGCCAGGGCTTGCCGCCGAAGATGAGCACCGATGGCAGCACACGCACATGGGCTTCGGGCTGGCCCTGCTCGTTGGTGTAGAGTTCGGTGATGGTGTTGAGCGTAGAGGGCTGTGAGTCAGACAGAGCATCTCCTTCCTTGGCAAACCGCAGAGTGGTGTTAAGCTGGTTGTTGGCGGCAATGGCGTCAAGCCTGACGTTTTGCCTCTCATCCTCGTCACCAATCTTTGTCAAGGCCACCCTGCAGCGGGCGGTGTCGCCCTCGGTGGTCAGGCTCACGTCGGCATTGTGGTAGAGGGTCTGGTCGTAGGAAAATGCCGACAACTGGCCGTTGAGTGCAATCCTGTGCTCCACGTCGTGGATGCTGGCGTTGAAGCGGAGAGGCTGGTAGAGCGTCAGGGGTACTCCAAGCAGAGCCGACAGCCACTCTGTGTCGTAGAGCTGCACCTGTACCTCGAAGTTGTTGCTCGATGGTGCAAGCTTAGAGGGCAGCCCCGGCAGCGTAGGCAGTTTCGAGGCCGTGTAGTTCACGAAACTGCGGGGCAGCGTGGCCCAGTCGAAGTTTCCGCGCAGCAGGGCTTCACCCATATCGCCCTTTACACGGAGGAAATGGACATCGTCATCATAGCCCGACTTCACATGCAAATTATCTATATGGTAGAAGCAGGGAAGCGAGTCGGTGCGTGTCATTGAGAAGTTGTCCAGGTCTATGCTGCCCTCTGCATCGTTCAGGTTACTGGCAGTAAAATCTGCATCGAAGATGCCCGAGAAGACAGCATCACCCCACTGGTCGCTCAAGTGCAACGCCTGCGGACACAGCCGCTCCACGGTGCCCATCAGCCTGACGGCTGTCCGCCGAGCCTGTCCATCAACACCCGACAATCTGCACTCGAAGCCCGAAACCACATTGGGGTCATCAATCTGCAAACTGCCAGCCATACTGCCGTGCCTATAGGAGCCGTCCAGGTCGATACCCTGATAGGTATAGCCCTTGTATTGCAGCTGCGACACCTTGCCACTGGCATTGTAGTCATTCTCTCTTCCCTTCATACTGACGACAGCCGCTAATTGCCCCAGGTCGGCATTGTCGAGCAACTGCCCCAAGTGCAGGCTGTCGGTAGTGACCATGCCTGTGAACTGGCGGCTGGCATCCATATCGAAGTTAGCTTCCAGTCGGCCCAGCCCTGTGACCACCCTGGCCTGCGCCTCCATTGTGCCGTCGGCCAGGCTGAATGCCTCGCCAGTAATGCCGATACTGCCCAGGCGCAACAGCTCAGTTGGCAGTTTCTCGCCAAAGGCCTGCCCCAACTGCGCCATCAGCTCGCCCGACACGTCGAGGCGCTCCACCCGTGTCTGCCACGCCACGGCATCTGCCTTCCAGTCGGCCCGCCAGTCGGCCTTTAAAGCCACATCGCCAGTTTCAGCAAGCACTTGCAAATGTGAACAGTCCAGGCTGTGGCCGGTACCCTGGAGTGTTGCTTCCAGGTCGAGCGTCTGCTCCAAGGGTTCCAGTTGAGGCAGCAAGGGAACAAAGTCGGCTGTGCTCAGATGGCATCTGTCCAGACGGGTGTCGAAACGCAGCGTCTCGGCCAGACTGTCGGCACGGAAAGTAGCGTGCAAAGTGTCGATGGCCACCTCTGAACGGGGCAGCTGCAGACTGAAAGCCGTCAGCAGGCCACCCTTGCGTGAAGCCTCCACCTTGGCCGTCAGCCGCTCCACCTTGATGCCCGACTGCTCGTCGAGAGCCAGACG
This sequence comes from Prevotella sp., assembly GCA_017960525.1. GTDB lineage: Bacteria > Bacteroidota > Bacteroidia > Bacteroidales > Bacteroidaceae > Prevotella. The sequence continues at coordinate 57,736 of JAGCZA010000022.1, forward strand.
CTTCACATTGATCCATAGCGAGTCCTCGGTGAGCGCTTTCAAGATGACGTGGGCACTAATGTTACTGAAATTCAGATGGTTGGGATTCAGGCGGCCAGGTGTCTGGGGCTGGTCAAGCTGGTCGTAGTTCAAACTGGCGTGGCGCACGATGAGCGAGTTGAGGCGAAGGTCGAGCGGACTGCTGTCGGCAGAGTCGTCGGAGGCAAGCGAGTCGAGCACGAACTGGTAGTTTGGCCGCGCTATCGAGTCGGCCTTACAGAGATTGACCTTCAGGCCAAAAGCCTGTGCCGACGAGATGCTCACTCGCCCCTCCAACAGCGGCAGCAGCTCCAGCTTCACCGACAGACGGTTGGCCAGCAACAGGTCGCGGCCCTGCTGGTCACTAATGTGCAGGCTGTCCACGATGAGACGGTTCAGCATACCCAAGTCTATGCGCCCCACAGCCACATCGGTGCCCAGCGTCTTGCCAACAGCGGCAGCCACCTCGCGACCCAGCCGTCGCTGCACGGCAGGAATATGGACAACTGCCAGCAGCACAATGTAGGCCGCCAGCAGGCTCCAAATAAGCCAGTTCACCAGATGCTTTAGCTGTTTCACATCTATTGTGTTAAGGGAATGACACGGATAGTGTAAGGCGGAAGCGTAGTGGGTTCGGTGGTCTCCACCATCTGTGCCTTGGCCATCTGGTCGTCAATGGCGCCTGTCAACTGCTCGCACTTCACCTTGGCAGTCAGAGTCAGGCCTTCCACCTTTATCTTCAGCGTGCGGGGCAGGGCGTTGACCAGCTTCAGATAGCGTCGGCCCGTCTTCGAGTCGCGAACCAAACTGGCGCCCACACGGTGAGCCAATTGTGAATTATCAATTGTCAATTGTGAATTAACATACCTGTCGCCACTATAAACTGAGAACAGGCGCTGCACCTCGTATGCTGGCGTGGTGCGTACGGAGGTGTTTCCAAAGTAGATCATATCAGGGTTCCAGTTGGAATGGCCGTCCTTACAGAGCATAGGGGCATAGCTGGTCATTTCGACCACGTCGCCGTTGCGCTCGATGTCGGTCAGGTAGAGAGCCTCGGCCAGTGCCGTCTCCACATTTGGCCGCTTGGCGCTGGTTGATGCCGCCCACTCGCCTAAGTAAACCTTGGTGCCGCTGCGGTCGTAACAATCGTAGTAGTCACGGTTGTTGATAAACCATCCCGTCGACTCATAGTAGTGCTCGTCGGTTATGTATTGCAGGCCGGGATTGCGGCGGCAGAGTTCCCATCCCTCCAGATAGTCGGCAGAGGGTGTATGGAAGGGGCCGACTGTACCACAAATTTTGATTTCGGGATGACGCTCGCGGATGGCGCGGCAAATCATCTCGTAACGCTCCTCGAAGACGGTACTGATGATGTCCTCGTTGCCAATGCCCAAATATTTCAGGTTGAAGGGTGCGGGATGACCGGCATCGGCACGCATCTTTGCCCACTTGTTGGTAGCGGGGTCGGAATTAGCCCAGTCGATGAGGTTGCACAGTTCGTCAATGTAGGCCGGCATATCAGCCCATGGAATTCCTCCCTGCTGCCCGCCCCAGCCCTCAGCATTGTTGGCGGAGTTCTGGCAAGGCACGCCGGCGGCGAGTACCGGCAGCGGCTCTGCGCCGATGTCCTCGCAGAACTGGAAGTACTCAAAGAACCCCAGCCCGCGAGTCTGATGGTAGTGCCAGATGTTGAAGTCTGGCTTGCGCTCCTGCAGCGGCCCTACGGTGTGATGCCAGTGGTAGATGTTGCCCAGGCCTTGTCCGTGGCTCATACAGCCACCGGGGAAGCGGACGAACTTGGGCTTCAAGTCGGCGATGACCTGTGCCAAGTCTCGGCGCAAACCGTTCTTGCGATTCATAAAGGTCTCCTGTGGGAAAAGCGAAATCATGTCGACACCCACCCGTGCCGCCCTCTGTGGCACGACGGCCAGACGGGCCTTGGTGTCGGAGGCGGTGGCGGTGAGCACCGCAGCATACTGCTGCCAGTTCCTGGCGCGGGTCTTCAACGTGCTCTTGGCCAACTCAGAGCCATCCTGGCCGACGAGCAGGATTTGGAAGTCCTGCTTCTGACCACCAGCCAAGACGTACATAGAGAAATCGTATTTCTTGCCTTTCTCTACGACTATACCGTCCCAGCCCTCGTTCCACAACGTGTCTTTCGTGAGGATGACATAGTGCGGATTGTTGGGGTGCAGGGGGTGCTCGGTGGCTATTTCCAAGGGGTTCTTCGAGCGCCAGGCGGTGGTGGCGTTCCATCCGCCGTGGTCTTTCTCAGTATATTCAAAGTCGCGATTCTGTATCAGCTCGGCGTAGAGTCCGCCGTCGGCTGCATAGCTGATGTCCTCGAAGAAGATGCCGATGAGTTTGTCGCTGATGGTCTTCTCCTTTCCGGCGTCGATTGTAAGGGTGGCCTCAATGGTTTCTGGGAGTTGGGCCAGGTTCTTGGCATCGTCGTGCATGCGCTCCGCCGCCTTGCGCCCGTCGTTGGCACGCTTGGCGAAGGTGGTGCGCAGGAGTGCCACCTCGTCGGCACCGACAGCGAAGAGCTGCCCCTCTACCGCCCTGTCGCCGACGGTGCGTGTGGTGCGGTCGGCGGGAACCACGGCTGAAGCAGGCACGTCAATAGTGAAGTGGCGGAAATCGTAGCTGGCGCCCACCAAGCGCGGCCCCTGTTCCGACTGGTAGACCACCTCGAAGCCTTGACCGACAGGACGCACCACGGGCTGCAGACACTGGCGTGTGCTCATGCGCGGATAGTCCTGCGGACGCCAGTCCACCAGATTGCGGCTATAGGCGGCAGCGAAGACGGGCGAGTGGTCGTTCACCTGGAACACCAGCCGCCACGACCCGTCGGCGGCACGGCAGAGCGAGGGGTGAAACATGCGCTTCTCTGCGCCCCAAGTTCCGTAGTCGCTGGAGCAGAGCTGCCCCAGTTCACGCCACCCGTCGGCCTCATAGGCAGCCACACGCAACCCCGCCCCCTGATTGGGCGAATATATAAAAACAGAGTCAGTCTGCGCCCCAGTTGTCAGGGCAAAGGCCATAGCCACCATAAGTGTAATTGCTTTCATAGCTGTCGAGTTTTCAGTTAAGGCCACAAAATTACAACTTTTGAGCGAAACGGCCAAATTTATCGTCTATTATTTCTAAACCATTCTCTGCGGCGTGTCATTCGACGAGGATACAATGCTTGTCCACAGTTACAGACGATTATCGACGTGTTCAACAAGCAAATTGCCATATTCTGTTCCAACAAACCGCAGTAATACCGATAAGTCGGGCATCTTACTGCCCAACATATTCTACCGTTTGGAATTCTAAAAACAATTATTGCTGTCCGCTAAAACGATTTTTTGCTAAGATTTTTGGTTAGGCGGTGAGCGTAGAGATGTGGGCTATCCACGGAGAATCCCCCTACTCCATTATTTGTATTTGCTTTGTTGTTTATCTCTCTTTTCCTACATCAAACCACAACTTTGCAGGATTATTTCTCTTTTAGTCATTGTTGTTTATCTCTCTTTTCCTACATCAAACCACAACAGGCGGGAGGGGCACAGGAGCCGCCCAGTCGTTGTTTATCTCTCTTTTCCTACATCAAACCACAACGGTAGTTAGCGCGTCTTGTGGCGTGTTAAGTTGTTTATCTCTCTTTTCCTACATCAAACCACAACGACGAGATGGTGCAGTACATCCACCAGTCGGTTGTTTATCTCTCTTTTCCTACATCAAACCACAACGATAGTTAGTTTTAACCTTACAAAAATCAAGTTGTTTATCTCTCTTTTCCTACATCAAACCACAACTATTGAGATTAACGGTGTTAAATTCGAATTGTTGTTTATCTCTCTTTTCCTACATCAAACCACAACTAATAATGTGTGCTTTATATTTTTTTTATTGTTGTTTATCTCTCTTTTCCTACATCAAACCACAACACGATAGTCCTCAATAGCTTGTTTCTGTTGGTTGTTTATCTCTCTTTTCCTACATCAAACCACAACGA
>JAGCZA010000023.1 GCA_017960525.1 Prevotella sp.
GAAGATGCTGGTGATGCAGGACAGCGACGGACAAATACAGGAGGCGTTCACCATTTCGGCTGGACTGGACTATCCGGGCGTCGGGCCGATGCATTGCAATATGGCGAAGCAGGGGCGCACGGAGGTGTTGAGCATCAACGACGACGAGGCTATCTACGGCGGTTACGAACTGACGCGTATGGAGGGCATCATCCCTGCCATCGAGAGTGCACACGCCATAGCCTCCCTGAAGAAGATGTCCTTCAAACCCGACGATGTGGTGGTGCTCACCGTCAGCGGACGCGGCGACAAGGACGTGGAAACCTATTTGAAGAACAAAGAAATGGCAAAGGAATACGGGGATTTCTAACCACGAATTTAACGAATTACACGGAATGGTTTTTTAAGACCACGAATTTAACGAATTACACGAATTTATGGAAACGTTTAAATATAAGACGACAAGTAAAACCATCTTGGCAGATTTGTACACGCCAGTAGGGGTGTATATGCGGTTGCGCGACCTGTATGCACAGAGTGCGCTGATGGAGTGCGCCGACTATCACGAGGCCAGCAATTCAAGGAGTTTCATCGGCATCAACCCTATGGCCAGTGTCGCCATTGGCCACGGCGTGGCAACCATCACCTATCCCGACGGCAGCACCCTGCAACAGGAACTTGGTGCCGGATTCGGTTCTGCCGAAGCCATCCACGCTCTCATCGACCGCATCAAGGTGACAGGCGACGACGCCAATGTCTGCGGGCTGTTCGGCTATACCAGTTTCAACGCCGTGCGCTACTTCGAGAACATTGCCGTGAAAGACGAGACGCAGGAGAAGAACGATGCTCCCGACGTGCTGTATATACTATATAAGGTGGTCATCGTGTTCGACCATCACAACAATATGCTACAGGTGGTGACGCTGGGCGACGCCACCGACCTTGACGATGTGCTCAAGGCAATGAATCGTGGGAACGTGAAAGCGTACGACTTCAAACCTGTGGGTGAGGTGGCAAGCACGCTCACCGACGACGAGCACCGCGAGAACATCCGCCGAGGCATCCGTCATTGTCTGCGCGGCGACGTGTTCCAGATTGTTCTGTCGCGCCGTTTCATCCAGCGCTTCGAGGGCGACGACTTCAAACTCTACCGTACGCTACGGAGCATCAATCCTTCGCCCTATCTGTTCTATTTCGACTTCGGCGGGTTCCGCATTTTCGGTTCAAGTCCTGAGACGCATTGTCGCATTGAGGGCGGCAAAGCCTACATTGACCCCATTGCGGGGACGACGAAACGGACGGGCGATGCCGACTCCGACCGCAAGGGAGCAGAATATCTGCGCAACGACCCGAAGGAGAACGCTGAGCACGTGATGCTGGTGGACCTGGCCCGCAACGACCTGAGCCGCAACTGCCACGGGGTGAAGGTCGACTATTACAAGGACATCCAGTACTACTCGCACGTCATCCACCTCGTCTCCCGCGTCAGCGGTGAACTCGATGCCGACAAAGACCCCATCAAGGCGTTCATCGACACCTTCCCCGCCGGCACCCTCTCAGGTGCCCCGAAGGTGCGCGCTATGCAACTCATCAGCGAGTACGAGCCGCACAACCGTGGCGCGTACGGCGGCTGCATCGGCATCATCGGCCTCGACGGTTCGCTGAACCAGGCCATCACCATCCGCACTTTCGTCTCGCGCAACGGCGAACTCTGGTTCCAGGCGGGTGGCGGCATTGTGGCCAAGAGCGATGTGGAGTATGAACTACAGGAAGTCAACAACAAACTTGGTGCGCTGCGTCGTGCCATCCAAAACGCCACCACGAATTAAACGAATTACACGAATTTATGGAAAGACCTATGAAGACAGTCATCATAGACAATTACGACTCGTTCACCTACAATCTGAGTCATTTGGTGAAGGAACTGGGCGCAGAGGTGACCGTGCTGCGCAACGACCAGTTCCAACTTGCCGACCTTGCGTATTTCGACAAGATTATCTTGAGTCCGGGGCCTGGCATTCCCTCTGAGGCTGGACTACTGCTCGATGTCATCCGCGCTTACGCCGGCAAGAAGCCCATCCTTGGCGTCTGCCTGGGCCATCAGGCCATCGGCGAGGCCTTTGGCGGAAAGTTGGAGAATCTCAGCGACGTGTTCCACGGCGTGGCCACGCCCTGCCATATCGTAGTCGATGCTCCCATCTTCTCCGGTCTCGACCGCGACATCACCGTTGGGCGCTACCACTCTTGGGTGGTCTCCCGCGAGGGCTTCCCCGATTGCCTCGAAGTGACCGCCGTCTCGGACGAGGGCCAGATTATGGCGCTCCGCCACAGGGAGCAGGCCGTTTACGGCATCCAGTTCCACCCCGAAAGTGTATTGACTCCAGAAGGAAAAACCATCATTAAAAACTTTATAGACCTATGAAAGAGATTTTAGCCAAACTCCTCAACCACGAGGAACTTTCCCGTGAGGAAATGAAGAACATTCTGGTGGGCATCACCCACAGCGAGTTTCCCAACGAACAGATTACGGCCCTGCTGACTGCCCTGCAGATGCGCGGCGTCACGGTGGAGGAACTGCTGGGCTTCCGCGACGGCATCCTGGAAACAGGCGTGCCCGTGCCCCTCGACTGCGACCGCTACATCGACGTGGTGGGCACCGGCGGCGACCGCAAGAACACCTTCAACATTTCGACCACCAGTTGTTTCGTCATCGCCGGAGCCGGCTACAAAGTGGCCAAGCACGGCAACTACTCCGCCACCTCGACCAGCGGCGCCTCAAATGTCATTGCCCAGCACGGTGTGAAGTTCACCGACGACCTGGACCAACTGAACCGCTGTATGGCCGAAGCAGGCATCGTCTACCTTCACGCACAACTCTTTGCAAAGGCAATGAAATTCGTAGGCCCTATCCGCAAGGCCCTCCCCTTTCCCACCATCTTCAACCTGCTGGGGCCGCTGGTCAATCCCAGCCAGCCCTCGTGCCAGTTGCTCGGCGTGGCCAACCTCGACCAGATGCGACTCTACCACCAGGTTTACCAGCGTCTCGGCATTGACTACGGCATTGTGAACAGCATCGACGGCTACGACGAGATTTCGCTGACGGGCGACTTCAAGGTGACGACGAACTCCTACGAGCGCATCTTTTCGCCTGGCGACCTGGGCTTTGAATGTGCCAAGCCCGAGGAACTGGTGGCCGGCGCCACGGAAGCGGAGGCAAAAGAAATCTTCGACGCCGTGCTGGAAAACCGCGCCCTGCCCGCCCAGAAGAACATCGTGCTGGCCAACGCCGCTTTCGGCATCCAGGTGCTGGAGAAGGGTGCCAAGTCGATAGAAGAGTGCATCGCCATCGCCCACGAGAGCATCGACAGCGGCAATGCCCTCCGCACGTTCAAGAAATTCGTGGAGTTGAACAGTTGATATTACAACCACGAATTACACGAATTGATTATGGCAAAAGACATCTTACAAGAAATTGTGGCGCAGAAGCTCCTGGAGTTGGAACGGATGCGGGCCAGGAAGCCCTCCCTCCGCGAGGCCCTGCTGGCCAGTTCTACGGGGATTATCGCCGAGTTCAAGCGGAAGTCGCCGTCGAAAGGGTGGATCAAGGAGAAAGGGCGCGCCGACGTCATCCCCCTGTCGTACCAGCAAAACGGCGCCGCCGCCCTCTCCATCCTCACCGACAAGCAATATTTCGGCGGCCACGACCGTTTTATTACTGAGGCCAGACAGAGCGGAGTGACTATCCCGGTGCTCTACAAGAACTTTGTCATTGACGAGTTCCAACTCTACGAGGCCGCCCTCTGCGGTGCCTCCGCCGTGCTGCTCATCGCCGCCTGCCTCAGCAAGCAGGCGTGTGGGACGCTCCTGCATAAGGCTCACGAACTGGGCCTCGAAGTGTTGCTGGAAATGCACGGCGAGGCCGAACTGGAGTACGCCGAACTGCAGCCCGACCTCTGCGGCATCAACAACCGCAACCTCGGCTCGTTTGTCACCGACGTGGAGAACTCGTTCCGACTGGCCGA
>JAGCZA010000024.1 GCA_017960525.1 Prevotella sp.
GGCACGTCGGGACGGAACACCTTTATCTGTTTCAGCAAAGTGAGACCTTCCTCACCGTCGTTAGAAGAAGTGCGATAGATATTATAATTCATGTCCATCAGCACCAGCTCCACAGCGGGCATGTCGCGGATAATCCTGACGGCTTCCTTCGGCTCCTCGGCCATCGCTACCTCATACCCGTTGCGCTCCAGGATAAGCTTCAGCGAGAGGCGTATGCTTTTATCGTCATCAACTACAAGAACCACTTCTTTGATTTACTATTTGACAATTTACAATTTACGATTTAGGGCAAAGTCCGTTATTTATGGCACAAAGATAGTAAGGTTTTCCAATCCCCACAAGTTTATTTTATAAATAATCTCCAATCCCCACAAGTTTTTATTGCAAGAATTCGCCAATCCCCATAAATCTTATTCTTCTCTCAATGATTCCGTAATTTCACTGCGGCTTATTCTCCAGGCTGGAATAGCGGTGCCGAGCAGGACGGTGCATAATATTATAATATAGACTATGACGGACACGACCATGAAGTGCGTGCCGAAGTCGTCGAACCAGAAATGCACGGCAGGGTTACGGCTGGTGAAGCCGTCGAAGAGGCCCTTCGCGGCGGCGAACTGGAAGTAGATGATGCAGCCAATAACGACGCTGATGGTGGTAAGCAGCCACGCCTCGCGAATGAAGTCCCAAAAGACGTTCCACTTCGTCGCACCGAAAGCTCGACGCACACCGGCTTCCTCACGGCGCTGACGTGTGTACATCAGCAAGGTGCCGAATACGCCAAATGCTATGTTCACAGAAAAGAACGCTGCGATGAACAAGTTACGACGCATCTGACCGCCGACGCCAATGCGGTCAATGTCCTCTTGGAAAGCATCGCGGGCTGTCTGGAAATCGCGGATGTAGCAATGCTCTGTCGTCATCTCCGTTTGCAGTTGCTGTTTATGGCTCTCCAAGAAACGCTCTGCATTCACACCTTCCCGCAATCGCACGATAATGGGGACTGACGAACTCGAGCCAGTGGAACATTTGAACACCGTGGCAAGGTCGCGGTCCCAAGCATGATGGCGCACATCTTCCACCACAGCACGGATGCGATAGTTCTCATTCTTCCGGCCATACTCCCCGTTTTCCAGATACCCCCATACCTTACTAATTAAGCTGCGTCCCGCCACATCGATGGTGCCGAAGAGACCCATCGCCATAGAACGTGTGAGGATGACCTCGTTCCATTCGCAGTCGTGGCTCAGTTCGCTGGTAGGCACTTCGGGCGTGATCGACTGGATGCCATACACTTCAAACATCCGGGAATCCTTCAGAAATTCATATTGACAAGCATAAAGGGAGTCGCTGTCATGGTAGAAGTAGGTTGACCAGCCATAGTCTCCCACACCAATAGGATTGAAAACGTCTCGATAGGCCAGCACCACGTCCTCCAGCTCCTGCACCTTCTGCAACAAGTGTTCTTCCTCGTCAGGAATGGTGGTAATCTGCTGTTCCTCAATATCCAGACGGGTGACAGTGCTGGACACATTCAGCTTTACCATTCTGTCAACATCAAAGCCAGGGTTCATCCGTATGACAGTGCCTGTTACCAGCACAGGGTCGAAAGCCCACCAGCAGGCGATGGTGACAAGGATGAGTTCCAAAATTAACCAGAGAGATGACCTCCGGCGGAATATTTCTGTAATCTGTTTCATTTCTTTATCATCATAGATTCAACAATCGGTTTTCTAAGGCTGAGCCATGCGGGTAGGGTCGCTGCCAATACATTCAGCAGTGTGCAGATGAGCAGGGCAATGAGGAAGATGACAGGGCCAAAGAACATTTCGCCCTTGATGATGGGTACGCTCTCGTAGAGGTAATTGTTCATAGAGAATATATAAAAGACCCAGTCGCGCCAGCTGTAGAGAGCTGTCCATGCCAAACATAGCCCTATGGCACCGCCCATGAGTGTGAGCTGCAAGTTCTCCATAATGACCTGCCAGAACAATGTGCGTCGCTTGGCTCCGAATGCTTTGCGGATGGCCATCTCAGGCAGGCGGCGCTCCATGCGGCTTGCCACCATGCCGCTCAGGTTGAGGGCAGGCACAAGAAGCAGGAGCAGGATGGCGGGTGTGACGTACCAGTACAAGTCCTCGTCCCAAGTTTGGAATATGCCGCCGAGTTCATGCCATACGGTGGAATTGTGTGTCTCGAGGCTGGCAACCATTTCTACGGGTTCGTCCTTATGCATGGAATTGTAGCGAGCCTCCACCTCCTTCATTTCCTGCAGGAAAGCCTCCCGCTTGTCGGCAGGCACCGCGAAGGCTACTTTCAGATTCACGTCTATATTATATTCTCCTTTGACCACCTCGCCATCTTTACCAATGAAGTGTAAATTGTCTAAAAGCCCTTGGGCGTTATACGGGCACCAGATGTCGGCCACGCATTTCTCCGTGAGCGAGCTCGGCGTCTCCACCACGCCGCAGATGGTGAAGTCGCGGTTGTTGACGTAGATGCGCTGTCCCACGGTCTTCGCTCCTTTGCCGAAGATCAGCTCTGCCACATCTGTTGTCACCACCACAGTCCTGCTACGCTTGTCGAAATCGTCCTGCGTGAAGGGTGCACCCTCTGTGAAGTTGAATTGGTATAAGCGGAAAAAGCCCGGCTCGGTCAACTTCACCCGCACGCCATGGTCGTGAACATTGTCGGGAAGCTTCATGTAGGCCGATGACCACATCTGCCACTCCGCCGTTGCCATTACGCACTCCGGCGTTTGCATCTTCTGGAACAAGTCCCGGAATGTATCGCTATAAATTCCGCTGGGAGCCTGTTGCTCTCCTCTTTTGAGACTATTCAGATAGTACGTCTTACTCCTGTTCACTTCCGGCGCGATGTCGGCAACCTTAATATAATACACTTCGGCAATGAGCATCGTGAAGGCAATGGCGAGGGCCGTGCCGCAGATGTACATCGCGGAGTATAGTTTCTCTTCTCGCATCATAGCGAGAGCTTGTCTTAAGTATCTCATTTTACTTTCAGTTTTTCTTTCCCTTTATATTTACTCATATCACTGACCACCACCTGCTCGCCTTCTTGCAAACCCTCGATGACCTCGATATAGTCGTAGTTGCACTCACCGAGTTTCACTTCACGCGGTGTAAGTACATTGCCTTCTAAAACAAACAAAATATAATCACCAGGTCCACTATAGAACGAGCCGTTCTTGATGCGCAAGACATCGTCCTTGATGCTGGTGATGACGAAGACTTCAGTTCGCAGTCCTGAACGCAGGCGTGGATGGCTCATATCGTCCGGCACTACGGTAAAAGTGATGGCACCGCTTTGGCTGAGAGGAGTAACAGTGTTGATGGTACCCGTCAGCCGCTCCTTGCCAATCTTCAGCAGGACAGCACCGCCCACACGGACGCGTTCGCTGTGCGTATCGCTTATCTCGCATTCTGCCTTGAAGTGACTGAGGTCGCTCACGATAGCCACCTTCTGCCCAGCGCCGACAGTGCTGCCTATCTCATTGTTGATATAGGTCAGTGTGGCGCGGCGTGGCGAGCATATCTTGGCATCATCCAAAGTGCGACGCTTCTCAGAGAGTCCCTTTTCGAAGATGCCGTCCTGCAGCTGCTGCATCCGCAGGTCGGCTTGTTTCACCTTCTTCTCGTTGGCATATTGCTGGCGCAGTTGGCTGAGTTGGAGCTGTGCCGTGCGCAGAGCCGTCTCTGCCTGTCTTACTCTGTCGCGCGTCCCGGAGCCGAGGCTGTCGAGATAAAGTTCATTGCGTAGCTGTGCCTCCAACTGTGATACCTTCATCTCCTCCACCTCAATCTGCATCTGCCGGTCGGAGAGCTGCGTTTCGGTGTTTGCCTTGAGTTGTGCCATCTGCTGGCGCTTTATCTCCCGCTCATCAAGGGCTTTGGCGTAGTCCGTCTCTGCTGACTGCAAGTCCAGTCGTAACAGTGGTGTACCAAC
>JAGCZA010000025.1 GCA_017960525.1 Prevotella sp.
AAAGTACATTGGCTATGCCCACAGCGGCGAGGACGTGATACTGAAATCGCGGGCCGGCAACGTCAGGCTCATACCCGTCGATAAGAGTGAAGAAACAGCGCAAGGGAGAAACAAAGTATATATAGAGGATGGGGAGGTGAAGGTAGACATAGAAACAGAAACTATGGAGCCCGAGGAGTTGAGGGTATTGCTGCACAAAATGGTTGATTTGGAATATTCGCTACCATGAAATACAAGGCAAAGAAACGATGCTCAAATAATATTGTGAAGTTCTATCTGAATGTGTCGAGGAAATATAAACACACATATTCAAATGCTCTGATGCATAAGAACATTGATGATGCCATCGACGCAATGTTTCTCATAGAAAAGACGCTACAGCGGCGCAAGCCGACAATAACCAGGTGGCAAAACCACGGATGGCACATGGCTAACACCGACAAATGGTACTACGCATACACCATCGACGGCGACACGATAACAATACAAGACGCCTGCCACGCGCAGAACATACACGAATAGGCTTATGCTTGCGCTTTGCAAAGTGACGCAGCCGGCTGTGCTAAAACGTGTTAAAAGTTTTGGCGGTCTCGGAAATAACACATACCTTTGCAAGCTGCAAGAAAGCATATTGCACGGAAGACGAACAGATACAAAATGACGGCTATACAACTGAACGCTGAAATCTATCGCACTATGAGTGTGATAGCAGAGGACGAGGGACTGCTCAAGCAGGCCCTGAAATACTTGAAGAAACTGGCCACCAAAAAGCAGGACGACACCCTGATGACCAAGGAGGAGTTCTTCGCACGAGTGGACAAGGCAAAGCAGGGAAAGGCTGTGGCTATGTTGCCAAATGAAAACCTCACAGATTTTCTTAGAAGACAAGGCAATGCTGTGGGTTGATATACGAAATACATGACAAGGAGGTCTTAGTCGTCGTACTTACTGCCTACGGACACTACAACGATAAATAAACAGAAACGACAATAAACCCTTTTTTTACTAACTAATTTTATGAGAAAACTAAAACTTTTACTCGCACTCTGCATGGTGGCAATTGCCAACGTGTGCTAAATCGTGTTAAAAGTTTTGGCGGTATAAGGAATAAGGAGTAATTTTGCAAACGCACATATAAGTTTTAGAGGCATGATAGTAACAGGCAGGGACTTCAGGGCAAACCAGTCGAGGTACATAGGCATTGCCCACAGCGGCGAGGACGTGATACTGAAATCGCGAGCCGGAAGCGTCAGGCTGATACCCGTAGACACGAGCAAGAAAAATGCAGGACGCAGAGACCTGGCTGTAGAACTGCGCAGTGCGCTTTCCGACGTGAAAGAGTCTATGCAGGGGAAAAAGAAACTCTTAAGCTGGGAGGAACTGCTTGATGAACTGGACGATTGAGTTTACGCCCGACTTTTCCAAAGGAGCTAAAATCCTTTCTAAACGATACAAAAGTTTCAAGGATGACCTTAAGGATTTCAAAGACAGCATCATAAAGAATCCTTTCCAAGGAGCAGAATTATATCCTGGCATAAGGAAAATAAGAATGCCTATTGCCGCAAAAGGGAAAGGAAAAGCAGGCGGGGCAAGGGTCATCACATTGACATTTTATGTGTCAGAAGAAGATGGAACTGTGAAGTTCTTGATTATATACGACAAGTCGGATGCAGACACGGTTGATGTGAGAGTCGTGAAAAGCATCGTAAAAGACTTAGGGTTGAACCTCGAAAGTCTTCAGAAAGAAGGAAGGCTGCAAAACAAAGAGGATGACAAATAACAGAGAGAATAATTCACTTTTTTACTAACTAAATTGAATTATTATAAGAAGACTAAAACCTTTACTTGCGCTTTGCAAAGTGACGCAGCCGGCTGTGCTAAAACGTGTTAAAAGTTTTGGCGGTCTCGGAAATAACACATACCTTTGCAAGCTGCAAGAAAGCAGATAGAACGGAAGACGAACATATACAAAATGACGGCAATACAACTGAACGCTGAAATCTATCGCGCCTTGAGTGAGATAGCAGAGGACGAGGGTCTGCTCAAGCAGGCCCTGAAATACTTGAAGAAACTGGCCACCAAAAAGCTGGACGAGACACTCATGACCAAGGAGGAGTTCTTCGCAAAACTTGACAGGGCAGAGAAAGACATTGCAGAAGGGAAGGGAATAAGATTCTCTAATCTTGACGATATGCACGCTTGGCTTAATTCTTTGTAGGGCTATGTACAACAAATTTACTCGCCAGACGCAAAACTTGATTTGGCAAAGCTCAAAAAGGACGAACCGGCCAATTTCAAGAAAGCAGTAAATCTGTTAGACGAAATAGCCTTCCACCCTAAAACAGGAACAGGACATCCAGAACCGTTAAAGGGAAAGCCAGAAGGCCGATGGAGCAGACAGATTACGAAAAAGCACAGATTGGTCTATCGGATTTTTGAAACAGAGGTACATGTGGAACTCCTCTCTGCCTACGGGCACTACAACGATAAATAAACAGAAACGAAAACAAACCCTTTTTTTATTAACTAAATTTATTATCTTATGAGAAAATTAAAACTTTTAATCGCGGCCGCTGCACTGCTCGTTGGTGGTGCCTTGACTGCAAATGCCTACACAACGTCAGATTTGACGAGTGCGGGGTGGACGCAAGTTACTGAAAGTTCCATTACCGGAGTTAGTGACAATTATTATGTGTTGGTTGATGCAAATTCTTCCGCTTATGTAATGTCAAACGACGCTTCACATTTCCGTCCCTGTTACAAAACAATTGCTGACCCTGTAGCAAATCCTTCTTTCGTTTGGATGCTTGAAGGAAGTAACAACAAATTTTATCTGAAGAGTGCCTCCACCGGTGCATATTTCAAGCAGGCAAGTGGCTGGAACACTTCTGTAGGCTACCCACGTGACAGCCGCAACAAAGCTACTATTGAGTTTACTGCAAGCGACGGAAAGTACAGCTTGAAGTGTATTGAATCTAACGCATTGGTTGGCCACTGGAATGATAATGGTGCTGCTGTAGAATCGGATGGTGAGAATATAGCAGCAAACAAGGCAGAGAAAGATGCTCCAGGCTTTTATCTTTATTCCATATCTAAAGCCACTTTCGACGCAGCTTTAGTTTCCTCACGCTTGTCTGCTGTTTCTGCTGCTACTAAGGCATCGCCTGTAGAAATTACATCATGGATTCAGAATGCCGACTGGAGTGGTGACTGGGGAGGTTGGGAATGTACATTAACTTCTTCCGGTAATATGCAATGGGGACAACACACTCTTGAATCATGGAGTGCTAACAACGTTGTTGTGAAGCAGGAGTTGATAGGCGTTCCCAACGGTCTTTACAGGTTTGTTGGTGACGTAATCTCCGGCCCTGGTGCAGCCAAGGCTGCCTACGTTTTTGCTACTGGTGACGAAAAGGTAAGCAGTACGGTTGTTTCTGCTGAGGCTAGTGAAAACAACTATACCACCATGTCGAATGAGGTCGCAGGCAAAACGCTGACAGCTGACAATGTATATGTATCCAACAATGAAATTACAGTTGGACTGGACCAGTCAACAGGTTGGGTAGTAGTAGACAACTTCAAACTCTTCTATTATGGACCAACAATCAAAGGTAATGCCGTAGAGTTCACTACTGGCAACGCGGTTGCTGTTGACCAATGGTATTATTTTGACGTTGCTGCTACTGGTGACTATGCTATTACTTCGACTGGCGACTTGACAGATATCGTTTATACAACAGATGGGACTATCTTGATTGAAGACGAAGCCACTGTCACCGCTAATCCTACTGCTGTAACTGCTTTGACCGTAGGACGCATCTATTTCAAAGCCGCTAATGTAGCTACTATTACTATAGCTCCTGACACATATTCCTATGAAGTAAATGCCCCGACTGCAAGTATTGCTGACGCTTCATATATCAAGGCTCTTACAACCATCAGCTTCGACTTCACGACTTCCGCTTCCACCAATGACCCCGCCGCAACATTTGCTCTGCTGAACAGCTCTGCAACTGCCTCTTTGAAACTTGCTGGTGCAGAAGTGGCAACAGGTGCTCTTTCGCTGGATGGGAAAGTCTTGACTGCAACTTTCTCTGGAGTCTCACTTTCGCTGGGATCTACTTATACCGTTGAGATTGCTGCTGATGTCGTTGGTTATGAAAGCCAAGCCACCAATGCTGCTATTTCCACTTCATTTAAGACTGGAACTATTGCTGAAGGTGTTTACTATTTCAAGAAGAAGGACGCTGACCTCTACATTACTCGTGGTGGATGGTACGGAACTGAAGGTGTCGTAGACAACTTTGGCCTGTCATTCGAAGCCGCTTTGCAGAGCGATGGTACATATACGTTGAAGAATGTTGACCATTCATTAGCAGCAAACGCTGATAAGTTCCTGAATGGTAGCGGTTCAACCTATACAGACCAGGGTGCCTTCAACTGGATAATCGAGGCTACTGAAGGAGGTTATTACCTGCGTCCCAGCAATACGGAGTATATGGTTTCCACACCTCACGGTGAATATCCTTATAGCTATTTGTCGAAGACAACTGATGTAAGTGCTGCCTACGTATGGAATTTGCTCAACAAGAGCGAATATGCTACTGCTCTTGCAGCCGCCAAGAATAAGCAAGCTGCTGCCATTGCCGCTGCTGCTGGCGTTTCCGCAACAACGGTCGCTGAGTTGGAGTCGACTCTGGCTTCTGATTTCGGTGCTACTGATATGACCTCAAATATCACCAACGCTGCCTTGACTAAAAATATGGATGGTTGGACTCAGGTTAAGTATAATGGTGTAACATATAAAGATGCCGATGCCAATGGTACTACTGCTGAGATTTGGAACTCTACTGGTGGCGTAAAACAGGAAGTCACCGGTCTGCCAAAGGGTCTTTACAAGGTTACTGTTGTCGCTACTTGGCGTCCTGGTAACATGGCTACAGCAACACGTGTAGGTGCTGAGGCTAATACAACTGCTTGGATGTATGCAAATACTGCCACAGAGACAAATATTACACAGTTGAAGAGCTGGTATGAAGGTGGCGCTTCTATCAATAGCCGTGCTGACCTTGTCACCAATAAGGCAAATTACATAAATACGACTTATGTGTATGTTGCAGATGGTGAGTCTTTGACAATTGGATTGGCTTCTCCGAGCTTCTGTGTAGAGCCTTGGTTCCCGTTCTTTGATTGGAAGCTCACACGCTACGAGGCTAAGCCTACTGCTGCAGAGAAACAAGCACTTGAAGATGCAATCACCGCTGCTGAGGCTAACACTCTCGGTTTTGAGACTGGTGAGTATGCTCCCTACAATAACATTGCTGCCCTTGAAGCTCTTACTGCAGCAAAGGCTCTCGACACTGATGCAGCTTCTGGTGCTGCTGTTGTAGAAGCAACTACTGCTTTGACTGGTGCTACTTGGACTGCCAACACTGCTGAGGTGAATGCAATCTACTGGAAGACTGACTATACTGCTGGCGACAAAGCTTCTGATGGCTATGTGCATCCTATCGGCTGGACAAATACTGGATATAACACCCGCATCATGTGCGCAGCCAACGATGCAACAGCCAATCCTGCTATGACAACCATCGGCACAGCTGTGTTCTCCAAGTTTAACACTACGTATGGTGAGACTACTGGATATACAATGCCGCTGAAGGCTGGTAAGATTTACAAGATTACATTCAAATATTGCGGATGGGGTAATAACCCGACAACGAATGTTGTATTGACTGACCCTGAATCAAATGCTATATCTTTGGCTCCTGGCTTCAAGCCGGAAACAAACGATGGAAATACAAATGCTGATCATTGGTATGATTATACGGGTTACTTTGTTTCTACAGCCGCTGGCAATTATGTGCTTGCTCTGAACAAGGTTGATAACGGTCAGCAGCAGATTGCATGGGCTGATATGCAGCTTGTTTCTGCAACAGAAATCGAGTTCGCCGATGGCTCAGTTCCCACTTACGCTCCCGGCACCTATCCTACTGTGAAGATTTCTCGCTCACTGACAGCTGGCAAGTGGGCTACCGCTATCTATCCATTCGAAGTGAGTGGTGTGGATGGTCTGACCATTGCTAACCTTAACAGCTACAATGGTGGTACTCTTGACTTCTCGACCGCTACTGCCAGTGAGGCTAATAAGCCATTCCTGATGAAGGCTGCTGCTGATAAGGCTGAAATTAGCGTGAGCGATGTGGCTGTGGCTGCTGCCGCCGCTACCGATGTCACTGCTGGCGACGCTTCGCTGAAGGGTGTCTATGCATCGACCGACATTGATAATAGCAAGACGAACTATGTGATGAGCAGCAACTCCCTTTATCCTGTTGGAACAGCCGGTGCTACTATTCCTGCTTACCGCGCTTACATCCAGCTGGCAGAGGCTGCACCCGCTCGTCTGAGCTTTGCTATCGACGGTCAGGAGACTACTGGCATCGAAGGTATCAGCGTGGTTGAGAGCGAGAACGGTGTGGTTTACAATCTGCAGGGCCAGCGTGTTATGAGTGCCCAGAAGGGCCTCTACATCAAGGATGGCAAGAAGGTTGTCCGCAAGTAAGATTGATATTATTTATAAACTTAAAAAACGAATATAACAATGAAAACATATATCAAACCGACAACGGAAGAAATCTTGGTCAAGGTTCAGCCGCTTATGAATGCCTCACCAGTAAATAAAGTGACTGGCTTGGGAGATGATGTGTCAGTAAGCACGACTGAATTTGACCCCAATACTCAAACAGTTGAATCCCGTCGCCTGGACCTTTGGGGTGATGACGAAGAATAAAAAAGCTTAGCCTAACATAAGTTTTAATTAGAAAAAGGCCCTGCACGTTACTGAAAAGCAACTTGCAGGGCTTTTTGTGCATCGCATAGCGGACTGCGCCCTGAACTGTGTTTTCCTGCCGAAGGATTTTTGGAATAATATTAAAATTTCCAAAACGTTTGGCGGTTCGTCGATTATTGCGTAATTTTGCATCACAATGGAACAAGTTATGTCTCAGGATCAGGCTTATGCAGAACTGCGCCAAGCTTTAGAGGCCGCTGTCGGCAGGAAGATGAGGTCGCCGCGTGACTTTGATTTCCTTGCTAATGCTATATTGGAGAAGATCCACCAGTCTGTCAGCACATCCACGCTGAAACGCTTTTGGGGTTATCTGCCACAGTATGCGTCTATACGCTTATCCACACTTGACCTGCTCACACAGTTTCTCGACTACAAGGACTGGGAAGACTTTATCCATTCGCGTGAATCACAGTTGCCCTTGCCCGACACTGATGCGGATGTGCAGACTCCTCTCTCCGACGGGGACACACCCTCTCCGAAAGCGCGATACCGCTGGGGGATGGTGGCCCTGTTTGCTCTTGTGCTTCTCGGCGGTGCCGTCTTGCTTTGGTCGGGTGTCTTTAAGGAGAATGAGGAGGGGCTGCCTGTCAGCAAGGGACAGTACATCCTCAAGCGCGGACAGATTTTCGAGACCAGCAGCGACTACCTACGTCTTTTTGGCATCACCACCACTGAGCGATATTGGGACCAGCCCGTTCCTCATCACGAGGGCATTGTCATCTGGGGGCCGGAGTATCACCACCCGCAGTGGCACAACGAGGGGCTGCGCGACAGCCTCATGCCCACCATCACCGAATGGTGGACGCCCGCCGACAGCAGCCAGTCGGCCTCTCCCGCCTCTGAGGCTGAACGGCAATTGCTGTCAGCTGAAAAGAATGAGAATCTTTACTTCACCGTGATGCGTACCAACGAGCTGCGCATCACTTTTATGAAAAACCTTATTGATACGGGCTTCGTCTTCCTCGGTGTCTATCGTGCCGACCTTCTGCGGTCTGACAGCACCCACGTGGTCTGGGAGCGCGTAGCTGACGAGTGCGACCTCAACAATTTGACCTACTTGCAGCAGTTGCGACATTAGTGTCAGGTCAGTAGGTTTCTTTCAAAAAACGCCCATTCCATCGAAGGACGTGTGGAAAAGAACCAATAAGAACCAAATAAGATACGAAAAGGATTTGGCGCGTTCGGACATTATGCCTAATTTTGCTGCGTCGTAGTTGTCCGCCGTATGTCCTTCGGATGGTGTGTTATACCTCATAGGGCAATTTAGCGGACAGCCTACGCAATAATAAAATAATAAATTTAGTTAGGAGCCTGCACGTTGCTGAGAAGCAAGTAGCAGGTTTTTTCTTGCCCGTCGCAAGCGCCGAAGAATGTTTTTCCACAAAACATTTGGCGGAACGGATATTAATGTGTACCTTTGCAGCAAATAATCACATAATGGCAAGAATCATGGGGAAGTTCATCAATCCTTTTACTGACATTGGCTTCAAGATTATCTTTGGACAGGAGTTTTCTAAGCCGCGTCTGCTTGATTTCCTGAACGCGCTTCTTGTGGGCGAACGTATTATTACCGACCTGCGGTTTCTTGACAAACAGATGCCTGCAATATACGATGGCGACCGCTCGCCCATCTACGACATTCTCTGCGAGACTGCCAGCGGTGAGAAGATCATCGTTGAGATGCAGAACCGGGAACACCCGAACTTCAAGGAGCGCATGCTCTATTATTCAGCTGAAGCTATTGTCCGTCAGGGGGAGAAGGGTATTGTATGGGGCTACGAAATTAAGGCTGTTTATATGGTGGCATTCACTAATTTCGTCCTTACAGGGTATGACGGCAGACTGCGTATTGACGTGGGACTTGCCGACATGCAGAAGAACGAGCTGTTCACCGACAAGATGCGCCTGATATGCCTTCAGATGCCGTGCTTCACCAAGGAGGCGGAGGAGTGTGAGAATCATTTTGAGCGTTGGATATATATACTGAAGAATATGGATATACTTGACAGGATGCCGTGGGCTGCTCAGAACGCAGTATTCCAACGGCTGGCAGAAGTTGCCGAAGTAAGCAAGCTGACGAAGAAGGAGCGTATCGAGTACGACCAAGCCTTGAAGCGTTACCGCGACACTCTCAACGCCATTGCCGGTGCGGAGCAGAAAGGACGTGCTGAAGGACGTGCTGAAGGACGTGCTGAAGGACGTGCTGAAGAGGCTCTGAATATTGCCCGCAACCTGAAGAACATGAACCTTTCTATTGAGGACATCATGAAGGCTACCCGTCTTTCTGCCGAAGAGATAGAAAGACTTTGAGGCGTATTTTCAAAAAAGATTTGGCGGAACGGATATTAATGCGTACCTTTGCAGCAAACAAAAGATGGATTGTATGTCAAGAAAGGATTGCTTGGAACTGTTGAGAACCTGTAGTGATACTCTAAGGAGTGAATATGGGATTACGTCATTGTGTCTTTTTGGCTCAACAGCAAGAGACGAACAAAAGGAGGACAGTGATGCGGATGTGTTTGTTGAAACGTTGACTCCCAATCCTTTCTTGCTGATGGAAGCCAAAGATTTTCTCGAGAAATCAACAGGGCGTCCGTTTGATATTGTCCGCAATCATCGTAACTTAAATCCGCGACTGAGAAAACGTATAGAAAGGGATGGAATCACTGTCTTTTGAAAGCAAGAGCCTTGCACTTGATATTAGAGAAAGAATGTGAATCTTGTTGAAAACATTTGTCCGAATCGCTTGGCGGTTCGGATTTTTGTTCGTACCTTTGCAGCAGATAATCACATAAGCAGATAGAATTATGGAAACAAGAACCATTAATGTTTCGGTCAGGATTCCCAAGTCCTATCGTGTTGATTTGCTGGAACAGCAACTCACCGCATACGCCAAGCAGCTTATTGACTCGGCACAACCCACGAGGAAAACTAAGCATCACTATTGCCACGAAACCCTCTGCGGCATATTCACCTCTGGGGCATCGGAAGAGGAACTCCTTGATGACTACTTGAAGGAGAAGTACAACCTCTAATACTTCACAAGCGTCATGAAAGTATTCCTTGACACAAATATTTTCCTTGAGTACTTCAAGCGTCGGCGACAGCATGAAGCCGTTGGCCAGTTGTTGAATGCCATTGAGGATGGACAAGTGCGGGCAGTCGTCTCAGTTGGTTGCATTTATACACTGGCCTATCTCGTCCGTATGGAGTTGAAGCGGCAGGGCATCCATCGACCAGAACAGACTGAGCGGCTGCGTAAGACGTTGAACATTGTGCTGTCAATGGCTACCGTGGCTGGCATCAGCCACAAGCGAATGAGCATAGGCACTAACGATACCGCTTTCGACGATGTGGAGGATGGTTTTCAGTACCAGTGTGCCTTACAGAACAAGTGTGACGCGTTCGTCACCATCAACCTTCGCGACTATCGGGGAGTAGACATTCAGAAAATAGAAGTGTATTCTCCTGTAGAGTTTGTTAACAAGGTACTCCATCAAGACTAACCATTCTCGGTTCAACAAAGGAAATGCAGCATTTCTCTGTTTTCCCTGCTCCAATATTTGGCGGAATCGGAATTAATGCGTACCTTTGCAAAGTGATTACGAAAAAAGTCGTAACGAAAAAAGTCGTAATATGGAAAACCCTTTTAAATTCGGCACCATCGTAGAGGCTGAGTACTTCACAGACAGAGTAAACGAGGTGGCTTACATCAGCCAATTTGTGAATAGCGCAAACCACTTGATTCTTATCAGTCCACGTCGCTTCGGGAAGAGTAGCGTTGTGGCTAAGGCGGTTAAGAAGAGCGGTCGTAAATATATGACGGTGAACCTGCAGCAAGTGACGTCGGTAGCCGACTTGTCAGCCAAGTTGCTCAAGGAGTTCTTCAAGATTCACCCTTTGGAGCGCGTCCGCCACTTGATAACGCACTTCCGCGTCATACCAACGATATCGACAAATGCGGTTACAGGGTCGATGGATGTGTCGTTCCAGCCTGGTACAGACGGTGCCGTTCTATTAGAAGATGTGCTGACGCTGATAGAAAAGGCACATACGGAACAGGATCGCATCATTGTGGTATTGGATGAGTTTCAGGAGATTCGAGACATCGCTCCCAAACTGGACAGGCAGATGCGCGCTATCATGCAGCAGCAAAAGCACATCAACTATATCTTGCTCGGCAGCCAGGAAAGTATGATGACAGACATTTTTGAAAACAAGAAGTCGCCTTTCTACCATTTTGGCGAGTTGATGCGCCTGGGCAAACTGCCAAGGGAGGACTTTCATCGTTATCTGACAGAACGGTTGGCCAGCTGTTTCCCTGACAGCCATGATGAAATGGCCGGCAGGATACTGGATTATACCGCCTGCCATCCCTACTACTCACAGCAGTTGGCTGCCAATGTGTGGCAGATTAGCGTGTTGCAACCAGAAACAGAGGACGCGATGACGGCGGCCATCGACCAAATAGTGTTGGCTCATGGCCTTGACTATGAACGACTGTGGATGAACTTTAATCGCACTAACAAGTGGATTCTTCAGCGCCTGGCAGCAGAGAAGCCACTACAGTCGGGTGAGCATCGCACCAGCACTATCTATAGCGCGTTGAAACGGCTACAGAAGGATGGTTACGTGATATACTCTGACCGATACGAACTGGAAGACCCGTTTTTCAAGGCGTGGCTGCTGGCTAACGGATAGTCTGCCTCTCCCTGCATCCTGCCCCGCGCCACCAGCACTTTTCGGGCGGAAGGAAGAAAAAGGCTGAATCGCTTGGCGGTTCGGATTTTTGTTCGTACCTTTGCACCCTCAAAATAAGGTAAAAGATAATATGCAAGACATCAGGAACATCGCTATCATAGCGCACGTAGACCACGGTAAGACCACGCTCGTAGATAAAATGATGCTGGCCGGCAACCTGTTCCGCGAGGGGCAGAACCTCTCCAATCAGGTGCTCGACGCCAACGACCTGGAGCGTGAGCGCGGCATCACCATTCTTTCGAAAAACGTCAGCATCAACTGGAAGGGCACGAAAATCAACATCATCGACACACCGGGCCACTCCGACTTCGGCGGCGAGGTGGAGCGCGTGCTCAATATGGCTGACGGCTGTCTGCTGCTGGTCGATGCCTTTGAAGGTCCGATGCCCCAGACCCGCTTCGTGCTTCAGAAGGCTCTGCAAATAGGCCTGAAGCCCATTGTGGTGGTGAACAAGGTGGACAAGCCCAACTGCCGTCCCGAAGAGGTCTATGAGATGGTGTTCGACCTGATGTTCTCGCTCAATGCCACCGAGGACCAACTGGATTTCCCCGTGGTCTATGGCTCGGCCAAGAATGGTTGGATGGGGCCTGACTACAACAAGCCCACCACCGACATCACCTATCTGCTCGACAAGATTGTGGAGGTGATTCCCGCCCCGCAGCAGATTGAGGGCACACCGCAGATGCTCATCACCAGCCTCGACTTCTCAAGTTATACGGGACGAATCGCTGTGGGCCGCGTTCACCGTGGCCATCTGACCGACGGCCAGCAAGTGACCATCGCCCACCGCGACGGTTCGCAGGAGAAGACGAAAATCAAGGAACTGCACACCTTCGACGGTATGGGCCACCACCGCACCGACAGCGTGGACTGCGGTGACATCTGCGCCGTCATCGGCTTGGAGAAATTCGAGATTGGCGACACCATCTGCGACCTGGAGAACCCCGAGCCACTGCCGCCTATCGCCATCGACGAGCCGACCATGTCGATGCTCTTCACCATCAACGACTCACCGTTCTTCGGCCGTGAGGGCAAGTTTGTCACCAGCCGTCACATCAACGACCGCCTGATGCGTGAGTTGGAAAAGAACCTGGCCCTGCGTGTGGAGCAGTTTGAGGACTCTACCGACAAGTGGATTGTCTCTGGCCGTGGTGTGCTGCACCTGAGCGTGCTCATCGAGACCATGCGCCGCGAGGGCTACGAACTGCAAGTGGGGCAGCCGCAGGTGATATTCAAGTATGGAGGTGAGGGGCAAGAGGTGAGAGGTGAGAGGTCAGACTTGCAGCAATCTCTCACCCCTCACCCCTCACCCCTCACCCCCCAAAAATATGAACCCATCGAGGAACTCACCATCAATGTGCCGGAGGAATTCGCCTCGAAGATGATTGACATGGTGACGCGCCGCAAGGGCGACCTTATCTCGATGGAGAGCCAGGGAGACCGCACCAATATGGCTTTCGAGATTCCCTCGAGGGGCATTATCGGCCTGCGCACCAACATCCTCACAGCCAGTCAGGGCGAGGCCATCATGGCCCACCGCTTCAAGGAGTACCAGCCCTACAAGGGCGACATCGAAAGGCGCGTGAACGGCTCGATGATTGCGCTGGAGACGGGCACGGCCTACGCCTACGCCATTGACAAACTGCAGGACCGTGGCAAGTTCTTCATCGACCCGGGCGAGGAGGTTTACTTCGGCCAGGTGGTTGGCGAGCACGTCCACGACAACGACTTGGTCATCAACGTCTGCAAGGCCAAGCAGCTGACCAATGTGCGTGCCTCTGGCAGCGACGAGAAGGCCCGCGTCATCCCGAAGGTCATTATGTCGCTCGAAGAGTGTCTTGAGTATATCAAGGAAGACGAACTGGTGGAGGTCACGCCAAAGTCGATGCGCATGCGCAAGTCCATACTTGACCACGACCAGCGTAAGAAAGCCAGCAGGGCCTGAACGTTTTCAATTTAGAATTTAGAGTTAAGAATTAAGAGGTACTTTATAATCGCAGCGAAGCGAGAATACTTCTTACTTCTAAACTCTAAACTCTTACTTCTTGAGGTATTTCGCCAGTTCTGAGCCATTCTGGCGCAGACCCTTGGCAAAACTCTGGGCGTTCATCTGGGCGCCCAGTTTTGATGCGTGGGTATGGTCTTTCTTGAAATACTTGCCGGCCTTTTCCTTGATGGCAGCCACCTTTTCCTTGGCTTTCTCCTTGTCGTCAGGCAGTTTGGAGGCAAACTTGCGGTCAAGGAAGTCGGCTGAAATGTTGTGCATATCTACGAACTCCACGCCGGTCTCCTGCACCACCTCGCGGTACCATTTGCCGTAGGAGCCGTCGCGGCGCTCAATCTTGCCGCCAGGCCACTCGTTGCGCGGCGTCAGGCTGACGAGAATGGGCGTGGCTCCCTTTTCGCGCACGTCGTCAATCATCTTCTTCAGATACCAGCCAAAAGAGTAAACCACCTCGTAGATGCCGTTGTCCAGATGGAAGACGTGCAGGGTGTCCTTCGTGCCGGGAATGACGCCACGCGCCTTCTGGTCGGTGATGGGGCAGATGTCGTTGTGGCCGAACTGGATGGTGACGAAATCGCCGGGCTGCAGCGAGTTGTAGACCTTGTCCCACAGCCCCTCGCGGACGAATGAGCGCGTGCTGCGTCCGGCACGTGCGGCATTGACAAGCGTAATCTTCGACTCATCGAAAATGGTTTGAGCCTGCGAGGCCCAGCCCCACATACCGTCGTCCTCCTTGTCGGCGTTCTTTACCGTCGAGTCGCCCGTGAAGAAGACCACAGGCTTGCCGCCGGTACGGTCTGCTTGATAGACAGGACATTCGACGTTGGCCATTTTCTCCTTCAGGGGCTTCAACTGCGGGTTGTGGCTCTCCCAGATGCCCTTGGCGGCACAATAGGCGTTCAGTTCGGCTCCGAACTTCGAGGTGTGGATCTTGTCGCCCAGGAAGTGGTAGTGCTGCTTCCAGGAACTGTAGGAATCGAGCACACTGCCCGACAGTTCGTTCAAGTCGACGAATGGCACGCCCTCGATGGCGGCTACGTATGCGGCCCATTCCGTTTGCGGCTTACGGACAATCTTGCCCGTCTTCTCGTCGCGGGCGTCGCGGGGCGTCAGCGACATCAGGATGGGGTTGGCGCCCTTGGCCCGAATCTCGCTGATGTAATGGCGCAGATAAGTGCCGTAACTGTAGACGGTGTCCTGGCGCTGCGTGCGCTGGTTGAAGCCTATGTAGCACGTGTCAGGGTTCACGCCCGGGATGACGGCACGGGCGCGTTTCTGGTCGAAGAACTCGCCGTTGTCGTTGTGGCCGATAGAGACGATGACCCAGTCGCCGGGCTTCAGGGCCTGGCGCACGGCGGGCCACAGGTCGGTGTAGAACGTGCGGGTGGACATGCCGCCCAAACCCTGGTTCTCCACAGTGATTTGCTTTTCGTCGAAGTATTTGTTGGCATAGTAGCCCCAGCCCCACTGTCCGTTGGAGCCGTTGCCCTTGGTGCCGTTGCGCATGGTCGAGTTGCCGATGAGGAAGAGCACAGGGTTCTGACCCTTTCGGGTGCTGCCCGGCGCGGGGCGGGATGTGAGTGCAAGGGCAATGGAGTCGGGCGTATTGTCCACCACTTTGTTGACGTCCTCGATGGGGTCGGGCAGATTGTCGAAGTCCTGGGCCAGCACGGGTGTGAGTGCCATGCCTGTGAGTGCAAGTGCTGTAAGCAGTCTTTTCATAGTTTTGTTGGTGTAGTTATTGTTTAGTAGGGTTATTGTCGGTATCGCTCCAGCAGTTCCTGTTCCTTTCGCCTTGCGTCGGCAATGAACTGCTGGTATTCAGCGCTGTCGGGGTTGAAGGGCCGGTGGGCCAGTGCCTGCTTGATGGGCTGCCACTCGCTGAGGAACTGCTTGGTGCGGGGGGAGAACAGCGTCTCGGACAGCCGCTCCCAGATGTAGTCGACGGTCTGCTGCGACGGGTGGAGCATATCTGGCTGGTAGAAGCGGTAGTCACGCAGTTCGTCGAGCACAATCTCGTAGGCCGGAAAGTAGCTCACGCAGCCGGGGTATTTGTTCACCAAAGCCTCGGCAGCCATCAGGAGCGTGGCTTTCGAGAGCTGGCTGCCGTGGAAACCGTACTTGGCATAGCGGATGGGGCTGACGGTGACGACCACCCGCACATCGGCCCGACGCCCTCGCAACAGTTCGACGGCCTGTGCCAAGAAATCAGTACACTCGTCCACCGACAACTGTTCCTCCAAGAATAGTCGCTGAGGCCGCTTCTGGCAGTTGTCTACTATCTCGCCCGTCTCCCGAAGGCGGTAGACGTGGTTTGTTCCAAGGGTGAAGAATGTGAGGCGTGGCACTTTCTCACACCGCTGCACGGTGTGGAGGATAGAGGCCGGGTTGTACATCACCCCGAAAGGATTCACCGTAGCCGGGAACCGCTCCTGGCGGAACCGCTGGCCAATGCTGTCGGCAAAGCAGGAACCCACGAAAAGCAGCTCTTCCATCGGCTCAATCTGGAAATCCGGATTGGCAACATCTACTATGGTGCGGAATTTCATGGCTGCAAAGTTACACAATTCTCACTTAACGGCAAAATAAAAAGCCAACTTTAGATTGCATAATAAATGATAAATAGCTATATAACCAAAGGTTTTTGCGAAAAACTTGCAGGAAGTTTTGGCGTTTCGGCTTTTTTGCGTAATTTTGCAGTCGAACTTCAAAGTAAAAATGTACTATATCAAGAAACAATTAGAGATTTCGGCAAGCCACCGGCTTGTGCTTGACTACGACAGCAAGTGCACGCAGCTGCATGGCCACAATTGGGTGATTGAGCTGTACTGCCGCTCGAAGGAGTTGGACAGGAACGGGATGGTGGTGGACTTTACCGATATAAAGCGGAAAATCAAGGATCGCCTGGACCATCAGGACCTGAACCAGGTGCTGCCCTTCAATCCTACGGCTGAGAACATTGCCCGCTGGTGTGCCGAGCAGATAGACACCTGCTACAAGGTCACCATTCAGGAAAGCGCTGGCAACTGGGCCTGCTACGAGAAAGACTGACTGGCTATGGAGCACAACATCTTCCATAGAGCTGAACTGTTGCTTGGCAGCAATGCCTTGGAGCGCATCGGCCAGCTGCGCGTCATCGTTTTCGGCGTTGGCGGCGTTGGCTCGTGGTGTGCCGAGGCGCTGGTGCGCACGGGCGTCTCCCACCTTACTGTTGTCGACAGCGACTGCGTAGATCCCACCAATGTGAATCGCCAGCTTATGGCTACTGCCAAGACCCTGGGTCAGCCAAAGGTGGAGGCGCTGTGCCAGCGGCTGCTCGACATCAATCCCGAGGCACACGTCACACCACTTCAAGCCACGTTCTGCGAAGAGACAGCTCCCCAGTTCCAGCTCGACAGCTACGACTACGTCATAGATGCCATCGACTCGCTCAAAGACAAGGCACAGCTCATCCTGACGGCCACGCAGACGCAGGCAAAGCTTTACTCGTCGATGGGTGCAGCCAAGAAGACCGACCCTTCGCGCATACGCACCACCGAATTCTGGAAAGTGGAGGGCGACCCCCTCGCCAGGTCATTGCGCCGCCGGTTCAAGGCGATGGGCCGCTTTCCTGAGCAAAAGTTCCAATGCGTCTACTCCGACGAACCCCTCGCCGACAGTTCACCCTCTAAGGGGTCGCTGGTTCATATTACTGCCATCTTCGGCTTCACGCTGGCCAGCCTTGTCATCCGCGACGCAGCATAGTAAGGTTTTTAGAATATCAAAGGCATGAACGACATCAAGAAAATAGTACTCACGGGAGGGCCTTGCGCCGGAAAGACCACGGCCCTGGTACGCATCATCGAGCACTTCTCCAGCCGGGGCTTCAAGGTGTTCACCATCCCCGAGGTGCCCACGCTCTTCACCCAGGCGGGTATGAACTACCTGACTAAGAACCAGGCGTTCTTCTACGAGGGCGAAAAGGCCACCCTGGAGATTCAGTTGGCACTGGAAGACCGGTTCCTGCGTATGGCACAGGCCTGCACCACCCCCAGCATCATCGTGTGCGACAGGGGGGCTATGGACATTTCGGCCTATATGACGCCTGAGACCTGGGCCGACATCACCCGCGCCGTAGGCACCAACACGCTGGAGTTGCGCGAGCGCTACGATGCCGTGCTCCACCTCGTCTCGGCTGCCGACGGGGCCGAACAGTACTACACCACCGCCAACAACGCCCAGCGGCTGGAGGCTATGGACGAGGAAGGGCTGCGCATAGCACGCTCGCTCGACAAGAAGGTCATTCTCGCCTGGACGGGACATCCGCATCTGCGCGTTATCAATAACCACGATGACTTCGAGACCAAGATGCACCGCGTGTTGAAGGAAATCAGCCAGGTGCTCGGACTGCCGCAGCCCATCGAGGAGGAGCGCAAGTACGTGGTGCAGATTGTAGGGCCGATGCCCGACGACAGTACTGTCAGCGACATCCACCAACTTTACCTGAAGGGCTACGCTGGAGCCGAGGAGCGCCTGCGCCGCCGTTCCTGGGGCAAGAAGACCGTCTATGTGCACACCACGAAAAAGCAGACGGCAGAGAACGAGGAGCTGGTCACCGAGCGGCAGCTCAACCAGAACCTCTACGAGATGATGCTCCCCCTGGCCGACCCCGAGAGGGAGGCCATCCACAAGGTGCGCCACAGCTTCATCTGGAAGGGGCAGTACTTTGAGATTGACAGCTATCAAGGCTCCTTGGAGGGTCTCACCATACTCGAAACCAAGGGCATCGCCGAGGGCGAACCCGTCAAGTTCCCGCCCTTCGTCAAGGTGCTCAAGGACATCACGGGCAACAAGGACTACTACAACTACAATCTGGCAAAGAAGACAGGAAAAGAATAAACATACATAATCAACACAGAATAATCAAAGAAAAAAGATGAAAGTAGCAATTGTGGGCGCCAGCGGCGCCGTAGGCCAGGAGTTCCTGCGCCTTTTAGACGAGAGAAATTTCCCGATGGACGAGCTGGTGCTCTTCGGTTCAGAGCGTTCAGCAGGGCGCAAGTACACCTTCCGGGGCAAGGAATTGGAGGTGAAACTGCTCCAGCACAATGACGACTTCCGCGACATCGACATCGCCTTCACTTCCGCCGGGGCCGGCACCAGCAAGGAGTTTGCCGAGACCATCACCAAGTATGGCTGCGTGATGATTGACAACAGTTCGGCCTTCCGCATGGACGACGATGTACCCCTGGTGGTGCCTGAATGCAACGCCGAGGATGCCCTTAACCGTCCGCGTGGCATCATTGCCAACCCGAACTGCACCACCATTATGATGGTTGTCGTGCTTCAGCCGTTGGAACAGTTGAGCCACATCCGCCGCATCCACGTTGCTTCCTACCAGAGTGCATCGGGAGCCGGAGCCGCAGCAATGGCCGAACTTCAGCAGCAGTACAAGGAGATTGTGGAGACTGGCGAGGTGAAGACCGTCAGCAAGTTCCCCCACCAACTGGCCTACAACGTCATTCCGCAGATTGACGTGTTCCAGCCCAATGGCTATACAAAGGAGGAAATGAAGATGTTCAACGAGACCCGCAAAATTATGCATACCGACGCCCGTTGCTCGGCCATGTGCGTGCGTGTCAGTTCGTTGCGCAGCCACTCAGAGAGTGTGTGGATTGAGACCGAGCGCCCCATCGGCGTGGAGGAAGCCCAGCAGGCCATCGCCAAGGCTCCTGGCTGCACGCTCGTCGACGACCCCGCCACGCTCACCTATCCCATGCCCCTCGAAACCGCCGGCAAGGACAACATTTTCGTGGGTCGTGTGCGCAAAGATCTGTCCGACGACAACGGCCTCACCTTCTGGCTCTCTGGAGACCAAATCCGCAAGGGTGCCGCTCTCAACGCCGTGCAGATAGGCGAATACCTCATCAAGGCGGGAGACGTGGGGAAAGCAAAATAGTTAAACCTCATAAATACACTTACTATGGAAAAGAAAGATGATACAGTAGACCATATCAAAACCCGTGTCATCGGCATTGACATCCGCTTAGACAAGACTACCTACGGCGTAGTGGACATACGGGGTGATATTGTGGCTCAGGACTATTTCGACACATCTGATTATGCTGATGTGAACGACTTCGTAGCCGTCCTCGCAGAGAAATTGCTGATACTGATGGAGGAGAATGGCGGACATGAGTCTATCCGCTCCATAGGCATCAGCGCCCCAAGTGCCAGTTCGGTAACGGGGTGCATCGAAAATGCGGCCAACCTCCCCTGGAAGGGGGTCATCCCCTTGGCTGCCATGCTCCGCGACAGGGTTGGAATGGCCGTTGCACTGGCCAACGATGCCCACATCACCGCTCTGGGTGAGAAAGCATACGGCAGCGCACACGGCATGAAGGATTTCGTGGTGGTGTCGATGAGTCATGGCGGTCTGGGCAGTTGCTTCTTCTCCAATGGTATGCCCCATCTGGGAGCACAAGGCTTTGCTGGCGAGGTGGGCCATACGTGTGTGAAGTTGAATGGCCGCCAGTGCGGCTGCGGCAACAAGGGCTGCTTGGAGACCTACTGCACAGAGAATGGCCTCATTAGGACCATCAATGAACTGATGGAAGAAAGCAAAGAGCCTACGCTGCTTTCCGAGTTGCAGGTGATGGACATCGCATCAATAGCCAAATGCTGTGACAAGGGCGACCAGATAGCCATTGAGGCCCTGCAGCGCACGGGTACAATGCTCGGCTTAGGACTGGCAAACTACGCCTCGGTGCTTAACCCGGAGGCTATTATCCTTACGGGAGACTTGACGCAGGCCGGAAAGTGGCTGATGAAACCGATGAGGAAAGCTTTCGAGGAGCACGTCTTCCCCAACATCAGGCAGACAACCCGCATCCTTGTCTCCATCCTGAAAGAGGGCGAGCGCGACGTGCTGGGTGCCAGCGCACTTGCCTGGGATGTGAAGGAGTACTCGTTGTTTACGTAGGATTACTGTCCGCCGAGACGCGAGAAATAGTCAATCACGTCGTCCCACGTCTTGAACGTGTCGCTGCCGAAGTCAATGGTGGTGGCCATCGCGTCCTTGGTGTCTTCTGCCTCGATGAGGTAGTCGCCGTAGAGCAGCCGACGCTGGTTGGTGAAGACGGTATGGCCCCATGCAGGCACGTTGATGTACTGCTCCAGCCACGTTGTGGCTTGGGCATAGAGCGATGGAGCGGAGGTTGGCGCAGGGCAAACGAAATAAACCTGATAGTTTTCTATGAGCTGCCGCACGGCTTTCTGCGAGGAAGGGCGTGCGGCACTGTTTGTGCCGGGCTGCTGCCAAAGCGTCTCAATGCCAATATAGACGATGGGGCGCTCACGGCCCTCTTGGCGGTCGTCAATCCAGCGGATGACGGGCATCACGGAGTGCATATAGGAGCGGTCGTCCATGCGGTGCTCGCCGTGGAAACGGATGGCGTTGGGATATTGCTGGTGGAACATATCGAAGGTGTCCACCAAGTCGTCCTTGTCACCGAAGAGACCGAACACCCGCTGCTGCTCGTTGGCGGTGACGGCAGCGAAACGCTGCTCTGACACCTGGCGGTATTCCTTTACTAAGGCTTTGTCCACATAGAACTGCTGGACACCATCCAGACGAGGGTTCTGGAACGTTTGCGTGCCCGTCATACCGTGGGCCTGCATCGTGTCGGCCAACTGAAGGGCGGGGTTGATGCAAATGCGGTCGAAGCCGTAAAGTTGCTCGGTGTACATACCGCCCATCGAGGTTCCGACGATGAGTTGCGGACGCTCTTCCCGACAAAGCTTTTGCAGTAATTCCTGGGCCTCAATGGGGTGGATGGGCAGGTCTGGGGCAATCACCTTGGCATTTGGCAACACCGTGCGCAGACGGGTCACCGTGCCCGACTGTCCGCTGCTGCCAAAGCCGTGGACATAGAGCAAAGTCTTTCCCTCCATCAAGTGGGGGAATTGTTTCACATATTGGTTCTCATTCATCGTTTAGAAAAAGGTTACCTCTATGAAGAGGATGGCCAGTCCGGCCAGAAAGCCGACCAGCACCTTCGGTGTGATGTTCTTGACGTACCAGCCCAGCTTGATGTGCTCCATCTTCATCAGGGCCACGCCGCTGATGCAGCCCACGGAGAGAAGGCATCCGCCGACAGCGGTACAGTAGGCGATGACCTTCCAGTAAGCACCGTTCTGGGCATAGTCGCCAGCGTTCCACACGTCGTAGAACGAAATGTCGGTGACAGCGATGAGGAACGAGTCGACCACGCTGCCCAGCAGTCCCGACAGGATGCCGACGACCCACAGGTTGTCGATGGTCTTGTCAATCCAGTCGGCCACGTCGATGAGCACGCCTGTCTCGTAGGCCACGCCCATGCCAAGCATGACGCCCATCACGAAGAGCATCTGTTGCAGGGCCTGGTACTGGATGATGCGCGGCATGCGCCTGTTCAGCATCTGGTCGGCGTTATCGAGCTTGCGGTTGAAAGCCTCGTTCACCACCCAGAGCACGGAGAGCACGCAAAGGGCGCCCAGGAAGGCCGGCAGGCGCGTGATGCTTAGGAAAGTCGGCACGAACCACAGGCCGCCAATGCCCACGACGAGCATGAGGATGCGCTGCCAGCGGTTCAGGCGTGTGTCGTCGCCCCTGTAGGGAGCCATTGCCCATTCGATTTCGATTCTGGGCGGCAATTGGCGGCTGATAAGCACGGTGGGCAGCACCCAAGCCACAATGGCAGGCAGGGCCAGATAGGCCGAGAAATTGGTGGCCGTGACGGCTTCATTACCCCAGAGAATCAGTCCTGTCGGGTCACCAATCACGGTGAAGCATCCTCCGCAGACCGCCGCCAGCACCACAGCCGCCCCGATAAGTTTGCGCTGCGCACGATTCTTGACAATAGTGTGCATCGTGACGAGCATCAGGATAGTGGTGGTCAGGTTGTCGAGGTTTGCCGAGAGGATGAAGGTGGCCAGCGTGATGGTCCACAGCAGGCGGTTGGGGTTGCGCGTGTGAATCCACTCGTTGATGAAGTCGAAGCAGCCGTTGTTGTTGAGAATTTCGATAATCGACATCGTGGCCAGCAGATACATCACGATGGCGGCGGCCTTGCCCACATACTTCAGGAAGATGCCGTCGTAGATGAAGTTCTTGATGGTACTGCTGTTTGCCTCACGCCCATCCAGAAACTCTGCATATTGTCCGGGGTGAAGTCGCATCACGAAGTCTTCGCCCCAGCAGATGTACACCACCCATCCGATGGCGGCGAGAAACATGGCAATGGCTGCCTTGTTCACGCCTGTCAGGTGACCTGTTGCGATGAGCAGGTAACTGACAATGAGCATCAGGACGATGATGAGAGTCATGCTTCTTCTCTTTTCAAAAATACGTTATCTCGTTATAACGTTATAACGACATCGTGACAACGATATTATTTCGTCTTCGTGGTGTCGGTGGCAGCGGGGGCGGCACCCTTCTTGTAGCGGCGGTTCATACCGCTCACCACCTCGTCGGTGATGTCGAGCAGACGGCTGGCGTGCAGGATGGCGGCCTTGTTCAGAATCAGGTCGTACTTCTTGTCGGCGTTATAGTCGGTCAGGAAATTGTTCAGGCTGTCCTGGAAAGCCTGCAGGAATTTTTGCTGCTCGTTGGCCAGTTCTGCCTCCAGGCGCTGCTGCAGGGCCATCAGATTGTTCTGCTCGCGCTGCAATGCCGACTGGGCGCCTTCTGCCTGCTCACGGCTGGTGAAGCCGTTGTTCTGAAGTTTCTGCTGGAAGTTGGCCACGTTCTTTTCCAACTGCTGCGACTTGCTTTGGATGGTGTTGCGGGCGTTGGTGCCTTTCTTCTCTAACTCCAACGTGGTCTGCTTGGCAAACTCATACTGGGCGGTGAGGGTGTCGATTTCGATGAAGGCGATGCGCATGCCGCCAGTCTGCCCTGCCTCGTCGGCCAGGGGCTGGTCGTCCATCTTGGGAGCCTGGTTGTTGCACGAGTTCATCACGGTGGCCAGTGCCACGAGCGCCAATGCGCGGAGAGTGTTCTTTTTCATTTCTTTGTTGTTAGTGTTTATTTGTTCTTGATCTTTGTTCGCGGTCTTGGTCTATCACACAGTGTATGCCTCTTTCCTTCATTGCCTCAGAGTCGCCGACGTGCATAGATGTAAAGCTCCCGTTGCGCCTAAACAGCAGTTTAACGCACAAGAGAGCCATAGCCGCACCAATCAGCAGTATGCTGGCAACAAGAGGTTCTGTCATCTGTCTCAATGTATTTCGCGTGCAAAGGTAATCATTAAAAACCAATCAGCGTACAAAGGAACATTTAAAAATGAATAAAAGTGCACTAAATGCTTAGTTCGTCGAGCACTTTGATGAGTTTTTTGTCGAAAGGCTTGTCGGTGCGAATACATTCTGAGAAGGGCACGTAGACGATTTCGTTGTTGCGGATGCCCACCATCACGTTGCGCTGCCCCTGGCGGATTGCCTCGATGGCCCCCACGCCGGTTCGGCTGGCCAGGATGCGGTCGTGGGCCGACGGCGAGCCGCCGCGCTGGAGGTGTCCGAGGATGGAAACGCGGACATCGAACTCCGGGAACTCCTTCTTCACGCGGTCGGCGTAGTAGAGGGCGCCGCACTTGGGACTCTCTGAGACGATGACGATGCACGACTTCTTCGACTTGCGTATGCCGCGTCCCATGAACTGCGCCAACTGGTCCTCGTCGGTCATCTCCTCGGGGATGATGGCGGCCTCGGCGCCACAGGCGATGGCTGAGTTCTGGGCCAGGAAGCCAGCGTCGCGGCCCATCACCTCGACAAAGAAGATGCGCTCGTGCGAGTTGGCGGTGTCGCGGATGCGGTCCACGCAATCCATAATGGTGTTCATCGTGGTGTCGTAGCCGATGGTGGAGTCGGTACCGTAGAGGTCGTTGTCGATGGTGCCAGGCAGGCCGATGACAGGGAAGTCGAACTCCATGCCGAAGTTGCGAGCGCCGGTCAGCGAGCCGTTGCCGCCGATGACCACCAACGCGTCGATTTCCTCGCGTTGGCAGGTCTCGTAGGCTTTCTGCATACCCTCAGGGGTCATGAACTCCTTTGAACGTGCGGTCTTCAGAATAGTACCGCCACGGGTGATGATGCCGCTGACGTTCTCGGTGGTGAACTGCTTGACTTCGCCCTTGATGAGGCCGTCATAGCCACGATAGATGCCTTTGATGTTGAAACCGTTGTAGATGCCGGCACGGGTGACGGCACGTATGGCGGCGTTCATACCAGGGGCGTCGCCGCCGGAGGTCAGTATACCGATGGTCTTGATTCTTGTCATAGTGGAGTGTTTATTTGATGAATAGTTTCTTGCCGTTGCTGATATAGATGCCGGGACGGCCCTGGTTGGCGGCCGGACGGCCCTGCAAGTCGTAGAGGGTGGTACTGTTGGCAGGCTCACGCTCCACGGTCTGGATGCCTGTGGTGGTGGGGTCTTCATAGTCTATGCTGCGCAGTGTGGCCGTGGCGGCAGTTCCGCCCACAGTGATGTTGAAGACAAAGTAGGCATTGGCGTAGGCCGACGGATTCTTGCGGTAGCGCAGGGCCTGGCGGATGGTGTAGGTCTTGCCCACGGTGCAGCGACCAGGGTACTGGCCCAGACTGAAGGTGAGCAGCGAGGGGTAGAACTCTGAGAAGACATAGCCGGAACTGTATGCGCAGACGTTGCCCTGGGAGTTGAACCAGTGGCCATAGCCGTTGGCCGTCGAGCCGCTGCTGGCCAGTAAACCATTAGGATTGACGGCATAGAGCATGATGCGGCCATTGGCGGGGCCTTGCGACGACCAGGTCTGCATCTTGGTGTTGATGCTTGTCAGTTCCATCTGGAAGGCGGTGGCCAGCGTGGCGCCAGCCTTTCCGCCCAGGGTGATGGTGGTGCCGCTGTAGCCGGAATTGTCGCGTGGGATGGTGATGTCGTAGGTGAAGGTGCAGTCGGCAACGTCGCGCCCGTCGAGCGTGGGCTTCACATAGACCAAGGCATTATTGCCGATGTCGGTACCCTCCAGCGAGAAGCGGTAGGGCCACATGTCGTCCTTGTCGATGGTGTCGTCCCAACGGTGGGTGACATAGGTTTTCAGGGCAGGCGAGACGACGAGCCACAAGTTTGTGACCCCCTCGGGTACGGTCATCGTGTAGTCGGCAGAAGCCTGCTGGGCACCCTGGCAATAGACGCTGTCCTCGGAGAAATACTGGCGCGAGCCGTCCTCCATCAGGGCCACGTAGCCCATACGGAAGCCGCGTGAGGCACGCGGGCCACCGTTGATGTAGCGGCGCAGTTCTGACTTCTCAAAGACGGAGTTGCCGTTGTAGAACTCGCCCGGGTCGTCGTCCAGCAGCGGTGCGCCCACCACGAGGCCCGTCAGCGTGGTCTTGATTTCCGTTCCGGCGGCAGGCACTTGCAGGGGAATTACATTGAAGCCGGTGCCCTGCGGACAACTGGCCATCGCCACCTGATAAGTGGGAAGTTCCTCGTCCTGGACGAGCACGCAGCGGTAGTCAAAGTCGCCAATGAAGGCAGTACGGTAGGGCACGGCGGCCTCGAGATCCCACGTGGCGCAACGGCAGGCGTACTCGAAATAGAGTTTGTAGAGGTCGCGCACAGAGAGACCCTTCAGGGCCATCAGGGCCTGGTTGAAGTCGCTGGCGGTGCGGTCGGTCTGGCCCTTCATAGGCTGGTTCCACACCTTGGCCACGGTCTGGATGTCGTCGTAGTACTGGTTGATGAAATAGTGGAACCAGTAACTCTGGTAGCGGTGCCACTCGTGGGAGAAGGCATAGTTGTGGGTGTAGCGGAAGATGGGGTAACTCTCGTTGAACATCAGGTTGGGGTACGACTGAGCCGCCTGCCACTGTGCCGTCTGCTCCCAGATGGCCTGGCCGTTGCCGCAAGCCAGATGGAAGCCCGTATTGTCGGTGGACGAGCCCCAGTGGTTGTGGCCGCAAGCCTCGGCAAAGCACATATAGTGGAACGAGTGGCCCACCTCGTGGGCGACGCTAAAGCCAACGGGCTTGCACGTGGCGGGATTGAGCCAGAGGGCAGAGACCTCGAAGTCGTAGCCGCCGCCGTAGCAGGTCCACGTGTCGGTGTGGTTCATCAGCACCATCACCTTGTATTTGTTCAGGTTGGAGTTCTGCGGGTCGACAAATCCCAACTGGTTGATTTCCAAGTCGAAGAAACTCTCGCACTTGTTCAGCAAGTCGGGAATGTCCACGTAGTAGAAGTTGTTCCTGGACAGGTCTTGCGGCTTGGTGTTGCCATAGAACTTGTCCCAGAAGATGATGACGTTGTCGCTTTCCACGGAGCGCGTCTTCGACCAGGTGTATTTGCAGTCGGGGTCGCTCTCCTTGTAGAGCAGCGTGTCGGTGCGGTTCTGCCGCCACTCATCGGGGATGTACACGGTCTTTTGTGCCACTGCCTGTGAGGTCAGGCCCAGCAAGAGGGCAGCAAGGGTAAAGATTCGTTTCATAGTCTGTCTATTTTTAATTAGTTGATTTATATTCAACAAGTTGAAGGGAGTGAAAGGGGAGTGAAGGGGGAGTGAAAGGGAAGTGAAGGGGACGATAGTTCAAATGCATGGACTATTGTCACTTTCACTCCCGCCGACGACAGTCGGCTCACTCCCCTTTCACTCCTTGTCACTCCTAACATTCAGAAATTTAATTAGTTGATTGTAAATTTTACGCTGACGTTCACCTTCAGCAGCGTGCCCTCGTGGGGATACTGATACTGCATGGTGACGGTGTGCTCCGAGTCCCAGCAATTCCATTGGTAGAGGCCGCAACTCCAGTTCCACAGGTCTTGGAACACTTCTATGTAGACGTGGCCGTCGGCATACTGGCCGGGATTGTTTTCTCCGTCGAACCAGCCTCCGAAGACGCCGTTGGTGCCGTTAATGCCCTCGGAGCCGTCGGTGCAGAGAGGCACGATGGTCACTTTGGATTCGTCGAAATCGGCCGTGCTGACACCCATCAGGTTGAGCACACGCTGCTTGCCCACCTTTACCTTGTTGGCCTGAGAGTAGCCCGCGTTCCAGTCCATCGAGGTACTGACATTGACGGTGCCGCAGAAGCGGCCACCGGTATTGGGGGCGTCGGGCACGGGTATGTTGGCGATGAGGTCGCTCATAAAGGTGGCGCGGTTTTTCAGCCATTGCAGCATTTTCGCCAGTTCCGTCTCGAAACTCTTGCCGTTCAGGGGCCAGCGGGCGGCCTCGCGTTCCAGGGCGCCGCAGTACCTCATATAGCGTACATACTTGATGCACTCCTGCCAGCAGTGGCTCACAATAGTGTCTTTCACCTGTGCCCATTGCGCCTTGTACTGCTCAACGAACTCAGGACAGCCGAAGAGGTCGGTGAAGAACTGCGGCACGTAGTTGTACTGGCCGTTGCGCTTCAGCGGATTGGTGCCCATCACGGTCTCGTGGTAATCGGTGAAGAAGGTGTGGCCCGTGTACATATTGCTCCAGTCGAAATCGTAACCGGCATCGAAGTCCCATAGCGGCCCCATCACCCAGGGGCCGTCGCCGTCCTTGTGCATAAAGATGGAGCGCGGGGCCGACAGCTCCACGTTGTAGACGAACTCCTGTATCTGCAAGTACTTGATAAACGAAGGAATGTCCAACAATTGCTTCACCTGGTCGTAGTCCTTGTCCTTGATGGCCTGCTCCAGGATGGAAAAAACGGCCTTCACCGAGTCCACGGTATTGGACGTAAAGTACTCGTCGTCAGGGAATTTCACGCAGGCGGGCATACGGTAGACCTTGGTGAAGAAATTGTCGCCGGCGCCAGGATTCTCCGACGGGCCGTCGTCCACGTCGAGCGACAAGAGTATGCCCCTGCTGGTGCTGATGTTCACACGGTTCTTGTTCTGCTGGACTTGCTCAGTGAGTTGGTAGAGGCCACGGTAGTCGCCATTGACGAACAGTTCCACGTAGCGCGTATGGTTGGTGTAGGGCAGGCCGAGGGCGTGGCCCATCTCGAAGACGAAGGTGTTCATCAGGTCGGTCACATCGCGATAGTTGGCCAGCAGCACCCAACTCTTGGCCTTTTCCAGTCCCAGCACCTTGTGCTTCTGGTCCAGTTTCAGGCGGTAGGGCTTCTTGTCGTACCAGAGGAACGAACTGTTGCCGCGCCCGCGAATCTGCCCGTTGGCCGAGAAACTGGTGAAGGCGCCGTCGGCATTCAGGGCGATGTGACAGTCCTTGTACTCGTCGCGTGAGGTGATATCCTGTCCGTCGTTGGTGGTCACGTAGAGTTGGAACACCTTGTACTGGTTCTTCGTCTCCACGTCAGGCTCCTTCTCGAAGGCCACGCTGTCGATATTCGCTATGGCGAAAGGCACAGTAGCGCCGCCCGTCACATTCACCAGCAGCTCGCGGTGGTCGTCGCCGATGGTCATATCCATCACGCTGTCGGTCACTACGGGGAAATTCCAGTGGCCCCCCAACTGGTTCATATACACGTGGGCACGCCACTGTCCGCTGGCAGGCAGACAGTAAAGCAGAACGGTCAGAAATGCCAAATGCAAGATTCGCATCATCGCTTGTTATAGTAGTTTTAGGTTCGCAGAGGAGCCGGACTCCCCTTACGACGGTGCAAAGTTAGAGAAATTTTGCCAACGAACCAAAAGTTTTGTCCTATTTCTGCTATTTTAGTGTCTCGTCGGAACAAAAACTTAAATTACGCCGACCCATTAAGTTTTGCTCCGGCCACCCCTATAAATATAATAAGGTGTAAGCCCTTTTTTGACCCCACCCTTGAAACATCAAGAGGGCCACCTATGCGGGCAGCCCTCTTGATGAATATAAGGAAGTGACAATTACTTCAGCACGACCTTTTTGCCGTTCACGATGTACAGGCCCTTGCCAGGCTTGTCGATGCGGCGGCCCTGCAGGTCGAAGATGACGGTCTGCTGGTTGTCAGCCTTCACACCGGCGATGCCAGTAACAACTTCCCAGTACTCCTCAACGTTGAACCAAACGATGTTGGACTTGTTGGTCTCGCCACCACCGTAGTAGATGCTCTGGAGACCAAGCTTCTTCCAGCTCTGCAGCTCTTCTTCACTCTGATTCAGGTAAATGTGGTCGTTATAGATGTCCCAGTCGTCAGAGAAAGTATAAGGAATCTCGCTCATATCCTCGTCCAGTTCCTTATAGAGGTCGGTGGTCAGCACGAGTGCCTCTTCACCCTCACCCTTGTCGATGAAGAACTGGTAAGCCACTTTGCTCGACAAGAGCGGGTTGCCGTCGACATCCTCGAGAGGAATGTTGAACTTCACCTTCGGGAGGCTGCCAGTACCCACAAAGTCGGTGATCTCAGGATCGGCGGGCGTAGCAGCCACGTCGTTCAGCTTGGTCAGCACAACATTGCTGTACTCGTCCATCCAGTACTCATCCTCAGGTGTCTCGTAGCTGACAAAGCCATCCTCGGAAGTGAAGGTCTGAGCCTCGGAGTCGTAAACGAAGGTTGCGCCGGAGAAGAACACCTCAGAGTCGCCAAACCAGCTCTCGTAGATACCCAGATAGGTCTCGGGGATAGTGAGGGTGTTGCCCTCAAGGGTACCAACCACCCAAGCGTCCTCAACATAGCCGCTCAGACCCTGGATGTAAACCTGGTTCTCGCCATAGAAGCCAACCTGTACCTCGCCAGTAACATCCTCCTTATAGTAGGTGTCGTAGCCCTTGAACTGGTAAGCCTCGGTGACCAGATCCTCGGGAGCCACGATAGCTTCGGGAACTTCGGGCTTCTCCTTCGAGATGACCACGTCGTAGTAGTAGTCGTATACGCTAAATTCGTCCTGTTTGCCATTGAGGACAATCCACTGGTCGGTGGTCATGACATTATTCTCCTTGTCGAGGGTGAACACCACATCGGCGATATCCTCTGTGTCGCTGTCATAGCCGACGAAGAAGAGTCTGTACTGATCATTATAGACGCCATAGAACTGGCCGGAAGCGAATGTAACGGTCTGGTTCTCCTGGTCGATGGTACCCTTCACCCAAGCTTCGGGCAGATAGGTGCAGATACCCTGGATGTACATATCGGTGCCATCAATACCAATCTGAACCTCGTTGGCGCGAACTGCCTTGTCATCAGAATCCTTTGCAGCGAGATACCAAGTCTCGGTCTCCAGACCCTCGGGAGCCTCAACAACGTCGGGCAGTACGTAAGCACCCGGTGTGTAGGTGGCTTCCTCGAAGTAATCCCACAGGCTCTGCGAGTCCTTGGTGCTAGACTCACCATAATAGGAACCCTCAGCGAGAGAAATCACGCCACTCTCGGCATCATAGTCGAACACGATGTTTTCAGCATCTATGAAATAGCCTTCCTCGTCCACGCCGAGAGCAACGATATACTCTACACCGTACTCATCTTCACCAACGAACCGGCCAGAAGGAACAACAATCTGGTTGTCGGCTGTCAGTTCACCCTTCACGTATGCATCGGGGAAGTAGTAGGCCAGACCCTGCAGATAGACGTCGGTGCCGTCGAAGGCCACGAGTTTGGTGTCCTCAATGTCAATATCGCTTTGGCTGGTGGCACCAGCTGCCGTCAGCGTGTACTCAATAGGTGTAACACCCTCGGGCAGCTCAACGAGCACATCAGGCTCTTCAATTGTGTAGTTGAAGGACAGGTCGATAGGTTCGTTGTCGGCATTTGTCACGCCAGTAACGATGAGGGTGTACTTACCCGGCTCGGTGGTCTCTTCAAAGTTAATGGTCAGCGTGTTGTTTTCGACTGCAACAGTTGTTGTCTGGACAGTACCGCTAGTGTTTGTCAGGGTAGCGCCAGCATCAGCCGTAAGCACAACATCATACTTGTTGAAGGTGATGGTGAACTCTCCAAGACTCTCTACAACGCCCTCTTCAGGAACAATCTCGTATTCGGGTTTTCCGAAACTGATGTCGTCAACGATGATATAGAAGTTGTCGGTGCAGTCGAAGTGACGGATTGCCACATAACCT
This sequence comes from Prevotella sp., assembly GCA_017960525.1. GTDB lineage: Bacteria > Bacteroidota > Bacteroidia > Bacteroidales > Bacteroidaceae > Prevotella. The sequence goes on from JAGCZA010000025.1 coordinate 31,595, forward strand.
TCCTGGCCTTCGTATGCGCTCATATCAACTGTGTACTTATACCAGTTGCCTTGAACCTTCTTGGGTCCACGGAAGACGCCAGGAGCGTTGAACTTGGCTCCGTTGCCGCGTGCTGCGGTCAGTGTCCACTCGTCAACCATCTCGAAGTCTTCAACCTTCTTGCCAGTCGTCGAAACGAATACGCCGAAGTGCTCAGCGGGATAAGAGGCATCCTGTGCAACAGCATAGAATGAGAATTCGCTGCCGAGTTTAACCTTCGGAGAAACGAGGTAATTGTCGGGAGTCAGAGGACCAACATTATTATCATAACTCTGTGAGAACACTGCATTATCACTGCCGTTGTGAGCGATGAGGGCGTTACTTGTAGCAGATGTATTCATCCAAGTATAACCGTCGCCATCAGCGTCGATGGTAGTCCAGTCGCCCAGCAGACCGTCGTCGAAGGTGTAGGTGATGCCATCGGGATCGATAGCCTCCGAAACTTCGCTGCCTTCAGCCTTCAGGGTGACATCGATGCTGTTAATCTGGGTGTTGCCAGCAATGGTGAGATAAACGCTCATTCTGCCGACAGCATAATCGCTGGTCCATGTAGCAGCCTTAGCATTAGCATCGTTTACCAATTCTCCATGTTCAGGAGTGTTTCCGTCGTTCCACTTAGCATAGTTGAAAACAACCTTGGTAATATTGTAGCCGCTGGGAGCGGTGATGCCCAGAGCGCCGCTGTACATACGCAACTGCGGGCCTGCTGTGGTATCCCAGAAGCGGTTCTCGGTGGTAGCGTCCTCCGTCTTCGGAGAAATATAAAGCACGGTGCCACTTACCTCGTCTACGATAAACCTCTCGCTGGTGATGTCGCCATCGGTACTTTCGTTGCTCGATGTGGCTTCGTCCATAGCGTTGAAGTTGAAGGTGACACCCAAATTCTCAGAAACAGTGTAGTCCTTGATGTGGTACCACTGAATCTCAGTAGAATTGGTCTCACCACCACCGTAGTAGATGCTCTGGATACCCAGGTTGTTCCAGTCGGCAGAATAGAGGCCGTTCAGGTAAATCTGAGTGTCGTAGAAGTCATACTGCTCTGTGAATCCGTAAGGAATCTCAGTCAGATCCTCAGTCAGATATGTATGAGTAGCCGGCGTGAAGGTCAGCGGAGCAATCTCGCCCTCAATGTCGGTGTAAATCATGTACGACAACTTTGAGGTAGAGAGACCCTCACCATTGACATCTACTACAGGCACATTGAAGTTGAAATACCAACCGTATTGGCCGTTAGTCAGAGCGGTTATAGATGGGTCAGCAGGCATAACAGCCTTCTCAACGACCTTCTTAATCACTGGGTTGAAATAGTGGCCATCGTAGTACTGATCACCTAAAACGCCAAAGATTTCACCCTCAGCGGTGTATGTGTCGGCCTCTGCATCGTAGGTGAATACGGCCTCGCCATTATAGAAAGCGTATGACTCATAGTCATAGTATTCACCAACATACTGCATTTCAGGGAATGTCACGGTGTTGCCGTCCTTCGTACCCTTCACCCAAGCCTCTGGGATGTAATAGCTGAAGCCCTGGACATAGACATCGTTGCCATCGACAGCCACATGAACAGTAACGGCACCCGTATCGCCATTTTCATCTTCATAGAACATGCTGTATTCGTCAGCCTCCACGCCTTCTGGCAGCTCAACCACTGTGAGCGGCTCGACGGGAGTGAATGTGCTGCCCTCTACATAGTAGGGAGTCAGGCTGTAGCCATCGTACTGACCACCTGAAAGGACTCTGCAAAGCCAAGGATAGATGGAAATGGTGCCAACTTCTACATTTACAATACCGTAGATGTCGTCATAATACCATCCGGCTTCATACTGTTCGTCGCCCTCATAATAGAACAGGCCATAAAGGACATAGTCACCATACGAGGATGTTCCGGCAAGCTGTCCACCATCAATCACAAAGTAGTCTCCGTCCTCGTCGTTATACAAAGTACCCTTGAGGTCTTTTGTAAACATGCCCGAAATGACGATTGGCTCGCCAACGGCTTCTTCAGCACCTTCGACGCTATAAGCCACTTCAATGCTGTTGATCTGGCTGTTTGCAGCGATAGCAACGACCACCTGCTTTGCTTCACCAGTCCAAGTGGCAACCTTGGCCTCGGCATCGTTAGCAATAGCATCTTCGCCTACGGTGTTAGCTCCCCACTTTCCGTTGTGGTTGAACACAATCTGGGTCATCACAAAGCCCTCAGGAACCTCGAAGGTCAGCGTGCCGCTGTAGACGCGCAACTGGGGACCGGCAGTAGTGCTCCAGAAACGGTTGGGGCTGCTCACACCTTCATCCTTCGGCGAAATGGTCAGAGCCACACCGCCTTCGGTAAGGGTCTCTTCCTGAGTAATGTCACCGTCATTAGTGGCATTAGTTGATGTAGGCACATCCATCTCGTTGAAGTCGAATGTGGCTTCAAACTCTGTGGGCTCTGCCTCACCGAGAGCGATGGTGACATGGGCTGAACCTGCGGTTGTCGTGAGCGACTCAAGGTCTGTTGATGTCTCACTTGCCTGCTCAAAATCCCACTGGTAGTCACCCACCAGGTCGGCGGCTGTAATTGCCTTCTTCGGGGCGCGAGCCTTTGCTTTTGCACCCTTCAGGGCTTGCTTGGCCAAACCAGCAGGAGCCTGCTTGGCATTGAACTGCTTCCCCATCTGCACACTGGCCTGTTTAGGCGCGAAAGGCAGCGGAGTGAATTGCTTCTTCGGCCCGGCGGCGAATGTCACCACGGCGCATAGAAGAGCAATCAACAAGAATGTAACTTTCTTCATAAGCTAAAAATTTAATTGTTAATAAAAGGGTTGAAAATTTCTTTCTTCGTCGAAATATTCTGCAAAGATACAGAAAATCCGCGTTATGGGAACTGCGGATTACGTTAAAAAAGCAAAAAACGGCCTTTTAAAGGAAGAAAATGGCCTCTGGACCCATGTTTAGCAGGAGGTCAAGAATGGAAAGATTGGGCAGGAAGCCGTGCTTTAGGGCATAAACCTGATAGTAGGTTTGCGGCTGAAATGAGGGGTCTGGCAAGGGGTGTTTGGGGTTGATGGCCTCGCGGAAGTCGTCGGCTGGGGAGCCGTCGGCCAGCGGCACCGCCGGCACCGAAAGGGGGACGGGACTGACGGTGGCGGGACGATGGAAGTCGGTGGTACGTTGCACGCTGGGCTGAATGTCGAGCAACTCGCACATCTTCAGGCAGATGGCCTCGTTGAAGTCGATGAGCCGCTCCCACCGCCGCTCTGTGAAGAAGGGGCGGAGGTCATCCTCATAATAGTCGAAGAAGGGCGACTCGCCGTAGGCCGACTGCAAGGCCTGCCAATGGTGGTGCCGCCAATTACCGTGGTCGCTCAGCCGCACCTCGCCAATGGCCGGGTTTGAAGTGTCAATAGGAACGGTGAGCGCCTGCAGTCCTTGGGTGGTGGCGATGATGCAGCGGTTGCGGAAGGTCTGTTTGCGGAACGACTCGTGTTGGTCGATGAGCACGCGGTCGTAGCGGTACAGTTTCTGATACCACTGCACAGGCCCGAAATAAGTGGTCGCCAGGAGTGCAGTCATGCTAATACGAGGAAACAAATTCCCGTAATTCACGTGAGAATGACAATTACGGGAATTTGTTTCAGACAACAATTACTTCTTGATTCTGTAGAGGCGGAAGGTCATAGGCGGCAACTGGTCGGTGAGTGTGGCCGCCTTCTTGCCAGCCTCAACCTTGGCAGAGCCTGACTTTGGCGTAATTTTTTCGGGCTGGTCGAGCGTGTTCTCGTCGTCCATAGAGCCGTTGTGGCTGAGGGTGAGCGTGGTGGCAGTGCGGTCGCCCTTGATGCCCACGAGGTTGAGGGTGACAGGCTGCGGCTGCTTCGACGTGTTCACCACTTTGACCACAATTTCGTCGGCATCCTTGTCGAAGACGCCGGAGGCGAAGAGGCCGTCCTGGCCCTCCTGCCCGGCCACGGGCTTGCCGTTCATAGTGAGTTGGAGCACGTTGGTACCTCGGTTCATAGCGAACATCTGCTGCACGTAGTAACTGACGGAGCGGAAGGAGCGCAGATTGTCGTACCAAATGGCATCGGGACGCCACTGCCAGCCCTCAACGTGGGCGAAGAGCGGGGCGTAGGTGGCCATGTGGACGAGGTCGGCATTGCGCTCAATGCCCGTCATGTGGGCGGCCTCGTAGAGCGAGGTCTCGAAGTGGTTCCACTTCTTGCCCTTCCCGTGGCAGGCATATTCGCCGGCAAAGACGCGGGGCCCCTTGCGGTCGTAGGAGTCGTAGCGCAGGCCGTGGCTGAGGAACCACTCCTCGTTGCGGTAGTAGTGCTCGTCGTAGAGGTCGACCTTCAGTTCCTTCATACGCGGCTGCAGAAGGTCGAAGTCCCAGCCCTCAGAGTTCGGGCCTGTGGTGCCGATGAGTTTCAGCGTGGGGTATTTGGCGCGCAGGGCATCGTTGAACTTCTTCAGGCGCTCGGTGAAGACGGGGCCATAGCCGCCGTGCTTCTCGTCGTAGTCCCACTGCTCGTTGCCCACGCCGAGGAACTTCAGGTTGAAGGGCTGCGGGTGGCCCATATCGGCACGCACCTTGCCCCATTTCGTAGTCACGTCGCCATTAGCAAACTCCACCAGGTCGAGAGCGTCCTGAATATAACTGTCGAGTTGGTCAACAGGTACGTGCACGCCAGCCTGAGTGGGGTCGGGGTTCTGGAACTGGCACGAGAGACCGCACGAAATGACAGGCAGAGGCTCGCAGCCGAAGTCCTCGCAGAGTTGGAAGAACTCGTAGAAGCCGAGGCCATACGACTGGTAATAATCGGGGAAGTAGCGGCTGGTGAAGGTGTAGTGCCAGCGGTTCTCGTTCAGCGGGCGGTTCTCCACCGGGCCAACGCTGTTCTTCCACTGGTAGCGGGTCTCCAGGTCGGTACCCTCGACAATGCAGCCGCCAGGGAAACGGAACACGCCGGGATGCATATCGAAGAGGGCCTGTGCCAGGTCGCGGCGCATACCGTTCTCACGGCCTTTCCACGTATCGGTGGGGAAGAGCGAGACGTGCTCCAAGTCGGTCGTCACCTGGCTGTCGCCCCACACGCGGAGGTGGGCCTTGTCAAAAGTGCGGCGGGGCTTGATGATGGCCGTGTATTTCTTCCATTCCTTGCCGCTGATGTCGACGCTGGTGTTGCCCAGTTTCTGGTCGTCGCTCATGGTGGCGTTGTCCACCAGGTCTATCCACAGTTTGGCCTTGCCGCCGTCGGGCACACGCGCCCAGACTGAGAAACGGTATTCCTGGCCGCCCTTCACGCCGATGCCGAAGAAACCGTGGTTTTCAATCATCGTGTGCTTGTCGCGATGGCCGGCCGGGGCCAGGCGCACATAGTGCGGGTTGCGGTCGAAGGGGCCGTCGTCCTTCAGCGTCACTTTGCCCGAAATGTCCCATCCTGCGAAGTGGTTGGGAAATTCGAAGGAGCGGTTCATTACCAGTTCGGCATAGAGTCCGCCGTCGGCGGCGTAGTTGATGTCTTCAAAGAAGATGCCGTACATGGTGCTCTGGACGGGTGCGCCCAACTTCTTCGTCTGCACGTCCATCACGTGCTGTGCGTTGGCGGAAAGCGTGGCTGCCAATGCAAAAGCAAGGGAAAAGAGAGTTGTTTTCATTGTTCAGATTTACTAATGTTTTAAGTCTACACGTGCAAAATTAGTTAAAACTTTGTAAATGTGCAAAACTATATGGGGGAAAACCATTACTTTTGTAACTCTTTAACGAATTTTCCTCTAAAACTTCGCGTCAATGGAAACCATCAACGACTTTTTCATGCTATTCAGTTCCCTGCTTTGGGGCTGGCCAATGGTTGTACTGCTGCTGGGCACTCACGTCTTTCTGACGTTCCGCTTGGGCGTGCCGCAGCGTAAGCTGCTGACGGGCATCCGCCTCTCCATAAAGCGCGACGACGGTGCCAGCGGCGACGTGAGCCAGTTTGGCGCCTTGGCCACGGCTCTGGCCGCCACCATCGGCACGGGCAACATCGTGGGAGTGGCTACGGCGGTGGCCCTTGGCGGTCCGGGAGCGGTGCTGTGGTGCTGGCTGACGGGCATCTTCGGTATGGCCACCAAATATGCCGAGGGGCTGCTGGCAGTGAAGTACCGTGTGAAAGGCCGTGACGGACGCACATACGGCGGCCCGATGTATGCCTTGGAGCGTGGCTTGGGTATGAAGTGGTTGGCAATACTTTTCGCCGTATTCACGGCCTTGGCCTCGTTTGGCATCGGCTGCACCGTTCAGGCCAACAGCATCGCTCTGCTGGCCAACGAGACCTTCGGCATCCCCACCTGGGTCGTGGGCATCTTCGTCTGCCTGCTCACAGCAGTGGTCATCCTGGGGGGGGTGAAGTCGATTGCCCGCGTGTGTACGTTTTTGGTGCCCTTTATGGCTTTTTTCTATGTGATAGGTTGCATTGTCATTCTGGTGATGAACGCCCCCTTTGTCTGGCCGGCACTGAAACTCATTGTCACCTCGGCCTTCAACCCCTCTGCTGCCGGCGGCGGTTTTGTGGGCGCGACGGTGATGATGGCCGCCCGTTATGGCATTGCACGAGGGCTTTTCAGCAACGAGAGTGGTATGGGTTCGGCACCCATCGTGGCCGCCGCCGCACAGACGCGCAATCCCGTGAGGCAGGCGCTCGTCTCGGCCACAGGCACCTTCTGGGACACGGTCATCATCTGTGCGATGACGGGCCTTGTGCTGGTGAGCAGCATCATGGCCTATCCCGACATCAGTTACAGCGACGGGGCAGCTCTGACCAAAGTGGCCTTCTCAAAGATTCCCGTTGTGGGTGCGCCGCTGCTCACCTTCGGCATACTCACCTTCGCCTTCAGCACCATCTTGGGCTGGAGTTACTATGGCGAAAGTGCCGTGAACTACATCGAGCGCCAGCGGGCCAACCGCTTCTACCGCGTGCTCTTCATCGTGGCTCTCTTCTTCGGTTGCATCATCAGCCTCGACATCATCTGGAACATCGCCGACTGCATGAACGCCTTAATGGCCATTCCCAATCTGGTGGCCCTGTTGCTGCTCAGTGGCGTGGCCGCCCGCGAAACCCGCAAATACCTATGGAACGGCAGTCTGGACGACGAAATGCCGGAGGAGGAAATGGAAGCCCAAAATAAGGGGGTCAGTCGATAATTCTGGTACCTATTGCCTAAATTGTGCGCAGCCATTCCCCTCCCATCAAGGGGAGGGGCAGGGGTGGGGTCTGTAATTTCTTGTCAGCCAAAAAGATACTGACCCCACCCCCAACCCCTCCCCTTCAGGGGCGGGGAGCTGTTGCGCCGTGATGCACCGAAGGAAACGACTGACCCAAAGTTTGGACGAACCAAACTATGAGTTTGCTCCGTCCAAACTCCCAGTTTGGTTCGTCCAAACTTTTCCTTTCTTTTCAGAGGCTTCGGCTTTTGGTTGTTTCTGCCCGTTTGGTCGCTTTTTTTGAACTATTTGAAACGTGGGCAAAAGCCATTGTCGCCAATATCGGCTATTTTTGCAGAAAAATACCGATATTGATATGAAGCGACTTGTCCTTTCCCTGTTTGCCCTTGCGCAAATAGCATTGCTCTCCGCCGCAGAGCAGTTCATCAGTTTTTCCCAACAGCCAGGGGCCATCAGCCTGGCCAAGGCCACCATCGGCTATAATGACAACGACGACGAGGGCGTGAAAATCGCCATTCGTAACTTGCAGGCCGATATGGAGCGGGTGTTGGGGAAAGCCAAAGCCCCTCTCCTTGTCTCACCTGAGGCGAAGGCGCCCACCATCCTCATCGGCACGCTTGGCCGGAATCCGGCTGTGGATGCCCTGAAACTGGCCGGTCTGAAGGGCAAGCGGGAGAAGTTCATCATCACCAACGCCGACGGCAAGATGGTCATTGCGGGCAGCGACCGTCGCGGCACCATCTACGGCGTCTACGAGTTGTCGCGCCAGTTGGGCGTCTCGCCCTGGTACTGGTGGGCCGACGCTCCTGTGGCGAAACATGACGAGGCTTGGTTCCTGCCCGGCACCTACACCGACGGCGAGCCTGCCGTGGAGTTCCGTGGCCTGTTCCTCAACGACGAGGCCCCTTGCCTCACATCGTGGGTGAAAAACACCTGGGGCACCAACTATGGCGACCACCGTTTCTATGAGAAAGTGTTTGAACTCATCCTGCGACTGAAGGGCAACTTTCTCTGGCCCGCCATGTGGGGATGGGCCTTCTATGCCGACGACCCGGAAAACGGCAAGACTGCCGACAGAATGGGCGTGATGATGGGCACCAGCCACCACGAACCGATGGCCCGCAACCATCAGGAGTACGCCCGCAACCGCAAGGAGTGGGGCGCCTGGAACTACCAGACGAACCAGGCGAAACTCGACCAGTTCTTCCGCGAGGGCATTGAGCGGATGAAAGGCACCGAGGATGTTGTCACCATCGGCATGCGCGGCGACGGCGACGAGGCGATGAGCGAGAACGCCGACACGAAACTGATGGAACGTATCGTCGGCAACCAGCGCAAGATTATCAAGGAGGTGACGGGCAAGGCACCCGAGAAAACCACACAGGTGTGGGCGCTCTACAAAGAGGTGCAGGACTATTATGATGCCGGTTTCCGTGTGCCCGACGACGTCATTATGCTCGTCTGCGACGACAACTGGGGCAACATTCGCCGTGTGCCCATCGACGACAAGGAGCGCAGCCGCAAGGGTGGCTGGGGCATCTACTACCACGTGGACTACGTGGGCGCACCGCGTAACACGAAGTGGCTGAATGTCACGCAGACGCAGCAGATGTTCGAGCAACTGTCGCTGGCCTACGACTTCGGCATCCAGCGCATGTGGATTCTCAACGTGGGCGACCTCAAGCCGATGGAGTACCCCATCCAACTCTTTATGGATATGGCATGGAACCCGAAAGAATACACCCAGCAGACCGTCACCGACCACACCCTCCGCTTCTTCCGTTCCGTTTGTGGCGATGCCATCGCCACCGAAGCCGCCGACATCTACAACCAGAACTGCCAGTATATGGCCCGCGTCACCCCCGAAATGCTCGACGCCCGCACCTACAACGTCAAGAACGGCGAGTGGCGCCAGGTGGCCGACGACTACCAGCGACTCGAACTGCGTGCCCTGCGGCTTTACGAACAGGTGCCCGCCGAGACCCGCGACTTCTACCGCCAACTGCTGCTCTTCCCCGTGCAGGCAATGGCCAATCTCTACGATATGTACTACGCCCAGGCTATGAACCAGCAACTGGCCACGCAGGGCAGTCCCGACATCAACCTCTGGGCCGCTCGTGTGGCCCAGTGCTTCCGTCGCGACTCCGTGCTCTGCGCCGCCTACAACCACGATATTGCCGGCGGCAAATGGAACGGCATGATGACCCAGAAGCACATAGGCTACCGCTCGTGGAACGACAATTTCCGCCATGACATGCTGCCCGAGACAAGAACTATTGAGAATGTGGCTGCAGGCGGCTATGCCTTTAACCACTCTAACGGCTATGTGGCCATGGAGGCCGAGCACTTCTACAGCCAACAGGCACCACAGGGAACCGAGTGGAGCATCTACCCCCACTACGGCCGCACACGCAGCGCCGTGGCACTCACGCCATACACCCAGCCGACAGGCGATGCCAAGGTGAACTACCGCTTCACGCTGCCAGAAGGTGTCTCAAAAGTGAAAGTGCACGTCATCGTGAAATCGACACTCGACTTTCTCAACGTGGGCGGACATGAATACACCGTCAGCCTGGACGGCTCGGAGCCGCAGACGGTGAACTTCAACAAGACACTTGTGGACCGCCAGCCCTATATGTACTCTGAGTATTATCCTGCCGTGGCCCGCCGCATTGTGGAGAAGACGGTAGAGCTGCCTGTAGGCGCCGTTGGCGATGGCAGCCACGAACTCACCCTCCACCCCTGCCATCCCGGCATTGTCTTCGAGAAAATCGTTGTCGACTTCGGCGGCTACCAGCCCTCTTATCTCTTCATGGACGAGTCGCCCTACAGCAAGCGCTAAGTCAGCGACAAATAATAGCCTAATTTGTAGAGGGCGAAAACCTTCAAGTTAGGATGGCTGCCGCACAGGTTGCGGCGCTCCAGCGGGCCGAACAGCCAGTGCCACAGACGGATGGCCCAGCGTACTGGGGGCAGGTGGATATTCTCCACAAAAGTAATCAACTGCGAATAGCCACGCAAGTCGTTCCTAAACTTATAGAGTGTGCGCAGTCCCTCTTCAGTCTTTGCTACAAAATGGGGGTTATCTTCAAATGTGAAAAAGCCCGCAGGATTATCCACGTGGTCTATTTTTACACCTGCACTGCGGAGTTGCTTCCCCCAAAGCACGTCCTCATAACCGTAGTGTCGGAAACGTTCATCAAATGGATGAGCAAGCATCACCTCCCGTTGTACCAGAAAATTGCAAGTGTGGAAATGCATAAATGGTCTTTTTCGCCGTTGTTCCACACTGTGCTGGAGTAGGTTCTTTTTCTCGTAGAGATACCGCAAGTTAGAGCTTTCTCCATTTCCAATCAGGTAGCCCCCGTAGGCAATTTGGGCAAAGTCGCCCTCCAAATATCGCCTAAGGAACCAGTCATTGGGAATGGCCATATCACAGTCCATGAACAGCAGCCATTCACGTTGGGCCTCACGGGCCAGGAAGTTGCGGATGGCCGAGCGGCCCACGTTCTCCTTGCGGGCGATGAACCGGTAGTGCGGCAACCGCTCCACCTCGCGGCATAGCGCCACACAAGTGGCATCGGTGGAACCATCGTCGGCCACGATGATTTCATAATCCAGCCCCTCTATGGCCTGCGCTTGGCGGCTCAGTTCCTTGACCTGCTGGCGGCAGTCACCATTATAGACGGGTATCAGTATGGACAGCTCTTTCTTCATTTGGCAGAATGGCTAATAGGTCAGAAACACAGATTCACAGGGTTGCAGCGACAGGATGAAGGTGTCGTTGGGCTGGCTTTTCAGCGAAGTACGTCGGCCAGAGAGATTGTGCCACACCGTCACCTTCGTCGGGTGGTCCTGCAACCGGAAGCGGACTTTGGCGGCATAGTTTTCAAGGTTTGCCAAATAGAATAGTTCAGTCACCCTTTTAGGGGATTCAGACCATCGTCTGTGTGTGTGAACCACATTGACGCTTTGAGTCAGAATTTCCAGGGGGCGCCCGATGGCCTCGCCCGAACGGAGAACGGGCACGCCCGCATTGCGAAAAGCATTAATCCGGGCCTTCGTCTCAGCACTGGCATAGGCCTTATCGGCCATCAGCAGGGCCTTGTACACCACGCCGTCGGGCGTCACCAGTTGACCGTTCCTTGCCGTCAGGCGGTGCAACAAGGCGTCGCCCGTGCACACATCCCAGTCCAGACCCTTGATGCCTGCGGGCAGTCGGCTGGTGATGGTCTTGATGGGCACGTCGTCGCCCAGGAATATCAGCACGTCGGGAGCGGCCTTGCCCTGGCGGAGCATCACCATCGAGCGGGCGGCCTGGAGCCACACAGGCTTCATCTGCTGCCAGAAGGGATTGCTGCGGTTGATGGCGTATTCGCGTCCTGCGATGTAGGGCTGGCCGACCTCGGCCATTGGGATATGCGGTGTGGCACAGACCACGAACTCCTGCGCACCCATCGAGAAGGCGATGCTGGCCACACGGTGCAAGTCGGCTGGTGTATGACGGTACTCACAGTCGGTCATCGCCTCTGCCGAAGCGATGGGCTTGCCGTAAAGGTGTGCAGCACTCGAACAGTCCTTCACGTCGTAGGCGCCGTGTTGCTGATAGGCCCAGAACTCACCCTGCGGCTTGTCCACCGCCTGCTTCACGCTGATGGCATCGCCCGTGATGCAGAGCGCATTGCCAATGGCCTGTGCCGTGAACGTGAGGCCAAGCGCAGAGGCGCGTTGCTGGAAAGTGCCGAAATAACAATCCCGGATGAGCGAGGCAATGGTCTGACGGTAGTCGTAAAGCACTTGGGCGGTCTTTTCTGCCGACTCCACGACATAGCCGGCCAACGTGGGCAGATAGGGAGCGAAGTCGTAGCCCTGCCGCTGGCGGAATTCATCGAGCATGCGTGGTGTCCAGTTCTGCGAACCACCCTCGTGAGAGTCCATCGTAATGCCGCTGACGGTGCCTTGTGGCAGCGAGTCAAGCAGCACCTGCACATAGCTGTCCCAATGCAGATTGGCGGCCTCCGCCGACAGTTTGTCGCACTCATAGCCCAGCAGGTTCTGCCGCCCGTGCTTCGACTTGGCGCCCGTCAGGACCGCAGCCAGTCGAAGGATGCGCCATTTTTCACAATCTGCACCCTCGGGCACAATAGAGGCAGGATTCCGGCAGACATCCTCTGACGGAGAGAGACGGATAATACATTCCCGTGGGTCTATCGTCTCCTGACGTGCATAGTCTGGCGTGTCGTCGCCCTCGGCAAAGTCGCTGTGCAAGGCGGCACGCTCTTCCCAGCGGTCGAGCATAGCCTCACTGCCCACATGCCATTCCTTCAGCCGCTCCTTGCCCGTATAGTGTATGCGCCAGAAGCGGCCTTCGGTGGCAGGAAAGGCATTGGTGCGCACATAGTAGCCGCCCTGACTGCTGTACATAGGCTGCAGGCGCACCACGTCGCGCCACTGCACACTGTCGGCACTCACCTGAAGGACACCGATGTCTGGCAATGGCGTGAAGCCATAGCCCGTAAACTGGCCGTCACCCTCAAGGGGACCCTGCATCGCCCCGTTTCGGCCCTTGCCCCTGGCTCTGTAATCGGCCGTAATGTGCCGCATCTTCCCATCGTCGGTGCATGGCATGGCGATAAGGGCAATATCCCGGACATAACCTTCACGACCGGTGATGTCAAGCCGTCCGTCCACCGTAAGCCACTGCCCTTTCCCGTCTCTTGTGACGGTCATCTGGGCAGAGGCCACACGCTGCATGGCGTGTGCAGGGTCTATCCACCGCCCTCCGGCACAGTAGCCATTCGATATGTTCAATTCAAAACTCAGTCCAGCCCGCTTTGCCTCGCTGGCAGCCCGTCGCAGATGCCGCCACCATTCCGGGCTGAAGGCATCCTCGGCCTCTCCCTGTACCTTTGCATGATTCTGGTCGTAATAGACCACCCCACCAAAGCCGGCAGCGCTCAGTGCCTCTGCATCGGCAGCGATGCCTTCGTCGTCAGTCCTCTCATAGCCAAAGAACCACCACGTCTTCATGCGGTAGTCTGCCGTAGGCTTCTGCCACAGCCTTTCAATGGCTTTCCATGGCTGTGCAGCGGCAATAGGCAGCACGCTGAACAAGGCTATCAGGCATACCCCAGACTGGCGGATTATCTTCATATATATATTACGGTGTAGCTACTCCACATCCACCCTGACGTATTCGGGACGGGCGTCGGGCTGGTCGGTGGTGATAATGATGTCGCGGAAAGTGATGTTGCGGGCGTGGCGGATGAAGAATCCCTTGGCGGGCAGCACACCCCACATGGTGGCTTCGGGATAGTCCTTCTCCTTCTCGTCGTCGGGCACGGCCACCTCCTTGCTGCCGCCCTGCTGGTGGATGGTGATGTCCGTGAGCCAGACATCCTCCACGGGATGGCCGGGCAGGCCGGTGATGCTGCAGCCCGTGGGTCCGGCGCCGTTCACAGTAATATGCGACAGGTGGACGCCCTTGATGGTGCCGACCTTCGTCACTGGCACACCCTCGGCATAGCCACGGGCGCGATTGCCCAGACGGATGAAGATGGGCGACTCGGTGCCCTCGGCCACGATGTTGCTCACGTGTACATTCTCCAATGTGCCGCCATCGACAATCTCGAGCGAGATGGCCGACGTGCCGCGCTTCGACGGGTCGCCGAAGAACTGTGTCGACTGATCCTCAGAGGGTCTGACCACACAATTGGAGATATTGATGTTGCGGAAGCCGCCGTTGGTCTCGGTGCCCAGCTTGATGGCGTTGCAATGGCTGCTGACGATGCAGTCGTGGATGACCACGTTCTCGCAGAGTCGCGGCGAGGTGGACTTCAGCGTGATGGCATCGTCGTCGCTGTCGGCCATCATTTCGCTCACCACCACGTCGTGACAGCCGTCCAGGTCGAGCGCGTCATTGTTGTAGTTGTTGCGGTTGAACACCTTGATGCCCCTGATTTGCAGGCGGTCGCAGGCCAGATAGTGCTGCATCCAGCAGCCACTGTTGCGCAGGGTCACGTCCTCGACGCAGATGTCTTGGCTCTGGATGAAGCGTAGCAGATGCGGACGGGTGATGCCCTCGTCGTTCCAACTGAGTTTCTTGAAAGCCGAGCCGCGCCCGTCGATGGTGCCGCTGCCGCTGATGCGCACATCCTGTACGCGGTCGGCAAAGATGAGTTGCACGGTCTCGTCCCATGTGCGCAGTGACACGTAGTCGGTTTTCATCGGGCGATAGTCGGCCAGGCGCGTGCTGCCGAAGAGTGTGGCGCCCGTCTCCAGGTGCAGATTTACGTGGCTCTTCAGCACCAGCGTGCCCGTTTTGTACATACCCGCAGGCACCACCACACGCCCGCCGCCCGCCGCCGAGCACTGGTCGATGGCTCGCTGGATGGCCGCAGTACTGAGCACGGTCGTGTCGTTTTTGGCTCCGAAGTCCACAATGTCATAGTCTTTGGCCGACGAGGCTGCGCATAGTATGCACACCAGGCAAAAAGTAAGTGAAAGTCGTTTCATAATTCAGTATTTCTTCAGTAGTCGCTGGACAGCGCGGTCAAGCGTCTCTGTGGGTTCGATGATGTTGTAGTTTTCCCAGAAGGCGGGGTCGCGGAAATAGTCGACCTTGTCATAGAAAGCGTCGTGCTGGTCAAAGGAGTCGCGGCCGCGTATGGGTTGTGCCTCGCCCTCGTCCTTGCTCGTGACGACCATTTCGCAGAAAGCGGCAAATGAGGTGGCGAACAGACGGCGGCGCCAGTCGCAGTTGAAGCGGAAGGTGGTTCGAAGGTAGCTGATGCGCGTCTTTCCGTCGTCGCCCAGCTGGTAGTCGACAAGCAGCGACAGCTCCTTCGGGCGGAAACGCACGCCGGCGGGTTTCTTCACGAGCATCATTTCTGTGGCTTTCTGGCGGTTACTCATATCGAGGCTCAGTTCAGCGCGGGTGAAGGAGAACGTCTCTTGGTCGATGTAGAGACGGCCAAAGTAAAGAGGGTAGGGCATAATGCGGTGGGGCGCGATGCTGACGACGTACTGCATACGGTTGTTGATGCTTGTTGGCACTTCCATCTTAACGTCGTAGCAGTCCAGCTCCTCTTTGTTCAGGAGCAGCTCCCTGTTTTTCACCAGGTCGAGCACGATGGGCGTGACGGGGCCGCCGAGCACCTTCACGCTGAGTGTGTCGCCCTGCTTGGGGCTGATCAGCCGTCGGCCTTTGCTGATGGCCACACGGTCGCGCTCCGTTCCTTGCTGATAGTCGGTTTTGTACATGTCCACCACACCTTCTGCCACACAGATGTAGTGCTGCCGCTTCATAGCTGTCTCACGGTAGAAGCATCTGAACAGCTCTGGTTGGCTGCTATAGTTGGAAGGGATGCGGCTGATGGCCATATTGAGCAACATACGCGCATTGTCGGCCATAACCAGCACCTCGTCCAGTTGGATGGTGACGGGCCTGAGCCTGATACGCAGGGGACTGTTGTTCTGGGCGTCGACTTTTGCATGTTGTGTCTGGAAGCCCACGTGCGATATGGCGACTTCGGTAACGGCTCCGTCAGTCTTCAGGGTGAAGAATCCGTCATCATTGGTCACCACAGACCACTTGCCAGCAGTCACGCTGGCTCCAGCCACGGCTTTTCCCGTGGTGGCATCGCTGACGGTTCCGCTGATGACGGCCTTCTGAGCCCACGCTGACACAACCATCAATGCTGAAATAATGAACAATAAAACCCTTTTCATCCTCCATTCATCTGTTATACCCTGCAAAATTACAACTTTTATGCGAACAAACCAAAATTTTTTGGTTTGTTCGCATAAAAACATTAACTTTGCAGCCAACTTTTTGAATACGACGCAAACAATATAGAAGCAACTATGACAAAGATTTTAAAACAGTTTCTTCTTTCTGCCCTCGCCCTGCTGCCCCTGCCGGCGCTGGCCGAGGTGCTCCTGCCCCAAGTGTTTGCTGACGGGATGGTGCTCCAACAACAGGCATCGGTGCGCCTGTGGGGCTGGTGCGACCGGTTCTATGGCGGCACACAGGGCAAAAAGGTGACCGTCACGACCTCGTGGAACGGCAAACGCTATGTTGCCACGAGCGATGCCGACGGACGGTTTGAGGTGACGGTGCCGACGCCACAGGCTGGCGGACCATACGAAGTGACATTCAACGACGGCTCCCGTCGCCGCCTGACAAACGTATTCATCGGCGAAGTGTGGCTGTGCTCAGGCCAGTCGAATATGGAGATGCTGATGAAAGGCTACAAGGCGCAGCCCGTGGAGGGAGCCGCCGAAGAGTTGTTGCAATGTGGCGACTCGCTGCTCCGTCTGTTCTATGCCAAGCAGAACGCCACCCTGGAACCGCAGCACGACGTGAAGGGCGGCCCCTGGCGGGCGGCCAATGTCGAGTCAGTACGCAATTTCTCGGCCACGGCCTATTTCTTCGGGCGTGCCCTCCGGCGGATGCTTGGCGTGCCCGTGGGCCTTATCTGCACGGCCTACGGCGGCTCGGCCTGCGAGGCGTGGATGAAGGCCGACTGGCTGAAAACGTTCCCGCAGGTGCAGCAGACCATCGGCCAGGACGATGTGAAGCGCCTGTTGCAGCGTTGCCCCACGGCCCTCTACAACGGCCAGTTGTCGCCGCTCATCGGCTATGGCATACGTGGCGCCATCTGGTATCAGGGCGAGGACAATGTGCCGCGCTACAACTTCTACGCCCCATTGCTGAAGCGGATGGTGGAGGGCTGGCGCGAGGAGTGGCGGCAGGGCGACTTCCCCTTCTACTACTGCCAGATTGCGCCGTTTGACTATTCGGCCACCGACTGGGCGAAATACAACAGCGCCCTCCTGCGCGAACAGCAGTCGAAGGCTGAGACGATGATTGCCAATGCCCGTATGGCCGTGCTGATGGACACGGGACTGAAGGAGGTCATACATCCCCGCAAGAAGCGGCAGGCCGGCGAGCGACTGGCTCTGCTCGCCCTCGCCAACACCTACGGCGTGAAGGGAATGCCCGAGTTTGCCGTCTATAGCGGCGTAGAGTTCCGTGGCGACACCGCCGTTGTGGCCTTCGACCGCAGCAAGGAGTGGGTCTATTTCGAGCACGGTCCCACGAGCGACAACTTCGAGGTGGCCGGCCCCGACCGCGTGTTCCACTCCGCCGAAGCCTGGGTCAACCGCAACCGCGTTTACGTGCACAGCAGAGACGTGAAGCACCCCATTGCCGTGCGCTATGCCTTCTCCGACTGGGCCGTGGGCGACCTGATGCACGACGGCCTGCCCGTCTCGTCGTTCCGAACCGATGACTGGTAATACACATCTTTATATATAATAGGGATTATGAAGAAAAAAAGCAGCCTGAAAAGCACCATCGCGGTGTCGCTGACAAACTATCTGGACGCTGGGGCCATCGTGGCGGGTGCCAGCGGCCTCACCTTGTGGAAAGACTATCTCGGACTGACCGAGGGGCACCTGGGCTGGCTCAATGCCATCAGCGCCAACTGCCTTGGCGCAGCCATCGGCGCCATCATCGGCGGATTCCTGGCCGACAAATACGGGCGCAAAGCCATCTATACCTACAATATGCTGGTCTATATGGCGGGCGTGCTCTGCATCCTGCTGGCAACCAGTTTCGTGCAATTGCTGCTGGGATTCCTCATTACGGGCATCAGCGTCGGCGTGGGCGTGCCTGCCTCGTGGACGTACATCAGCGAAAGCAGCGAGGTGAAGAACCGTGGGCGCAATATCGGCATCTCGCAAATGGCGTGGGGCATCGGGCCGACGGTCATACTCATCCTCGGCACGCTCCTGGCTCCGCCCACTAGTGGTGCGGGCAGCGAGGGCTGGCTGTTCCCCCTGGTGCAGACGGTGGCGGCGGTCTTTGGCGTGACCGAAGGCGGCGCCCTCAACGTGTTCAGTTCGCGCATTGTCTTCGTCTCCCTCTTCGTTGTGGCACTCATCGCGTGGCTGTTGCAGCGGCAATTGGACGAGTCGAAAGAGTGGGAAAAGCTGAAATTAGAAATGAAAAATGAAAAATATGATGACTTTAACGATGGTAATCGTATTTCTCATTTCTCATTTTTCATTTCCAAGTTTGCAAAGACATTGCTCTTCTTGGCTGGTATGTACCTCACTTGGAACCTGGTGGCCTCGGTGATGGGCTTCTTCCAGCAGCACATCTACGAGACGGCGGGCGGACTTTCCAATGCCGCCGCCAACCTGCTGTCCGTCGGCCAATGGCTGGGCATCATCGCCACCACGTTTGTCTTCTCGATGATTGTCGACAAGGTCAACCAGCGGTGGCTCTACTTCGTTGGCGTCAGTTTCGCCGTCCTTGCCTGGGCGATGGTGCTCACCGTGGGCATCACCAGTATGGCCGGACTGCTGCTGTTCACGCTGTTATGGGCTTTACAGGCGGGCATCTCCGTGCAGTCGTTCTACGCGCTGTGGGCCAGCGAACTCTTCCCCGCCCGCTATCGTGCCGCCGCCCAGGGCATCATGTTCTTCATCGTGCGCGGCCTGAGCGCGGCCTGGGGCCTCGGCTTCGTCTACATCTACGGCGAGCAGGGTGAGGGCTTCACCCGTGCCGCCTGGGTTATGCTCGCACTTCTCGTCATCTCGCTCGTCATCGGCACCGTCGGAGCGCCGAACACCCGAGGGAAATCATTGGAACAAATAACCCGTGAAAGATACGGTTCTTAGCCCCCTAAGTTAGGGGGTTGGGGGTCTGACCAAACGCCCGTCTGCGCCTATGCACTACTCAAGCCGTCCTGTAACAACAATAAATTATTAATATATGACAAGATTAAGCAACAATGCCTGTTCAGACCCCCAACCCCCTAACTTAGGGGGCTTATGCGGCATCATCCCGCCGCTCGTGACCCCTTTGAAAGACAATGAGACGCTCGACGTGGAGAGCCTCGAAAGGTTGATTGAACACCTGATAAGCGGCGGCGTCCACGGCCTGTTCATCCTCGGTACCACGGGCGAGGAACAGAGTCTGAGTTACGCCGTGCGCAAGGAGATGATTGTCCAGTCGTCGCGCATCAACCGGGGCCGCCTGCCGCTACTGGTTTGCGTCAGCGACACCTCCATCGTCGAGAGCATCCGCCTGGCCCGTGTGGCTGCCGACAACGGGGCCGACGGCGTGGTCTCCGCTCCGCCCTACTACTTTGCCACAGGCCAGCCCGAACTGGCGCAGTTCTACGAGGAACTGGTGCCGCAACTGCCGTTGCCCGTTTTCCTCTACAATATGCCCTCGCACGTCAAGGTGAGTTTCGCCCCTGATACCGTGCAGCGCATCGCCCAACTGCCGCAAGTGGTGGGTTTCAAGGACTCCAGCGCCAATGCCGTCTATTTCCAGTCGGTGATGTTCAAGATGCGCTGCCGCCCCGATTTCGCCATGCTCGTCGGCCCCGAAGAAATGACCGCCGAAATGGTGCTGCTGGGCGCGCACGGCGGCATCAATGGCGGCGCAAACATGTTCCCCCAACTCTATGTGGCGATGTACGAGGCCGCCAGCGCAGGTAATCTCGCTCGTGTCCGCCAACTCCAGCAGTTCATCATGCAAATCTCCAGCACCATCTACACCGTAGGCCGCCACGGCTCCAGTTACCTGAAAGGCCTGAAGTGCGCCCTCTCCCTCCTCGGCATTATCAACGACGACTTCGTCGCCTCCCCCTTCTACAAGTTCAACACCCCCGAGCGGGAAAAGATTCGCCAAGCCCTCGAAGAACTGCCCCAAAATCAGATTTTTTGAAAAAAGTCAGGAAAATATTTGGCTGTTTCAAAAAATGTCCGTACCTTTGCACCCGCAAAAGCAAAAGACGGATGGCTCCCTAGCTCAACTGAATAGAGCATCTGACTACGGATCAGAAGGTTGTGGGTTTGAATCCCGCGGGAGTCACTTGAAAGGTAAAAAGTGGAAAGTCTTACGACTTCCCACTTTTGCGTTCAAATAGGCCAGTTGGCGCACCGTTTCGGTTTGTAGCGGGCGGGGAAAACATTAGCAGCGCCCGCTGCTGATGTCCGCAGCGGGCGCTGCTAATGTTTGCAGCGCCCGCTACAAACCAAAATTTATAGGGTCAGTCGATAATTCCGGTGCATATAGCCTAAATCGTGCGCAGTCATTTCCTCCCATCAAGGGGAGGGGAAGGGGTGGGGTCTGTAATCTATCTGCGTAGTGCGTATGAGTTACTCTATTTTTCTCTTTCTTTTTGGGGAGTGTTTTCCTCGACCTTGGATTTGAGACAAGCGGGCAATTTTGCTTTGTCAGGACGGTTGGCGTTTTCAAAGGAAAATGCAAAAACGGTGCCTATATATATAATATATTATGGTGTATTTTTGATATTTTGTAAACTAATCGGAAAACTTTTCGTTCTTTTTAAAAAAAAGGCATAAAATGTTTTGCTGGTTAGCCTAAAACTTGTACCTTTGCACCCGCTAAACAGGCAAGCGGCCTGATTTCGGCACAAGAAAGAGAGTTCTTTGAAACGCTTACATAGACAGATGAAATAAGTAGTACAAGAAGCGGCGGCGTGAATTTTTTATGCCGCCGGGTAGAGGAAAAGGAACCGTCAATATTTTTATTAGGTGCTTTTTGGCTCGATAGATGATTGGATGTCCTGCCAGGCCTTCAGACAGACTTTGGCCGCGCCCCGTTTTCTGGGGTCCGCGACGCCATAACACATTAATTTTTTACAATGGAGAGTTTGATCCTGGCTCAGGATG
>JAGCZA010000026.1 GCA_017960525.1 Prevotella sp.
CCCACGCTGTTGGCGGCAGGAACGGGCAAGACGTTAGGGCGCTGCCATACCTTTGTGGTGCGCGGAAAGGATGACTATGTGGATGCCATCCGCAACGAAACCAGCGCCGACTTCTTCAAGATCTATGTCTACGACTTCGTGAGCGGACGGCCCTTTACCAACAAGGAGGTAGAAGGGAAGGAGGCCGTCTGCGTCATCTCCGACGGTTTGTCCGAACGGTTGTTTGGCAAGGGCGTGGATGCCGTGGGGAAGATGGTGGAGATAGAGGGCAGCTGGAGCCTGCGTGTGGTGGGCGTCATGCGAAGTGGCAGTCAACTGACGCCCGACAGCTATGCCGACGTCATCGCTCCTTACACACTGTTTGGCTTGCAGATGAGCGCACGCTATCAGGGACTCTATTCCATTGTGGCTACGGTGAGCGACAATAAGCACTTGCAGGCCTTGAAGCAGGAATTGGACGACATAGCGACACGTACACAGCAGTCGCATCCCGAGCAACTGCCGCTATTCGGTTTCGGCGAGGGAGTCAAGACGAAGTGTGTGCTGACCAAGGGGGTGGAGACTCATCCCATGCACGTGCTACGCACCGAGAACCGCGACAGTGTGTTCAAGGTGGTCACGGTCTGGCAACTCATCAGGCACTACGTCGGCATCCTGTTCGTACTGCTCTTCGTGCCTGCGCTCAACCTTTGTGCCATCGTTGCTGGGCGCATGGAGCGGCGCAGCGCGGAGATGGCGGTGCGCAAGACTTTTGGCGCACGACGCAGTACACTATTGAGTCAAGTGATTGCAGAAAACCTCGTGCTGACGACCATCGGCGGCATCATCGGCCTCATCCTTTCGTGGCTCGCCATCTACGGCCTGCGCAGGGAGATCCTCGGCATGTTCTTCGACAACAGCACGCTCAGCACGGCTCCGATAGTTGAAGGCGAGATGCTCTTTGCGCCCACGCTCTTCATTGGAGCCTTCGCCGCCATTGTCGTGCTCAACCTGCTGGCCGCCGTGGTGCCTGCTTGGTGGAGTCTGAGAAAACCTATTGTGGAATCAATGATGGAGAAAAGATAAGAATGAAACTGAACAATATCCTGAACGCGAATACATGGCTGTTCCTCGAACTGGTCATCATCACCGTCGTGGCATGGGCGGTGTTCGAACCCGCCGTGGTGAACCTCTATTATCGTAGCCTGCCACTGGGCTACGACAACAGTCAACTGCTCTATGCCGAGACGGCGGTGGGCGGCGAATACCTGATGGATGAAAACGGAACACCACACGACCCCTACGAGATAACGCAAGAGCGTCGCCAGCAGATGCTGCGCCAGCTCTCAGACGTGGAAGGCGTAGCGTCGGTCTATTTGTACGACGACAATTATGGCTCCGTCGGTTTTACTTTTCACGCATACGCTATATGCAACTACGAGGGCGACACGACGTATGTGGCAAGCGTCAACTTCGTCCCCGAGTCCCATTTCTTCGAGACCTACGGTCTGCGTCCCCTGCCGGGCAGTCCTTCTGCCGAGCAACTTTCACACATTCAGAATCTGGACCGCCAGGTGGTGCTGACGCGCTCTGGAGCCATCTCCCTGTTTGGTACGACGGATGTAGTGGGTCGCAAGTTCACCATCATCTACCAAGAACCCTTCGAGGTGACGGTGGCCGGTGTCGTTGAGGACTTTCGCAAGTCTGTTTCTAACACAATGCGCTCGCTCATCATCACGGCCCAAGAACTGCAGCATACCGAATGCTACTACATCATCCGCTTGAAGGACGGCCTCGATGCCCACCGCTTCGTGGAGGAGCACGGCCAAGATATCATCCGCAGCGGGAAAACTGGCTTCAACCGCATCAGTCGCCTCACGACTTTCGACGAGCATCTGCGGCAGATGGAACTCGACGACGGTCGCACGCAGGAGGTGAACCGCAGCCTGGCGCTCGCCTTCTTCTTCCTCGTCAACCTGATGCTGGCGGTCATCGGCACTGTGTGGCTCCATGCCAAGCGCCGCACGGAGGAATGTGGTGTGCGCCGTGCCTTCGGAGCCACCCGCCGGCGCGTTCTCTTCGATTTCCTCTGGCGTAACGCCCTGCTGGCGACAGCCGCCGTCGTCATCGGCTGCATCATCTACCTCAACTATGCTCACAGTGGCATTCAGGTGTACAACGGAGAAGAGAACTACGAAACGCTCTACACCATGACGGGGATGGACCTGCCTACCGACAAGACATGGGTCGACCATTTCTGGCCGCACTTCCTCGTGGTCTCCGCCATCGTCTACCTTATTATATTATGCACCGTCCTCATCGGCACCGCCATCCCCGCCGTGAAGATTATCAGGACGAGAATCACCAATGCACTCAGAGACGAATAATTATATGAGATATTTCAGACAGGCCCTCGCCCTGATTCGCGAGGAACGGCTTTACTCGGCGATGTATATCGCGGGCACGGCGCTGGCCATTGCCTTTACGATGCTCATTGCAGAGGTGTTCTACGTGAAAGTAGCCGACATTGCGCCGGAGGTGCGCCGCAGCACGACGTACTATCTGGACTTCCTGCCACTGAAGAGCGACCCGAATACTGGCGCGCCCCTTAACCACGAGGTATTCACTACGCTGTTCCAGAAGATGAAGACGCCTGAGTGCGTGAC
>JAGCZA010000027.1 GCA_017960525.1 Prevotella sp.
CCGCACCTTGTCTGCAATGACAGGGGATACATCTCACCGAAGCTGTTTGAGGTACTCTTTGAGGACAGGGTACACCTGGTTACGGGAATCAAGGTGAACATGAAGAACAAACTCATGCCCATGTGGGACAAAATCATGCTGCGAAAGAGATACATCATCGAGACCATCAACGACATACTCAAGAACACGGCACAGTTGGTACACTCAAGGCACAGGTCGGTCAACAATTTTATCATGAACATGATTTCGGCATTGGCGGCATACTGCTTCTTTGACAACAAACCACAGGCTTTGGAGGGATATTGCATCGAAGACACTAAACAACTCATGCTGTTTTAGCAATCCTTATCCCGAACTGGCGTAGAAGATGGACCGCGACTACCAGACGTCGCAGAAGTCACGCCAAAATTGAATAAAATAAATCCGCTAAGTATTGATTTCAATTACTTAGCGGATTAATTTGTTGGGGTACCCGGACTCGAACCAGGAAAGGCAGGACCAGAATCTGCAGTGTTACCATTACACCATACCCCAAACACATTCTAAAGCTTAGCACCAGACCTCTGTCGTGAAATGCGGGTGCAAAGGTACGCAATTTTCTGAAACCGCCAAAACTTTTCCGCACTTTTTTAAGAAAAATGCAGAAAAAAGTGGTTTTTCACTAAAAAAGAAGCAGCAACAGGCGGGAATGACACAAAATAATTGTAACTTTGCAACAACTTGGACAAAGACAGAAAACTACAATGAACATCGAACCTATTGCCTACTTCCATTCGCCACTGACAGCAAAGTTCGGCGTGCCCCGGCAAAGCGGGCTGGCCCCCGACCTGCCAGGAAGGATTGTATTGGTGCCCGAATTCAGGAATACAGACGCATTGAGGGGGCTTGAGGGCTTCGACTATCTATGGCTGATATGGGGCTTTTCAGCCAATCGCACAGAAGCCAGAGGGGCCACCGTCCGTCCGCCACGACTGGGAGGTAACGAGCGCGTGGGTGTCTTTGCCTCACGGTCGCCGTTCCGCCCCAACGGTATGGGACTCTCGGCGGTAAAAATCGAGAAAGTGGAAACCACTACCGACTGCGGGCCGGTGATTCACGTGAAGGGTGCCGACCTGATGGACGGCACACCCATCTACGACATCAAGCCCTACGTGGCCTACGCCGACAGCCATCCGAAGGCTAAAGGCGGCTTTACCGACAACAGGACGTGGAGCACGCTGGAAGTTGCCTTTGCCGACGGGCTGGACTGCTGTTTCAGCGAGTCAGAACTGAAGGCGCTGAAGCAACTGCTGGCCCAAGACCCACGGCCGCACTACCACGACGACGCGGAACGCATCTACGGGATGGATTACGCTGGGCGCAACGTCAGGTTCAAGGTGGCAGGAACCACGTTGACGGTGGTTAATGTGGAAAAGAGCGAAACAGAAATTTGTTAATTTATGTCTAACAAAGACAAAAAACTGAGGCGGGAGGAATGTTTCTTCATTTTTATGCGTACCTTTGCAGCCTGAAATAATATTCACCTTTTATAATATTACAAGACTATGAAACCTACGTTATTCCTGCTCGCTGCTGGCATGGGCAGCCGCTACGGTGGCTTGAAGCAGCTCGACGGTCTGGGCCCCAACGGCGAGACCATTATGGACTATAGTATCTACGACGCCATCCAGGCTGGATTCGGCAAGATTGTATGGGTTATCCGCAAAGACTTCGAGGAGCAGTTCCGCACGCAGATTCTCTCGAAATATGAAGGCCAAGTGCCTTGCGAACTCTGCTTCCAGGCTCTCGACGCTCTGCCCGAAGGCTTCAGCGTTCCAGAAGGCCGCGTCAAGCCCTGGGGAACCAACCACGCCGTGCTGATGGGCAAGGACGTCATCAAGGAGCCGTTCTGCGTCATCAACTGCGACGACTTCTATGGCCGCGACGCCTTTATGCAGATAGGCAAGTTCCTGTCGTCCCTGCCTGAAGGTGCCAAGAACCAGTATGCAATGGTGGGCTTCCGCGTGAGCAACACGCTGAGCGAGAACGGCACTGTGGCTCGTGGCGTCTGCGCCTACAACGAAAAGCGCCATCTGACCGACGTTGTGGAGCGCACAGAGATTGTGCGTTGCGCCGAGGACGGCTCGCAGGCCGGTGCTGCCGACCAGCCCATCCGCTTCAAGGACGAGCAGGGCAAGTGGCAGGCACTGGGCGAGAATGTGCCCGTTTCGATGAACATGTGGGGCTTCACACCCGACTACTTCGACTACAGCGAAGCCTACTTCAAGGAGTTCCTCAGCGACCCGAAGAATATGGAGAACCTGAAGGCTGAGTTCTTCATCCCCCTGATGGTGAACAAACTCATCACCGAGGGAACGGCCACCTGCGAGGTGCTCGACACCACCAGCGTCTGGTTCGGCGTGACCTATGCTGCCGACCGCGAAGCCACTGTGCAGCGCATCAAGAAACTCGTTGACGACGGCATCTATCCCAACAAACTTTTCTAATCCACAATTATGGCATACCTATTTACGTCTGAGTCGGTGTCGGAGGGACATCCTGACAAAGTGGCCGACCAGATTTCGGATGCTTTGCTCGACCAGTTCCTGGCCTACGACGAACATTCACGTTGCGCCATTGAGACCTTCGTCACCACCGGCCAGGTGGTGATTATGGGCGAAGTGAGCAGCAATGTCTACATCGACCTGCAGACCATTGCGCGCAAAACCATCAAGAAAATCGGCTACACAAAGGCCGAGTACCAGTTTGACGGCGACTCGTGCGGCATTCTGACCGCCATCCACGAGCAGAGTGCCGACATCAACCGAGGTGTGGACCGCGACGATGAGGCAGAACAAGGTGCTGGCGACCAGGGTATGATGTTCGGCTATGCCACCAACGAGACGGAGAGTCTGATGCCTGTAACGCTCGACCTGGCGCACCTCATCGTGCGCACGCTGGCCGACATCCGCAAGGAGGGGAAGCAGATGACCTATCTGCGTCCCGATGCCAAGAGTCAGGTGACGGTGCAGTACAGCGACGACGGTATTCCCGAGCGCATCGACACCATCGTGGTATCGACGCAGCACGACGAGTTCGACAACGACGACGAGCGCATGCTGCAACGCATCAAGGACGATGTGGTGAACATCTTGATTCCCCGCGTGAAAGAGCAGATTCACTCGGAAAAGGTGCTTGCTCTCTTCGGCGACGACATCAAGTACTACGTGAATCCCACGGGCAAATTTGTCATCGGAGGTCCTCACGGCGACACCGGCCTCACGGGCCGCAAAATCATCGTCGACACCTACGGCGGCAAGGGAGCCCACGGCGGCGGTGCCTTCAGCGGAAAAGACTCCAGCAAGGTGGACCGCTCTGCGGCCTACGCTGCCCGCCACATTGCCAAGAATATGGTGGCTGCCGGCGTGAGCGACGAGATGCTCGTACAGGTGAGTTATGCCATCGGTGTGGCCAAGCCCATGAACATCTACGTGAACACCTACGGGCGCAGCCACGTGAAGATGAGCGACGGCGAGATTGCCCAGCGGATAGAGAAACTGTTCGACCTGCGTCCGAAGGCCATCGAGCGCTCGCTGAAACTCCGCCAGCCCATCTACCTGGAAACGGCTGCCTACGGCCACATGGGCCGACAGTCGCAGGTGATAAAGAAGACTTTCACCAGTCACTACCACGAGACGAAGGTTATCGACGTGGAACTTTTCACCTGGGAGAAACTGGACCGCGTGGACGACATCAAGCGTGAGTTCGGCCTGTGATACTGAGCAACAACATTGACAGTCTTTCTGGGGAAGGCTACACCAGTACAAACCCCACTTTAAGTTTGGACGAATCAAACTCCCAGTTTGGTTCGTCCAAACAAGGAGTTTGGACGAACCAAACTCCAACGCCCATTCCGCCCCCGCCTGCCGAGGCCGAAAAGCCCTTCAGCCTGACCGACTGGGCAGGGAAGGGCTTTTTTGACCGTATAGACTCCCTGGGCGGGCAATCTTTGCAGCAAAGTCACACCACGGGCGTACCTGGCGACCAACTGCCTTACACCGTGAGAGGCGACTCTGTCATCTCGATACTGCTCATTGCCTGCTTCGTGGTGTTCGTGCTCAGTGTCTCGCGCTCGATGAACTTCCTCACCCGCCAACTCAAGAACTTCGTTTTCCCCACACACAACGAAAGTGCTGAAAACGGTGCGGGGCCGGTGATGCACTTCCTGGTCTTTCTGGTGTTTGTCGACTGTCTGACGCTGGCCATCGGCTCCTACATCATTGCCACGAGCAAACTGGACGCCCACTTTATGTTGAACGGTGACATCCTGGTCATCGTCGCCTTCTTTGGCCTGTTTGTCCTCTACTTTTTGGCCAAAGGACTGCTCTACAGACTGGTGAACGCCGTGTTCTTCGATGGTAAAAGGAATTTACAAATGACGCATACCTTCATCTTACTTGCTGCCGCTGAAGGTGTCCTGCTTTTTCCGATGGTGTTGTTGCAAGTTTATTTCGACCTGACAGAGGAAAAAGCAATATATTATTTCGGATTTGTTCTAATTTTAAACAAATTATTGTCCTTTTATAAGGGTTGGCACATCTTTTTTCGCCAAAATGGCGGCGTTTTGCAAACTTTTTTGTACTTTTGTGCGCTCGAAATGGTCCCTTTGCTGGCTTTTGTCGGCATTTGGCTGATGACAATCGATTTGTTGAAAATAAATTTTTAGGACATATACAGAGATGATCAAGAAGATTTTGGTTTCCCAACCCAAACCCACAAGCGACAAGTCGCCCTACTTCGACATTGCCGAGCGTTTTGGTGTGGAAATGATTTTCCGCCCTTTCATCAAGGTTGAAGGAATGACCGCCCGCGAATTCCGCACCCAAAAAGTCAGTATTTCCGACTTTACGGCAGTTGTATTCACCTCACGTCACGCCATTGACCACTTCTTTACATTGGCCAAAGAGTTGCGCGTAAACATACCTGAGACGATGAAGTATTTCTGCGTCACAGAGACCATTGCTCTCTATATACAGAAGTACGTGCAATATCGCAAGCGCAAGGTGTTCTTCGGTTCGTCAGGCCGCGTTGACGACCTGCTGCCAATGATGGTGAAGCACAAGACAGAGAAGTATCTGGTGCCGCAGAGCGACGTTCACAACGACTCGCTGACAAAGTTGTTCGACTCAAAGAAACTCAACCACACGGAGTGTGTGATGTATAAGACGGTGAGCAACGATTTCACCGAGGAGGAAATCAAGAACTTCGACTACGATATGCTCATCTTCTTCAGCCCCTCCGGCATAGAGGCCCTGACGAAGAACTTCCCCAATTTTGACCAAGGCAACATTGCCATCGCCACCTTCGGACCCGCCACCGCAAAGGCTGTGACCGACGCTGGCCTGCGCCTCGACTTGGAGGCTCCCTCAGAGAAATATCCCTCGATGACGGGGGCTTTGCAGCACTATCTGCTCTTACAGGAAGAGTGATAAGTGATGAGCGACGAGAGCCGGCCGGAAGAGACAGGAAGAGTGGGAGGAAGACTTAGAAAGCGGGAACGCATAATAAGCCAAAAGCAGATAGACCAACTCTTCAGCGGGGGCCAGAGCCAGTCTTTGGCCGCCTTTCCTTTGCGTGCCGTATATATGCAGATGGCCAAAGAGGCGGAAGCAGAGTCGGTACAGATTTTGGTGAGTGTGCCGAAGCGGAAATTGCACCACGCCGTAGACCGCAACCGCGTGAAGCGACAGGTACGCGAAGCCTACCGCAAGCAGAAGACGCTGCTGACGAGCCGCCTGAACGAAGGCCAGCGAATGGCTGTGGCCTTTCTGTGGCTCAGCGACAGACTGTATTCCTCGGCTGAGATTGACAGCCGTATGAAGAGCCTTTTAGAGCGAATAAACCTAAGAACTACAGATATTTAAACCTATGAGACAATTGTGGCATTGCCTGAGCATAATGCTGAAGTGGATGCTGCTTATGCCCATTGTTTTTTATCAGCGCTGCATCAGCCCCTTTACGCCTGCGGCGTGCCGATTCACGCCCACCTGTTCGCAGTATGCCCGCGAGGCCATTATGAAGTACGGCCCCGTGAAAGGCTTGGGACTGGCCATCTGGCGCATACTGCGGTGCAATCCGTGGGGCGGCAGCGGCTACGACCCAGTACCGTGAAACCCTATCAATCTTGCTTTTTTATGGAAACAATGAAGAGACTGTGCGTGGCCGCTATGCTGCTTGTAACGGCCTGTATTGGAGCAAAGGCCCAAGAGACTGCAAACATCACGGCTACCGACGCCAAAAGTCTGCAACTTGCGCTCAGGCAGGCCAGGGAGTGGCGGCGCACGGGCGACCCGCGCTGCAAAAACGGCATCAGCATCACGCTGAAGGCTGGCCGCTACTATATGGAGGAGCCGCTTTTCCTGCGCCCGGAGGACAGCGGTACAAAGGCTTCGCCCACCATCATCCGTGGAGAAAAGGGGGCCGTCGTCTGCGGCAACCCTCGACAGCAGCACACGCAACTGTGGCCAAAGGAGGGTATGGCGCGGATGCTGAACTTCGACACGCAGAAGCGTACCATCACCATCCCCACCCCGCCAAAGGAGGTGCTGGAGCGGATACCTACGGCAGAGCAACCAGACCAACTGTTTGAGATGGTAGTCCACCAACGCTGGGCCGTCGCCATCCTGCGCATCAAGTCATTTGCAGTACGCGGCGACTCTACCGTCGTCTCGTTTATGGAGCCTGAAAGCCGACTGGAGTTCGAGCATCCCTGGCCGCAGCCCGTCATTGGCGGCGAAAGGGGAAACAGTTCGTTCCTGCTGCGCACGACAGAACTGCGCGACGGCATCGAGCAACTGGTCATCGTCGACGGGGCCAATCACGTCAGGTTCCAGGGCCTCACCTTCGAGCACACCTGCTGGAACCGCCCGCTGCACAAGGGCCACGTCACCCTGCAAGGCGGATTCCCCCTCGTAGATGCCTATAAACTGAAAGAAAATCCCGGCCTGCCCTGGGACGAGGGCCTTGAAAACCAGGCGTGGATTGAGCGACCAGTCAGTGCCGTCACCGTGCGCAATGCCCGTGAAGTGGATTTCTCGGATTGCCGCTTCCTGCATCTTGGCGCCACCGCGCTCGACTACGAAAGCATCGACGACGGAACCATTACGGACTGCACATTCGAGGACATCGGCGGCACGGCCATTATGGCCGGCTCGTTTGCCGAGAGTCCACGCGAGGTGCATCGTCCTTACAGCGACCTGGCCAACCAATGTCGTGAGCTAAACATCATAAAGAACACCATCCACGATGCTGCCAACGAGGATTGGGGAGCCGTCGCCATCAGTTGCGGGTACGTGCGGGAATGCACCATCTGGGAAAATACCGTCAGTCACGTCAACTACAGTGGCATTTGCATTGGCTGGGGATGGACACCGCACGACACGGGGATGACAGGAAACATCATCGAAGGCAACACGGTAAGCGACTACGCCCGACAACTCTACGATGCCGGCGGCATCTACACGCTTTCCAACCAGCCTGGCTCCCGAATCACCGACAACCAGATCTCTCAGCCCTTCCCCGCCCCCTACGCCACGAACAACCGCGCCTTCTGCATTTATCTCGATGCCCGTACCGACGGGTTCACCCTCAGCGGCAACACCACCGAAGGACGCCCCATCCGACGCGACGAAATAGGCGACAACCACCCTGGCCCCAACCTCATCTTCAAGCAATGAAACAGACAAACTACCATCTTTTCGACTTTATGGACCTCGACCCTGCGATGCAGAAGGCCGAAGACCTGTGGAAAGCCTACGCCCCCTCTGCCGTAAAGGAGCACGACGGCGACATCGTCATCACCCTCCCCTACCAGCAGCAGAAGCGCCAGGAGGATATGGCCGCCGACACCACCGTGCCGCAGCGCGCTTTCGACCTCATCGTGAGAGCCTACAAGCCCGGCATACTGCGCCTCTTCACCACGATGGTGGGCGACCTGATGGTGGAGCAAGACGACGTGCTGCAGATGGCACCAGACATACAGCGCACACCGCTCACCCTGCGCAAAAACAGCAAAGGATTCGACATTTTGGCCGAATCCATCGAAGTGGGAACCATCGACCTCTCCCCCAATCCGCTCGACCATTGGAGCGACTTGCTGCCTGCCCCGCAGCCGGCACCCTTCATCACTTTCTATCCCGACGGCGACCGGAGCAAGCCCATCGCCCTGAGCGACGACCACTTCTCGCCACCACGCTACGACGCGCTGCCCCTCGGTTTTGTCAGCAACACGGACAGTACAGACGAACAACGTGACGACCGCGCCACCATCTCCTTCCGCTGCAATGCCGACGAGTGCTTTGCCGGCACGGGCGAGCGCTTCCGCAAAATGGACCTCAGCGGACAGACATTCTACCTGAAGAACCAGGACGGACAGGGTGTGAACAACCGGCGATGCTACAAGAACATACCGTTCTACCTCTCCAGCCGCATCTACGGGGCGTTCTTCCACACCACAGACTACTGCAAACTGTCGTTGGCCGACCACAGCACCCGTTCCGTGCAGTTCCTCAACCAGCGCGCCACCATCGACGTGTTCCTCATTGGCGGCAAAACCCCAGAGCAGGTGCTCCGGCGATACAGGATGCTGACAGGTTTTCCACAAATGCCCCCGTTGTGGAGTTTCGGCATCTGGATGAGCCGTATGACCTATTTCTCCGCCCAGGAAGTGGAGAACATTTGCCAGCGGCTCAGAGACGAGCACTACCCCTGCGACGTCATCCACCTGGACACAGGATGGTTCCGCACCGACTGGCTCTGCGAATGGAAGTTCAACCCTGAGCGGTTCCCCGACCCCGAAGGCTTCATCAGGCGGCTGGCAAAAATGGGCTTTAAAGTTTCACTCTGGCAACTGCCCTACGTGGCTGAAGGCGCAGAACAGATAGACGAGGCCCGCCAAAACCACTACATCAGTCAGCCCATCCACCAGCCCAAAGAGACCCAAGAGGCCCAAGGCGAAAGCAATTTTTCATCCCTCGACTACGCAGGAACCATCGATTTCACCGACAAAAAGGCCACAGACTGGTACAAAGACGCGCTGCTGAAACCGCTGCTGAAGATGGGCGTGAAGTGCATCAAGACCGACTTCGGGGAGAACATCCACATGGACCACCGCTACCACGCGATGACGCCCGAAAGGCTGAACAACCTCTATGCCCTGCTCTACCAACGGGCCGCCTACGAGGTGACGAGGGAAGCCACTGGCGACGGCATCATCTGGGCACGTGCGGCCTGGGCCGGCTGCCAGCGCTATCCCCTGCACTGGGGAGGCGACAGTGAAAGTTCATGGAACGGTCTGGCCGGCTCGCTGAAAGGCGGCCTGCACCTGGGTCTGAGCGGCTTCGCCTTCTGGAGCCACGATGTGCCAGGATTCCACAGCACACCCGACTTTATGAACTCTCCCATAAACCCGCTGGTGTACGTCAGATGGACACAATTCGGTGTGTTCTCCTCACATATACGCTATCACGGCACCTGCAAGCGCGAGCCGTGGCACTACCCGGAAATCGCCCCCGTCGTGAAACGCTGGTGGAGGCTGCGCTACCGTCTGCTGCCGTACATTGTGGAGCAGTCGCAACGCTGTTGCCAAAGCGGTCTGCCGATGGTCCAGGCCCTGCTGGTGCAGCACCCGCAGGACAAGACGGTGTGGCACATCGACGACGAGTATTACTTCGGAAACGACTTCCTCGTTTGTCCCGTGATGAACAGCAAGGGCGTGCGCGACATCTATCTGCCCGAAGGCGACTGGGTGGACTTCTTCACCGGCGAGCAATGGCAGGGAGGCAGATGGCACAACGGCATTTCCTGCCCTCTGGAGCGCATGCCCGTCTTTGTCCGCCGAGGCACCAGCATCCCTCTCTATCCCGACGAAGTGGAAAGCACAGACCAAATGGACCTTTCCCGTGCTGCAATCGCCTTGATTGACAGCACTTTCAAGGGCATCACGTTATAGCAAAAGTCAGACCTACAGGCCTATTCTTACGATTACTGAACAAGTTGCGAATTACACGAATTACACTAATGGCCAATTGTTATGCCAAATTAGCGTAATTCGTGCAATTCGTGGTAGACGTAATTCGCGAAATTAGCGAAATTAGCGGTCCGTGATTAGAGAATCTGCTCCAGTTCCGAAACGTTCTTTGAGATGATTTCGTCGCTGAGTGAGTAGTTCTGCAGGTCACCGTTCACGTAAAGGTCATACGACGGCATATCGATGAGGCCGTGGCCAGAGAGGTTGAACAGGATGACCTTCTCCTCGCCCGTCTCATTGCACTTCTTGGCCTCGCGGATGGTGGCGGCGATGGCGTGGCAACTCTCAGGAGCGGGGATGATGCCCTCGGTACGGGCGAAGAGCATGCCAGCCTCGAAAGTCTCCAACTGAGGAATGTCGACGCCGTGCATCAGGCCGTCCTTGATGAGTTGGGAGACAATCATGCCAGCACCGTGATAGCGCAGGCCGCCGGCGTGGATGTTGGCAGGCTTGAACTGGTGGCCCAGGGTGTACATGGGCAGCAGGGGCGTGTAGCCAGCCTCGTCGCCGAAGTCGTACTGGAACTTACCGCGAGTGAGTTTCGGACAACTCTCCGGCTCGGCAGCAATGAACTCGGTGGTCTTGCCGTCGAGGATGTTGTGACGCATAAAGGGGAAGGCAATGCCGCCGAAGTTCGAGCCGCCGCCGAAGCAGGCAATCACCACGTCGGGATATTCGCCGGCCATTGCCATCTGCTTCTCGGCCTCCAGGCCGATGATGGTCTGGTGCAGGCCCACGTGGTTGAGCACCGAACCCAGTGTGTACTTGCAATTAGGCGTTGTCGTGGCCAGTTCCACGGCCTCGCTGATGGCGGTGCCCAGCGAACCAGAGTGCGTCGGGTCGACGGTCAGGATGTCCTTACCGGCACGTGTCGACATCGAAGGCGAGCCTGTAACGGCGGCGCCGAAGGTGCGCATGGCGATGGAGCGGTAAGGCTTCTGTTGCATCGTAATCTTCACCTGATAGACGGCGCAGTCCAGACCGTATAACTTGGCGGCATAACTCAGAGCCATACCCCACTGGCCGACACCCGTCTCGGTCGTCACGTTGGTCGTGCCCTCCTGCTTGGCATAATAGCACTGGGGCAGGGCGGAATTGATTTTGTGCGAGCCTAAGGGATTGGTCGACTCGTTCTTGAAATAGATGTGTGCAGGCGTGCCGATGGCCTTTTCCAGGGCGTAGGCGCGCACCAGGGGCGTAGAGCGGTAGTACTTGTACTTTTCGAGCACTTCCTCTGGGATGTCAATCCAGCGATGCTCTGTGTCCAGTTCCTGCACGCAGCACTCGCGGGGGAAGATGTGTGCCAGGTCGTCGACGCCAAGCGGCTGCTTCGTGGCGGGATGGATGGGCGGCAGCGGCTTGTTGGGCATATCGGCCTGGATGTTGTACCACTGCGTTGGAATCTCACTCTCTTGAAGGATGAATTTCTTCTGTTTCATAGTTGTTATTGATTAAAAAATTAATAATTATCCGTTGGAATTTTAAAGGGGTCTGTCGTAAGAACGGCAGACCCCTCTGTGCTTATTCACCTCATTGGCACATATAAAGGCAAGCGACTCACGACTGTTTCAATCCTGAGCGGCGCCACCAATAGCCAATGTTAAAAGTCTTCATCTATTCTGTTTAGTTTGGTGCAAAGTTAAGACATTCTCGCGAAACAGCCAAACAATTGCGCCATATATTAACCATCTTTAG
The DNA here is from genome assembly GCA_017960525.1 of Prevotella sp. Classification (GTDB taxonomy): domain Bacteria; phylum Bacteroidota; class Bacteroidia; order Bacteroidales; family Bacteroidaceae; genus Prevotella. The sequence goes on from JAGCZA010000027.1 coordinate 11,762, forward strand.
CACTTGCTCGACAACGTGCCATTTTCCCGCCCAAAAATTTGGTTCGTCCTAACTCCAAGTTTGGTTCGTCCTAACTATGACTTTGGTTCGTCCAAACTTTTAGCCCGGTTTGGCACGCTTTTAAGGCCCAAAAGTGTTAAATTATATGATTTCCTTTGCTGTGTCAGATAAAATGCGTAATTTTGGCGGAAATCTAAAACACTATAACCTTAAATAATAAAATAAACGAGAAAGTAACTATGAGTTATTTGCGATTTGAAAAAGCCGTGATGACAAACCTTGAGGAGAGTCTGCGCCGCGAATTGCTCCGTACCAACCGCTCGGGCGCCTACAGCGCGTCGACGCTCGTGGACTGCAACACACGCAAGTACCACGGGCTGCTCGTGGTGCCTGTGCCCGAGATTGACGACGAGAACCATGTGCTCCTGTCGTCGCTCGACTGTACGGTAGTGCAGCATGGGGCAGAGTTCAACCTGGGCCTCCACAAGTATCAGGGCAACAACTTCAGCCCCAAGGGGCACAAGTACATCCGTGAGTTCGACGCTTCGCTGGTGCCCACCACGACCTACCGCGTGGGTGGCGTCATCCTGAGGCGTGAGACCATCTTCCAGGCCTACGAGGACCGCATCCTCATCCGCTACACGCTCGACGATGCCCACTCGGCCACCACGCTGCGCTTCCGCCCGTTCCTGGCCTTCCGCAGTGTGCGGCAGTTCACCCATGAGAACTCGGTGGCCAGCCGCGAGTACCACCCCGTGGAGAACGGCATCAAGACGTGCATGTACGCCGGCTATCCCGACCTCTACATGCAGTTCAACAAGAAGAACGAGTTCATCTTCCAGCCCGACTGGTACCGTGGCATCGAGTACCCGAAGGAGCAGGAGCGCGGCTACGCCTCAAACGAGGACCTCTACGTGCCCGGCTACTTCGAGCTGCCCATCAAGAAGGGCGAGAGCATCGTCTTCTCGGCATCGACGAAACCCATCAAGACGTCGACGCTGAAGACGCTCTTCCAGAAAGAGATAGATGTGCGCGTGCCACGCGACAACTTCTATCACTGCCTGGTCACCGCCGCCCACCAGTTCCACAACCGCGAGGCCGACGACACCCGCTATCTGCTGGCAGGCTACCCCTGGTTCAAGTGCCGCGCACGCGACACTTTCATCTCGTTGCCGGGCCTGACACTCGCCATCGACGAGGCCGACTACTTCGAGCTGGTGATGAGCACCGCCGAGCGCGGCCTGCGCGAATTTATGGAGGAGAAGCCCCTGAGCGTGAAGATCTACGAGATGGAGCAGCCCGACGTGCCCCTCTGGGCCGTATGGGCCATCCAGCAGTATGCCAAGTATGAAGGCCGCGACAAGTGCTACGATAAGTACGGAAAACTGCTCATCGACATCGTGAAATACATCGAGGAGGGCGGGCACCCCAACCTGCGCCTCGACGACAACGGACTGCTCTATGCCAACGGACGCGACCGCGCCATCACCTGGATGAACTCTTCGGCCAACGGACGGCCGGTGGTGCCCCGCTCAGGCTACATCGTGGAGTTCAACGCCCTCTGGTACAACGCCGTGAAGTTCTGCGCCTCGATGGCTGCCGACCGTGGCGACCAGGCCGCCGCCAACCATCTGGAGGAACTGGCTGCCAAGACAAAGACATCGTTTGTCGACACGTTTGTCAACGAGTACGGCTATCTGCTCGACTACGTGGACGGCCCGATGATGGACTGGAGCGTGCGCCCCAACCAGATTTTCGCCGTGGCCCTCGACTACTCGCCCCTGTCACAACAGCAGATGAAGAGCGTAGTAGATATATGTACGCGTGAACTGCTCACGCCGAAGGGCCTGCGCTCGCTTTCGCCCAAGAGCGGCGGCTACAACCCGATGTACGTCGGTCCGCAGACGCAGCGCGACTACGCCTACCACCAGGGCACGGCCTGGCCGTGGCTCGGCGGCTTCTACATGGAGGCATGCCTCAAGCTGTACAAGCGCTCGCGCCTGTCGTTCATAGAGCGGCAGATGGTGGGCTACGAGGACGAGATTGACTATCACGCCATCGGCACCATTTCCGAACTGTTCGACGGCAACCCGCCCTTCCACGGACGCGGCGCCATGTCATTCGCCATGAACGTGGCCGAAATCCTGCGCACAATGAAGTTACTCGAAAAGTATTCATACCAAAAATAAGGAGGAACGACTATGAAAGTACTAATGTTTGGATGGGAGTATCCTCCTCATGTGTTCGGTGGACTCGCCACCGCAAATTACGGAATATCGGAGGGCCTGAAGGCCCAGGGCGACATAGAGACGGTGCTCTGCCTGCCACACCCCTTCGGCGATGAGAGCCAGCACGCCTGCCGCATCGTGGCCATGAACGCGGTGCCCATAGCCTGGCGCGACGTCAGCTACGACTACGTCAAGCAGCGCGTGGGCAACATCATGGACCCCGAATACTACTACAAGTGCCGCGAGCACATCTACGCCGACTTCAACTACATGCACGTCAACGACCTGGGTGCCATGGAGTTCGCCGGAGGCTACCCCGGCAACCTGCACGAGGAGATCAACAACTACTCCATCATAGCAGGCGTGGTGGCACGCACCGAGGAGTTCGACATCATACACGCCCACGACTGGCTGACCTTCCCTGCCGGCATACACGCCAAGCAGGTGTCAGGCAAGCCGCTGTGCATACACGTGCACGCCACCGACTTCGACCGCTCACGCGGAAAGGTGAACCCGACGGTCTACAGCATCGAGAAGAACGGCATGGACAACGCCGACTGCATCATGTGCGTGTCGGAACTGACGCGCCAGACGGTCATCAACCAGTATCACCAGGACCCGCGCAAGTGCTTCACCGTGCACAACGCCGTCTATCCGCTGCCCGCCGAGTACGACGCCATCCCGCGCCCCAACCACGAGGGCAAGGACAAGGTGGTCACCTTCCTGGGCCGCATCACTATGCAGAAAGGTCCTGAGTACTTCGTCGAGGCCGCCAATATGGTGCTCCATCGCACCCGCAACGTGCGCTTCTGCATGGCCGGTTCGGGCGATATGATGGACGCCATGATCTATCTGGCAGCCGAGCGCGGCATCGCTGACCGCTTCCACTTCCCCGGATTCATGCGCGGCAAGCAGGTGTACGAATGTCTGAAAGACTCCGACGTTTACGTCATGCCGTCGGTATCAGAGCCTTTCGGCATCTCGCCCTTGGAGGCCATGCAGTGCGGCACGCCTTCGATTATCTCGAAGCAGTCGGGCTGCGCCGAAATCCTGGACAACTGCATCAAGGTGGACTACTGGGACGTGCACGCCCTGGCCGACGCCATCTACAGCATCTGCGTCAACGACTCGCTCTTCCACTATCTCCAGGATGAGGGCAAGCGCGAGGTCGACCAGATCACCTGGGAGAAGGTTGGAACCTGGATCCGCACGCTCTACAGGAGAACCCTTGGGTGGGAGGATTAGCCCCCTAAGTTAGGGGGTTGGGGGTCTGAACAAGACTCCTGACATAACAATAATAACAATAGTATTAACATTTAAATGGTGCTAATGAACATCTGTTCAGACCCCCAACCCCCTAACTTAGGGGGCTCATAAGAAACAATGAAAACCATTTGCTTATATTTTGAGATACATCAGATCATTCATCTGAAGCGCTACCGTTTCTTCGACATCGGTACCGACCACTATTATTATGACGACTACGAGAACGAGCGCAGCATCAGCGACATCGCAGAGCGCTCGTACATGCCCGCCCTGAACACGCTGTTGCAGATGATCAAGGACAACGGCAAGTACTTCAAAGTGGCATTCTCGCTCTCCGGCACAGGCATCGAGCAACTGGAAATGCACGCCCCGCAGGTGTTGGAGAAACTACAAGAACTGAACGAGACCGGCTGCGTGGAGTTCCTGGCCGAACCCTACAGCCACGGTCTCTCGTCGCTGGCCAACCCCGAAAGTTTCGCCCGCGACATGAAGAAACAGGTGGAGAAAATCAAAGAGTACTTCGGACAGGAGCCGAAGGTGGCACGCAACTCGTCGCTCATCTACAGCGACGACATCGGCGCACAGATTGCCGCCCTGGGCTTCAAGGGTATGCTCACCGAGGGTGCCAAGCACGTGCTCGGATGGAAGTCGCCACACTACGTCTACCATTGCAACATGGCTCCCAACCTGAAGTTGTTGCTGCGCGACGTGGAACTCTCAGACGACATCTCACTGCGCTTCAATAACGCCGAGTGGGAGGGCTATCCGCTCTTCGCCGACGCCTACATTGACCGCATCGCACGCCTGCCGGAAGAGGAGCAGATTATCAACATCTTTATGGAACTGTCGGCACTCGGCATCGCACAGCCCCTGTCCTCTAACATCCTTGAGTTCATCAAGGCGCTGCCCGTCTGTGCCAAGGAGAAAGGCATCACATTCTCTACGCCAACCGAAATCTGTATGAAGGTCAAGAGCGTGGGACAGATTGACTGCCCCGACACCCTCTCGTGGGTCGACGAGGAGCGCGACTGCTCCTGCTGGCTCGGCAACGCCATGCAGCGTGAGGCCTTCCAGAAACTCTACTCGGTGGCCGAGCGACTGCTCATTGCCGACGACCCGCGTATCATGCAGGACTGGGACTATCTGCAGGCATCGAACAACTTCCGCTTCATGACCACCAAACCCAGCAACGTGGGCCTTGACCGTGGCATCTACAGCGGGCCCTTCGACGCTTTCACGAACTATATGAACATCCTGGGCGACTTCATCAACCGCGTCAATGCCCTCTACCCGGAGGAAATCGACAATGAGCAACTCAACTCGCTCCTGACCACCATCCGCAACCAGGGCGACGAGATTGAGATGAAGGACAAGGAGATAGAGCGTCTGAAGGCCAAACTCGAAAAGTTGGAGCCTGCCGCCAAGAAGCCTGCTGCCAAGAAGCCCGCAGCACCCAAGAAGAGTGCTCCCAAGAAAAAGGAAGAGGCTCCCGCAGAATAACCTTCCTGACAACGTCACAACATTCAAGTGGGCAGACTGCCGTGTAGTCTGCCCACTCTTTCCCAGAAGAATCAAATACTATGAAAATACTTGCTATCAATCCGGGAATGATTTCCACGAAAGTGGGAGTGTTCAACGACGAGGAACTGCTGATGCACGCCACCCTCAACCATCCCTATGAGGAACTGTGCCGCTATCCGTTCATCATGGACGAGTTCGACTACCGCAAGGAGAAAGTCTTGGAGGAACTGAAGCGGCAAGGCATCGATATGGAGAGTTTCGACGTCGTGGTGGGCCGTGGCGGACTGGTAAAACCGATAGAGGGCGGCGTCTACGAACTGAACGACAAGGTGATTGAGGACACGCGCCACCCGCGACTGCACCACGCCTGCAACTTAGGCTCGTTGATGGCACTCAGCATTGCCCGCGAGATAAAGGATTGCCGGGCCTTCACCGTAGACCCCGGCGTAGTGGACGAACTGGACGATGTGGCACGCATCACGGGACTGCCCGAAATGCCCCACCAGACCATCTGGCACGCCCTGAACCAGCGCGAGATTGCCAAGCGCTACTGCAAGGAGCACGGCGTGAAGTACGAGGAGCAGGACCTTATCGTCTGCCACATGGGCAGCGGCATCTCTTTCGCCATGCACCACCACGGCCGTGCCATCGAGTGCAGCAACGCACTGAGCGGCGACGGGCCGTTCTCGCCGTCACGGGCGGGCATGCTGCCCACCGTCCAACTGGTGCAACTCTGCTACAGCGGGAAGTACACCGAAAAGGAAATGCTGCGCAAGATTAACGGCCACAGCGGACTGACCGCCCATCTAGGCACCAACGATGTGCGCGAGGTGGAGCGGCGCATTGCCGAGGGCGATGAGAAGGCGCGGCTGGTGCTCGACGCCATGATTTACAGCATTGCACGCTGGCTGGCCTCGCTGGCTCCGGCCACCAACGGCCACGTGGATGCCATCATCCTGACAGGAGCCATCGCCCACAGCCAGTATGTCACCGACGGACTGCAGCGCCGTCTCTCCTTCCTTGCCCCCATCTTCATCTACCCGGGCGAAGACGAACTGACGGCACTCGCTATGAACGTACTCCGTGCTATGCGCGGGGAACAGGAAATAAAAATATATAAGTAGTTTAACCAAGAAATAAAACACAAGAATGAACGAAATCCAGAACCTACAGCCCCAGTGCGTGTGGAAGAATTTCTACGCCCTGACACAGGTGCCCCGCCCCAGCGGACACTTGGAGAAAATCCAGCAGTTCCTGCTCGACTTCGGCAAACAGTGCGGTGTCTACGCCGTGAAGGACCCTGCCGGCAACATCCACTTCCGTAAGCCTGCCACTCCAGGGATGGAGAACCGCAAGGGCATCATCCTGCAGGCACACATGGACATGGTGCCGCAGAAGACACCCGAATCGACCCACAACTTTGAGACCGACCCCATCCAGCCGTGGATTGACGGTGAGTGGGTGAAAGCCAAGGGAACGACCCTCGGCGCCGACAACGGCCTGGGCGTGGCCAGCATCATGGCCATTATGGAGGACAAGACGTTGAAGCATGGCCCCATCGACGCCCTCATCACCCGCGACGAGGAGACAGGTATGTTTGGTGCCAACGAACTGCCCGAAGGCCAGTTGCAGGGCGACATCCTGCTGAACCTCGACTCTGAGCATTGGGGCAAGTTCGTCATCGGCTCGGCCGGTGGCATCGATGTCACCGCCACCCTCGACTATAAGGAAGTGGAGACCGACGCTGACGACGTGGCCGTGGCCATCACCGTACAGGGCCTGCGCGGCGGCCATAGCGGCCTGGAAATCAACGAGGGGCGCGCCAACGCCAACAAGTTGCTTGTGCAAGTGGTGCGCGAAGCCATTGCCGACCAGGAGGCACGTCTCTGCTCGTGGCACGGCGGCAATATGCGCAACGCCATCCCGTTCAAGGCCGTGGCTGTGCTCACGCTGCCAAAGGAGAACCTACAGGCATTGAAGGACGACGTGGCCGACTGGAAGGACACGTTCTGCGACGAGTTCAAACTGATTGAGCCGCAGGGTGTTGACCTCAGCATCGAGGAAGTCCAGTTGCCCGCAATGCAGGTGCCCGAGGAGATTCAAGACAACATTATCGATGCCATCTTCGCCTGCCACGACGGCGTCATCCGCTTCATCCCCGCCTATCCCGCAGTCGTCGAGACTTCGTCGAACCTCGCCATCATCGACATTGCCGACGGCCATGCCGGCATAAAAATACTGGCACGTTCGAGCCGTGAGGATATGAAGGAATACGTTGCCACGATGCTCCAGAGCTGCTTCTCGATGGCCGGTATGAAGGTGGAGACCAGCGGAAGTTATGGCGGCTGGGACCCGAACCCCGACTCAGAAATTCTGCATCTGCTTTTGAAGGAGTACAAGGAACTGTTCGGCAAGGACGGCATCATCCAGGTGGACCACGCCGGACTGGAGTGCTCCGTCATTCTGGGCAAATACCCCTGGCTCGACGTTGTCAGCCTCGGCCCCACTATGAAGTCGCCCCACACCACCCAAGAGCGTGCACTCATAGAGACCGTCGCCCCATTCTGGCAGTTGCTGAAGAAGACACTGGAGGACGTGCCGGCGAAATAGCCCGACTACACTCCAGAAGAGAAGAATGTAGGAGGAGCCCCACGGCGAGGCCCCTCCTTTTCGTTGTATAATAAGGCTGGTTCGCTGATTATTTTTTCGCAGGTTCAGCCAAAATGTTTACCTTTGCATCCGAACATACAACTATATTATTGCGATATGAAAAACTTTCTGATTTATTTGTTGTTTGCCGCATGCATCGCCGTGGTGACATGCTGCACAGCCGAAGACCCGATTGAGGAGTACTATAACAACGGATGGAGCACCAGCGGCACGTCGGGCGGCAACTCGGCTACTGTTGGCGAGCTGGCCACGTTTGACATTGCGACAGACCTGACGACGGCTGAACCTTCGACTACCGCCGACGCGTACTATCCTGACGAGGAGGACGCGCTGGAGAACAATGAGTTTGCCACTGAGGTGCGCATTGACATGGCCAACCCCGTGGCTAAGACCGAGAACGGTGTGGAGGTGACTGTCAGCAGCGGCCACGTGACGGCTGACCACGGAGAGACGAAGGGCGTGTGCTATGTGGTGGAAGGCTCGACCGCCAACGGTTCTTTCACCGTGCTGGGCGAAAAGAAATATGCCGTGAAGCTCAACGGCACCAGCATCGCCAACCCCGACTCGGCGGCGCTGAATCTGCTCAGTGGCAAGCGGGCCTATATCCTGCTGGCCGACGGCACTACGAACTCGCTGGCCGATGGTACGGGCGGCAGCCAGAAGGGCGCACTCTACTGCAAGGGCAAGCTGCTCTTCAACGGCAGCGGGCGGCTCATCGTTACGGGCAACACGAACAACGGCATCCACTCAGCCGACTACATCGTGTTCAACCGTGGCAACAACATTTACGTGAAATCGACGGCCAATCACGGCATCAAGGCCAACGACGGCATCTATGTCAATGGCGGCGTGCTCAACGTCGAGGTGTCGGCTGAAGCCGCAAAGGGCATCAATTGCGAGAGCCATATCATCGTCAACGGCGGGCGCACCACCGTGCTGACCACCGGCAACGGCACTTACGACAGCGACGACCGTGAGGCCAAGGGCGCGGCAGGCATCAAGACCGACTCGACGTTCACCATCAATGGCGGCGAGGTGTGGCTGAAGAGCACCGGCTCTGGCGGCAAGGGCATCAACTGCGACCAGCAGGCCAACTTCAACGGTGGCAGCGTCTATGTAGTCACCACGGGCACGCAGTACCGCAGCAACAACGACACCTCCTCGCCCAAGGGCGTGAAGGCCGACGGCAACATCAACATCGCCGCCGGCAGAATATGGGTGCGCACCAGCGGGACCAACGGCGAAGGCATCGAGACAAAGGGTGTGCTGACCATCACGGGCGGCGAAGTGGCCTCATACGCCTACGACGACGCCATCAATTCAAAGGGCAATATGACCATCAGCGGCGGTTATGTGTATGCACACGGGCAGCACAACGACGGACTCGATTCCAATGGCAACTGCTACATCACGGGCGGTACTGTCTATGCCATCTGTTCCGGCTCGCCCGAAGTGGCCATCGATGCCAATACCGAGGGCGGCTACAGGCTCTACGTGCAGGGCGGCACCATTGTCGCCGTGGGCGGACTGGAAAGCGGCTCCAGCCTGTCGCAGTCGTGCTACCAGGCCTCGTCGTGGACTCCCAACACTTGGTACGGGCTGACGGTGGGCAATAGCACATTGGCGTTCCAGACCCCATCGGGTGGCGGTTCGGGCCTCGTTGTGTCGGGTGCTTCCCAGCCTGTGCTCCAGTCGGGTGTCAGCACCAGCGGTGGAACCTCCTGCTTCGGCGGCATAGCCATCAGCGGTGTAACGGTCAGCGGCGGCTCCAGCGTCAGCCTCTCGTCCTACACGGGCGGAGGCGGCATGGGCGGTCCTGGTGGCGGTCCTGGCGGATGGCGATAGCAGGGAGTGGAAAAGCGGCGCTAAAGTTTGGACGAACCAAACTCCCAGTTTGGACGGAGCAAACCGGGAGTTTGGTTCGTCCAAACTTTTGGCGGGGTTGATGGCCTTGCAGCGTCGGCCCAATGTTCAGTGTTCAATGTTCAATAAAAAAGGAGAGGCAATGTCTCACGACAGGCCTCCCCGTTTTAACTATATAATAATACACGTATGCGCTTATAGGGCGCGAGTCAAACGAGAGTTTTCAAATGGCATGCAGCGTACCCAACACATACAGCAGGGCATAGCCCAGCAGCATTGACACGATGCCGACGATGAGACCTATGCGGGCCATCTGCTTCTGCTGAACCATGTTGGTGGCGTAGGCCAGCGCGTTGGGCGGCGTGGAGATGGGCAGCACCATGGCCGAACTGGAGGCAATGGCCACGCCGATGAGCACGGTGGGCGTGCCTCCGATGGCATCGAGCTTGTCGCCCATAGCGGCGCAGACAATGGTGAGAATAGGCATCAGCAGTGCTGCCGTGGCCGAGTTGCTGATGAAGTTGGACAGCCCATAGCAAATAAGGCCTGAAAGCACAAGGATGAGCAGCGGCGAGAACTCGCCGAAGGGTATGCTCTCCACAGCATTGGCGGCCAGTCCGGAGGCATTCAGCCCGTAGCCAAGGGCAAAGCCGCCAGCCACCATCCAGATGACGCTCCAGTTGATTTCCTCCAGGTCGCGGCGGTCGATGATGCCTGTCATGGCAAAGACCACGAAGGGGATGAGCGCCACGGTGTAGGAATTGATGCCCGTCACGGAGTCGAGCAGCCACAGCAGCACGGTGACAAAGAAGGTGACGATGACGATATAGGTCTTTGTGTCGCGCTTCATACCGCCATCGATGTGCAACTCAACGGTCTTCTGCGAAAACGGGAACAGGCGCTTCAGCAGCTGCCAGCTGATGAACAGCAGCACAACGACCAAGGGCAGCATGAACATCATCCACTGGCCGAAGCCAAGGTTGAGGTTCAGCCCCTCCGGGTCGTTCAGGTATTTGATGGCGATGGTGTTGGGTGGCGTGCCGATAGGCGTTCCCATGCCTCCCAAGTTGGCCGCCACGGGAATGGACAGGGCCATGGCAATGCGCCCCTTCCCCTCTGGCGGCAGCTGTTTGAACACAGGCGTAAGAAACGTGAGCATCATGGCTGCCGTGGCCGTGTTCGACACAAACATCGAGAACAGGCCCGTAATCAGCAGGAAGCCCAACAACACATTGTCGCTCTTGCGCCCAAAGGGTTTCAACAGCACCTTTGCCAGTTGTGCGTCGAGTCCCGTCTTTGTGGCTGCAATGGCCAGGATGAAACCGCCGATGAACAGCATAATGACTGGGTCGGCAAAGCAGGCCATCACCCCCTTGTAGGACAGCAGGCCGCCCACCTCCTCGGGGTTGCACAGCCATTTGATGCCTGAATCCGACGTGAAAAGCAGCATCAGCCCGATAATGGCCACCGAGGTGGCCCAAGACGGCACGATTTCCATCAACCACATCAGCGTGGCAAACGCGAAGATGGCGATAATGCGTTGTTGAACTACGGTCAGGCCCTCGATGCCAAACGCCGTGGTGGGAAGGTTCCACAGCACAAGCGTGATGATAAGCACAATGACGGCCTCGACCGATTTCTTGAAAACCCTTCCAGGGTGGTACCTACGCTCATGGCTCACCTTATGGTAAGCTTCAATGAGATGATACCCGTTGAAGTTCTTGAACATAATAGTCCCTATTTAATTATTACACAAAACTTGCGCCAACCTACACCATACATCGTGGTGCAGAGGCATTTTAACCGAAAAAGGCTGGTCTTCAGACTTTCCTCCACTCCCGAGCGCCTTCTCACCCAAATGGGCAATGGCTTTTATGCTTAGGAGCCATAACGGAGTTCACTGCTGCGGGACAGTCGGGGATTCTCACCACCGTTCCCAATTAAGTGCTGTTACGCACACCTTTACGGATGACTCTTTTCGAAATCAAGGTGCAAAGGTAAGCATTTTTCCTGACGTAACAAATTTTTCTGGAAAAAATTTCAAATGCCACCAGATTTGGTAAGTTCACATAAAATGCTTAACTTTGCAGCGTGAAACCAAAAACACCTGAATATGAAGACTATCGCTTTTGCCCTCGCCGTGGCCCAGTCTGCGCCTATCGGGGCGGTTCCTCCCGTCAGCCAACCAGCCGGCAAAGCCACGCCCGAGCGGCCTAACATCATCTTTATTCTGGCCGACGATATGGGATATGGCGACCTGGCCTGCTATGGCAACCAGTATATCCATACGCCGAACATCGACCGGCTGGCTCGCACGGGCACCTCGTTTACGCAGGCCTACGCCGGCAGCGGCATCAGTTCGCCGTCGCGCTGCTCGTTGATGACGGGCCTGAACAGCGGCCACACGCGGATTCGCGACAACCAGTGCTACGCCGGAGGACTGACGGGACTGAAAATCAATCCCAAGGGCGACACCACCATCGTGCGCCGCGCCAATCTGCTGCCCGAGGACACCACGCTGGCCACGGTCGTCAGTGCCGCCGGCTACCGCACTTGTCTGGTGAACAAGTGGCACCTCGACGGCTACGACCCGCAGGCCGCACCCAACCACCGAGGTTTCCACGAGTTCTACGGCTGGACTATCTCGACCGTCCATAGCAATGCGCCGTATTACTATCCCTACTACCGTCTGCACGGCGACTCGCTCATCAACATCAAGGAGAACGAGCACGACGCCCACGTGCGCCACAACACAGAGATTTCGACCGACGACGCCATCCAGTTCATCCACCGCAACAAAGACAAGGCGTTCTTCCTCTTCTTAGGCTACGACGCGCCCCACGAGCCTTACAACATTGACGACACATCGTGGTACGACGAACAGGGCGACTGGAGTGCCAACACCAAGCGCTACGCCGCCCTGGTCACGCACATGGACTACAACATAGGCCGACTGCTGGCCACACTCGACGCGCTGGGCCTGAGGGAGAACACGCTTGTCATCTTTGCCAGCGACAACGGTGCCGCCGTGATGGCTCCGCTGAAGGAATTGAACTGCGGTGCAGGCCTGAAGGGCCGCAAGGGCCAACTTTACGAGGGTGGCATCCGCGTGCCCCTCATCGTGAACCAGCCTGGCCGCGTACCCGCCCGTCAGATAGACAACTTGGTCTATTTCCCCGACTTTATGCCCACCCTGGCCGCACTGGCCGACGGCAAACAGCATCTTCCGCAGAAGACCGACGGTGTCGACATATCGCCCCTGTTCTACGGTAAAGACATCGACACCGACAGCCGTCCGCTCTACTGGGAGTTCCCGGGCAAGCAGCGTGCCCTGCGCTGGAACGGCTGGAAAGCAGTATCGGTGAAAAAGGGCGCTCCACTGGAACTGTACCGCATCAAGGACGACCCCTTGGAGCAGCACAATTTGGCCAAGGAACGGCCCGACGTCCTCCAGCAAATGGAAAAGTTGATGAAGCAGTTGCGGTCACCCTCGCCCAACTATCCCATTGAAGGTGACTGAGCGTCGCCATCAGGGCGTTTCATCCAGTAGTTCAGCTGGAAAATGGCAGGCAGGAGTATGAACAGCGAGAAGAAGACGGCCAGTAGCACGTGCGTCTGGCTGCTGAAAATGTCGGCCAGCTTGATGTCGTTCGACGGATAAGCATGAAAGAGCAGATAGGCCACCGTATTGTTGGCCCAATGGTAGATGATGCCCGGTAGGATGCTGCCCGTGCGGTAGTACATCCATCCCAACAGAAGACCGATAAGCAGGGGGTGAAGCAATTGGGCAGGGTTGAAGTGAGCCAAGGCAAAAAGTACTGCCGAAAAGAATATCATCAGCCACGGGCGCTCCGGCTTCCAGAGCAGCAGCGAGCGCAGGGCCGCCCCACGAAACACCAGCTCCTCGGCCACAGGGGCCAACAGCCCCACCACGGCATAGCCACCCGTGGTGCTCATCAGCTGGGTGGCCATCGCCTCGGCCTGGTCAATATACTGTTGCACCGCCTCCGGCCACTCCGGCATCATCTCCTGAAGCCACATTGAAGGGATAATGGCTCCCATCGAAGCCACAAAACTCCAAAAAAGCACGACCCAGGGACGCGACATCAGATAGTGGCGCGACACGGGTGCCCACTTTAGCAGCGTAAACAGGATGATGGTGATGAGCGAGAAGGTCACCATCGTAATGATGTTGCCAACAGCACTAAGCTGTTCCACCAGGCCTCCCTCCTTAATGGTCTGGATGACCATCACCATCGTTTGTACTATCAACTGTATGGCCAGAAATATCAACACGTAGGCCACCGCCCAGAAAGCATATAAGTTTTTCTTCATTTCTCGGTTAGTCGTTTCAGGATTTTTATGGAATCTTGTTTGTCTTTCTCCAGTTGTCGGGCCAGTTCTTCAGCCGAGGCGAAAGAGCGCTCGTCGCGCAGCCGCGCCATCAGTCGGATACTGATGGGCTGGTCGTAGAAGTCGCCCGTGGTATCAAATATATTGGTCTCCAGCGTCTGTCTGCTGCCGTCGAAAGTGGGCCGCGTGCCAATGTTGGTCATTCCGTGCAGAAGATTGCCGTTGGAGGGTAATCCCTGACCAATGCTGACCATCACGGCGTAAGCCCCCTCACGCGGGATAAGTTTCTGCTCGTCGTCAGGCACCAGATTAGCCGTTGGGAAACCCATCGTGCGGCCAATCTGCTCGCCGTGGCCCACGCGCCCGCTGATAGTGTAGGGATAGCCCAGACAGCGGTTGGCCTCTTCCACTTTTCCCTCATCCAGGAGGCGACGGATACAAGAACTGCTAATGCGGATGCTGTCGTCGCTAAAAGGGTCGCACCCCACCACCTCCATACCCATCGCCTTGCCATAATGCACATAGTCGGCAAAGTCCTCCTCACGATTGTGGCCGAAACGGTTGTCGTAGCCCGTGAGCAACATCTTCACCCCCAGACGCTCCATCAGAATCCGACCCATAAACTCGCGGGCCGACAGCTTGGCCATCGCTTCATCGAACCTGAGCACCACCAGCGTGTCGATGCCCGTCTGAGAGAACCGTCCGCACTTCTCGTCAAGTGTGGATAGCAGACGCGGCTGCCACGACGACTGAACAACCTGCCGAGGGTGGCAGTCGAAGGTGACCACCATTGTGCGGAGTCCGCGCTTTGCCGCCTCATCTTTCAGTCGGTTGACAAGATAGCAGTGCCCCCGGTGCACGCCGTCAAAAAAACCGACGGTAGCCGCGTAGCCGTCCTCCAATTGCGCACAGTCTGGATAGTATATCGTCCTCATAGGGATAACACTTATTTTCTTGCAAAAGTATGAGTTTTTCCCAAAATCCACAAATATTTCCGCCTTTTTCTTTACCATTTTCAGAAATATTCGTACTTCTGATGCTCATTGTATTTTGAGGCAAAGAATAGTCAAGTCGTCACTCTGGTCAGCGTTACCCACATGGGAAGCGACATCGCTGAGTATCATATTGACGGTAGACTCTGCACGGACAAACTGGTCTTTGCCCATCAAATGGAGCAGACGTTCTTCTCCATGCTGCTGCTGCTCTTCATTTTCTGCCTCTGTCAGACCATCGGTATAGATGAGCAGCGTATGGCCCTTGATGTTGTCGATGCTCTCGCCTACATAGTCCAACTCAGGCCAGAGGCCGACGGGGGCATTGGGCTCCATATTGATGTAGCGCGCACGGCTGGCATCTCCTGGCTTCAGCTGGTTGTTGACGATGAGAGGCGGGTTATGTCCGGCATTACAGAAGTCCATACGACCTGTTTCAAGATCTATTTCGGCTATGAACATTGTTACGAAAATGCTGCTCTCATTATCGGAAGAGAGCGTACTGTTGATACGTGAGACGATGTGAACAGGCGTAACCCCCTCCTTGGCCACACTACGGAAGAGATTGACGGCCACGGCCATCGTCATGGAAGCCGGCACGCCTTTGCCAGCGACATCGCCCACACAAACGTATAGTTTCTTGTCCTTCAGGAAGAAGTCGTAGAGGTCGCCGCCCACCTCCTTTGCGGGTGTCATGGAGGCAAAGAGATCAATGCCCAGTTCCTTTGGGAAGGCGTCGAACACATGTGGCACCATTCCCATCTGTATCTCACGTGCGATGCGTAGTTCGCTTTCTATGCGTTCCTTGGCGGCAGTGGTCTGTTCCAGCCGGTTGTAGGCATCCTCTAGTTTGCCGTAGGCCGTTTCGATTTCTTTCGAGTGCTTGTTGCGGCGATGCAAGATAAAGGCCAGCGAGGCAATGACCAGGGCGGCGATAATGGCCAGCATGGTCATAAACACGTGGTGTGCGTGCTCTGTTTGTTTCTGGGCTTCCATCTTTGAGGCCCACTCGCTGAGCTGCAAGTCTTTGTTGTAGCGGTCAAGACTGTCGTTTTCCCGCTGAACGACAGCATTTTCTAATTCTATCTCACGATTGCGGAGTTCTATGCTTTGTTTGTCCAACGAGAGGTTCAGGGCCTCTTCCTCTAAACGTCGCTGCTCCAGTTCGTCGGTGATATGCTCCAATTCCAGCTGTTGGTTCTTCAGCTTCAGGTCCTTAGCCTCGTTCTCCGCCCGTGCAGCATCTAGGGCCAGTGAGTGGTTCAGCGCAATATTGCGCACCTCTACAGAATTGATAGAGTCGCTATACCTCTTGAATTTCAACACTAAGTTGCAAGCCTCTTCCCATCGCCCCAGCCTTCTGTAAGCCTCTGAAGTCAAAAACAACCGGTCCAGCGGACTGCTCATACTCTGAGCCAGCTCCAGCATTTTCTCGTAGTCGCCGTTGAGATCGGCATGATAGACATCCACTCTCCTGCTCAGGTTCATGGACGCTCCTGTCTCCTGTATTGCCCTTTGAAGGTCTGCATAATAGCGATTGAACTCCTCCTTGTCACCCCCGCCAATGGTGGCTGCCATACACTTATAGCCCAAGGCTTGTACACGCTGTTCCGGAAGGAGACCGGGCTGTTGGAGCGTCTTTTCTGCCATCTCAAGCACTTTATCCTTCTTTTTCCTGTTGTAATAGATTTTTGCCAGTTGGAGGTAAGCGGGGGCAATGTTGTGATTGGGCAGAAACTGTTCTTTATAACTGATGCATCGAAGGAACAGCTCCTCGGCCTCATTCTCCATCTGAAGGCTGCTAAATAACTGAGCATTGGTCTGTGTTGATAGTAAAAGACCGTATTTGCTGTCGTTCTTACGGGCAAATTCCGACATCTCCTTGACAGTTTCAAGAGCCTGGTCACGTTTACCATTATACGAGAGTATGGTGGCCTGGTTTGCCCATGCCCTATAGAGCAGGTCCTCATTATTGGTTTGCTTTGAGAGCTCTATCAACTTATTGGTGACCTGTATGAATTGCTGAAGGGAATCGCGCTTGTTAAACAAACGGTACATATCTTTCCTCAGCTGCTCTATGTCAGAAGTATTCTCCTGGGCTGTCGCTGTCAGCGGCAACCACAGGAGGCAAAGGCTTACCATCCACTTGCAATACTTGAGCCAATATTGAAGCATTGTTATCATCCCAACGACAATGAACTTTTTTACAGAAATTAGGATCCGCTCATATGGTTTGTATTTTCGAGGGCAAAGTTACAGCTTTTTTCCGAGATTCCTCATTTCGCGGCGATTTTTTTTCCAAATCCTGTATTTTTTCCATCCGTGCGGTAAAATCTGCAACTGTGATGCAACGAAACAGTCGGATTGATAATCTTATCTTTTTCACAGCCTGAGGGCGAAAAAGGTAATGATGCGCCATTTGATGTTGTGTAAAGCGAGGTTCTCCTCGTGGCCGGTGTTGTTGATGCAGGTAAAATCAAGTCCTATAGTTTGGTTCGTCCAAACTACCAGTTTGCTCCGTCCAAACTATGACTTTGGTTCGTCCAAACTATGACTTTGGTTCGTCCAAACTTTTAGACTACCCTAATGGCCTATTTGGGTTTAATCATATAAGACTTATCACCCCGACAGCCCGCCTTTTGTGCAAAAGGGCTGCCGGGGTGATAGGAAAGGGGATTATGTTCTTTTAGTAAGCTGTATTATTTGATAAACTTTTTTCCATTCTCAATAAAGACTCCCTTGGCAGCCGGAGTAGTGATCTGTCTGCCCTGCAGGTCGAAGTAGCGGCAAGTGCCGTCGTCTTCGATGGCGACGATGGTGGGCTGGATATCGGTAGTGGCGCCATCGATGTAGGGGATGTTGCCCTCGTAGTCCAGATTATCGTAGTTCACGTTCTCGCCTGTGCTGGTGCCCTGCTGGTCGCTCACCTGGAACATGGTCTTATAGGTTCCGGGAAGGGCAGCGGCGCCCTTGCGTGATTCAACGGGGGCGATGTTGAGAGGATCGGCCTTGAAATAGCCTCGGAAGGCAGCCAGAGAGTGCTGCTCCACGCCATCCTCCGAACGGAAGCGTGCCCAGGTGCCGTCGTCTCGCAAACCGTAGATGTTCATCTCGTCGGCCTCCAGGTCGGAAATGCTGCGGAAGTTGGCCAGCCATTTTCCTTCGGGCGTGTACTTGTCTTCAAAGTACCAGTCCTCGAAACTGTTCACCACGTTCTGGTCGTCGTCAACAATGGTACTTTTCAGCGTGACGCCGGCGGCGCTCAGATTGATCTGTCCCTTGAGGACCATAACGAGATACGCCCTGCCGGCTTGCATAAGGTTGGGATTGTCGCTGCCGTCCGGCAGGAAGATGAACTGCTTGTAGTATTCCTCCTTGAAAGCCAGGCGGAAGATTTTGGCCAGGTCGGCCTCGTAATAGTCAGTAAAGTCGTAGTCGTAGGGCAGGCTGACGATAAAGGCGCGTGGAGCCCATGTGCCGTCGCTCTGCTGGGAGGCAGAGAGGGTGCGGTCATAACTGACGTTGACGGTCTGGCCGTCGTACTTCTCGAACACGTCGGCATTGCTGTCGTCGTTTCCATCGGAGAGAACTACCGACTGGATGGGCTTGCGGAAGCCGTAGAAGTTGTCGAGCGAAGCACTCGGCGAGGTGAAGCGCAACTGATAGACGCCTGAGTAGGGAGCCACGAAATAGACGTAGCCGCTCTGTATAAAGGTGTCGTAGTAGATCCAGTTGTCGTCGTCGGGAGCAACAGAACCGCTGGCATCGACCTTATAGAACACGTTGAGTTGGCCGCTGGCGCCGCCGCCCATGAACATACCCATCATGGCCATCAAACCGCCACCGCCCAACTCGGCCTCGAAGCGCAGCACGTCGCCCTTCTTGGCCTGCAGACGCGGGGTGATGAGTTCGTAGGCATCAGAACTTGTGGTGACCATCCACGTCTTGGGAGCAGCGTCGCCGCCTCCCATCATACCGCTAAACATATCCATCAGGCCACCGCCGCTACTGGGCTGTTTGACCTCCCAGCCGGTGGTCTCCCAGCCAGCGGGCAGGTCTATGGGCTGTGTCTCGTCTTCTCGCAGGAATTCCGGCTCGAAGTCCTCCGTCCAGGCGTCAGCATAGGTGCTATAGGCCGTGAGCGGGTAAATGAGGGGATTGAGGGCAGAGGTCGTCGGTACGAAGGTGACGGCTCCCTGGTGTGTGCCCAACGACTGCTCGTCGAAGAGATAGGTGACGTTGATGTAGGCGGTGTCGCTGGCATTGACGGCAAACTCATTGGCACTGAGGGCGAAGGTGGTCTCGTCGGTAGAGACAATGGCGCCCTGCAAACTTCCCGTACCCGTATTGACCACGGCAAGCGTCTGGGTGCTGTTGGCCTGCTGCATACCGTAGTTGATAGCCCGGGCAGCGGTGTTGTTGTGGAGCACGTAGATGTCGGGGGCGTTCTCGTCGAGGTGGAATCCGGCGATGCTGTCAACGACGATGCTGTCGGATGCGCTGATGCGGAAGCGATACTCGCCGGGTTCGATATATCCCACCCAGAGCACTCTGTAAGCAGAGTCGAGGGGTTCGGTGAACTCCTTCACTTTCTCCCACTTGTTGCTGCCATAGACCGACTTCTCAACGACGACAGACGAACCGCCACCGCCGAACATGGCGCCCATGTCAAAACCTCCACCGCCGCTGCCACTCTTGGCAGAGAAGAGCAGCACCTCGTTGATGCTCTCAACCTTGAGGGGCGGGGTCATCAGGAACGACGACGAACCGCCGCCGAACATAGCGCCCATGCCGTCGTCGGCACTAGTAGTTGCCACGCTATCGCGGAACTCCCATCCCTCGGTGAAGAAGCCCTTAGGCTGGGCGTTGGCGTTGAAGTCCTCCATCCATACGTCGGGCTGGGTGATAACACCTGTAGCATACAATGTCTTGCCCCATACGCGCTCGTCGACAGGGCTGAACGTGATTTGCGCCTCGTTCTTGCCAGGCTGACCAGCAGCGACGTTGAAAGTGATGGCGACGTCGAGCGAGTCGGCAGCAGCCACCTCCAATTGGCCTGGACTCACGGAGAACAGGGCTGCGTCGTCGGAAGTGATGTCCACCTTCAGCGTGCCTGTGGCCGTATTGATAATGGTGAGCGTGCGGGTGCTGTCCTCCTCGCAGAGGCTGAAGTCGATATGATTGGCTCGGGCATCGTTCTCAATGATGTAGATGTCGGGGGCCTCGTTATCGATGTGCAATCCGGCCACGCTGTCAATCAGCACGGTGCCAGCAGCCTTGAAGCGGAAACGGTATTCACCGGCAGGCGTGTTGGCAATGGTAAACGTCTTATAGATGGTGTCGAGTTCGGTGGTGAAGTCGGCCACACGCACCCACTGGTTACGGCTGTACACCGAGCGCTCCACGACAAAAGTGGAGTCGCTGGAGCCGAAACTGAAACTCATGCCAGAGTCGTCGGACTTGCCTTTCTTCGCGAAGATTATCAGCGTCTCGCCCTCGTTGACGACCAGGGGAGGCGTAAGCAGATAGTTGTCTTCGCCGCCGCCACCCATAAAAGATTCCATGAGCGAACTTGGGTCGAAGCCTCCCTCGCTGTTCATCATTGCTTCAAGGTCGAAGCCAGAAGAGGATGACTCGGTCTTAATCACACCTGTACTGTCAACTGACCAGCCTTCTGTGAACCAGCCGTAGGGCAGTTTGTTGTCGTTGAACCGCTCGTCCATCTGTTCGGCAGCGACAGACTGAGCCTGCATACTTACCCCCACAAACAGGAGCAACATAGAAAAGAGTAATTTCTTTTTCATAAATGATTAGTTTAGTTGTTAATAATATTTTTAGGCACAAAAGTACTGTGTTTTGCACATCCACACACTAACAATTTAGGTGTATTTTATGGCAAAAAGTCGCCTTTTACTTGCGCAATCACTAAAAAGTAGTATATTTGCAGACAAATTGCACTTCTGAACCGCCACAATGGGGTAGTTCCCGTGTCTGCCCTGCAAGATTCACTGCAACACTAACACAAGAATTCTATATTAATGCCGACCTCTAACGAACCGCTGCTCCAGTCCATTGAGCAATCAGACATTCTGATTGTTCGCAAGATGCAACACTTATTCAACTTCAACGAAGATTTCGTGTTCCCACACACCATCTTGACACTCATTCTGAGTGGCAGCGCACGCGCCATGTACGACATGCGGGTCATTACCCATCAAAAAAACGACCTGACCATCATCCTCCCTGGCCATATTATGCATCCGATGGATTGTACCGACGACTTCACCTACGCCCTGCTGTTCATCTCGCCGAAGATGCTCGACGACCTCCGCTTCCACATCTTCAGCCACGACCACGAGAAATTCAACTATGCCCCCATTTGTTCGCTGACCGACGGGCAGGCCGCACACCTGCTCAACATCGTGGACCAACTTGTCGTCATCGCCAACCACACCGAGAAGGAACTGCCCCATCGCTATCAGACCCTGTTGGCGCAACTCGCCGTGGGCTATGAGTTTCTCAATTACTACCGCCGCGACCAGGACCGGCAATGGGCAGAGAACCGCCATGCGGACATCTTCAACCGCTTCTGCGACCTGGTGGTGAAGCACTATCGGGAGTCGCGGGAGGTCAAATACTATGCCGATTTGCTGAACCTCACCCCTAAGTATCTCAGCAAAGTCATTCGCACAGCCACCAACGGCCTCTCGCCTGTCAAATGGATTGAGCAATACGTGACAACACAGGCCAAGCACCTCATCGAGGCACGCCCCACACAGACACTCCAGGAGACGGCCTATATGCTTGGCTTCACCGAACCCACATCCTTCTACCGCTATTTCAAGCGCACTACTGGCATAACAGCAAAACAATACCGCGACAGCAGGTTTTGAGGCCAGAATCTCCCAGAATGGTTAAATATGATTTAAAAAGTGCGGAGTTATGAACCTTTTTCGTACCTTTGCACCCTCTAAACAGTTAATCAAGATGAGAAAGACTTTCAACCTGTTGCTGATTCTGGCCGGCGTGCTTGCGCTTTTCACCGCCTGCAACGACTACGAGACCTACGGCGACAAAAAAGAGAAAGAGCGCAATGCCATCAATGATTTTATTTCGAAAGAGGGCATTACTGTCATTTCCGAAAACGATTTCCATAAGTATGGCGACGTGACAGACGAGGAGAAGAACGAGTTTGTCTATATGAACAACAGCGGTGTCTATATGCAGATAGTGCGCAAGGGCTGCGGCACGCCTATTCAGGACGGCGAGAGCACCACCCTTCTGGTGCGCTTTGTGGAGTTCTGCCTTATGGACACCTTAAACGTCTACAACGATTATTCGCCCTACGACCCAGACTATATGAGCGTGAGCCGCAATGGCAACACCTACACGGCATCATTCACTCAGGGTCAATGGTGCTCTACCTATGGTTCCGGCTCCACCGCGATGACATCGGTTCCTGCGGGGCTGCTGGTTCCTTTCCCCTATATCAACGTGGGGCGGCCCCGCACCGAGGATGACGAGATAGCCAAAGTGCGCCTCATCGTGCCCCACACACAGGGGCACACGATGGCCAGCAGCTATGTCTACCCTTACTATTATGAGATAACTTTTCAACGACAAATAGACTTATGACACTTATCAAATCCATTTCAGGCATCCGCGGAACCATCGGCGGACACACGGGCGACACGCTCAATCCCCTGGACATTGTCAAGTTTACAACGGCATACGCCACCTTCATTGGCGGCAAGCGAATCGTGGTTGGCCGCGACGGCCGCATTTCCGGCCCGATGGTGCGCGACGTGGTGTGCGGCACTCTCGTGGGTATGGGCTACGAGGTCATCGACATTGGCCTCGCCACAACCCCGACGACCGAACTGGCTGTGCGCTGGCATGAGGCCGACGGCGGCATCATCATCACCGCTTCGCACAACCCCACGCAATGGAATGCCCTGAAACTTCTCAACCGCGAGGGCGAGTTCCTCACTGCTGCCGACGGCGCCGAGGTATTACGCATTGCCGAGGCTGAGGATTTCGACTATGCCCCTGTGGAAAAATTGGGCCACGTGGTGAAAGACGACACGATGAACCAGCGTCACGTGCAGTCGGTACTCGACCTGCGCCTGGCTGACGTGGAGGCCATCCGCAAACGTAAGTTCCGCGTCTGTGCCGATACTATCAACAGTGTGGGCGGCATCATTCTGCCACGGTTGTTCGACGCTTTGGGCGTCAGTTATGAAATACTCAACGGCGAGTGCACCGGGCAGTTTGCCCACAATCCTGAGCCGCTGGAGAAGAATTTGGGCGGCATCATGGACAAAATGCGCCAGGGTGGCTTCGACCTCGGTATCGTCGTAGACCCCGACGTGGACCGTCTGGCCTTCATTTGCGAAGACGGCAAGATGTACGGCGAAGAGTACACGCTCGTCAGTGTGGCCGATTACGTGCTGGCTCATGACAAGGGCAATACCGTAAGCAACCTCAGTTCGACAAGGGCCTTGCGTGATGTCACCGAGAAGCATGGCGGCAAGTACACCGCTGCTGCCGTGGGCGAGGTGAACGTGACCACTAAGATGAAAGAGGTGGGAGCCGTCATCGGCGGCGAAGGCAATGGCGGCGTCATCTATCCTGAGAGCCATTATGGCCGCGACGCCCTTGTCGGCATCGCCTTGTTCCTCTCGTCGCTGGCCCAAAAAGGATGCACCGTGAGCGAACTGCGCAAGACTTTCCCCGATTATCAGATAGCCAAGAACCGCATCGACCTGACACCGGAGACCGACGTCGATGCCATCCTCGTGAAGGTGAAGGAGATGTTTGCCAAGGATGCCGAGGCACAGGTGAACGACATTGATGGCGTGAAGATTGACTTCCCCACAAAGTGGGTGCATCTGCGCAAGTCGAATACCGAGCCTATCATCCGTGTCTACAGCGAGGCGCAGACGATGGAGGAGGCCGACCAGTTGGGTAAGCAACTTATGCAGGTGGTTTACGACTTCCAGTAATATTTGCATCGGATCTTCTCTGTTTGCATCGGACTACAGCGGACTTTCTTTGTCTGCATCGGACTACAGCGGACTTTCTCTGTCTGCAGCGGACTACAACGGACTTTTTAATACAATGCCATTTAAAAGAAGTCCGTTGTAGTTCGATGCCAGAATTAGAAGTCCGATGTAGTCCGATGCAGACAAAGGAAGTCCGCTGTAGTCCGATGCAAAACAAGGAAAGTCAGAACGGATAGCCGATGGCTAAGTGGAGGGCGTGCATATCCTTGAATCGGGGGATGTTGAAATAGCCGCCTTTGCCTGTGTCGTAAGGCAGATGGAAGCCGAAGCCCCAGTCTATGCGCAATACCAGGAAGTCCAGGTCGTAGCGCAAGCCGAGACCCGTTCCTGTTGCCATTTCCGAGAAAATCTTGTGAAGCCTGAAACGACGTGTACCGTCGTTGTCTGGGTCGTCAATCCAGTCGTCAGAGTTCCACACATTGCCTGCGTCGAGGAAGATTGCGCCGTAGAGGCTGCCGAAAAGTTGACGGCGGTACTCCAGGTTGAGCACCAGTTTGGCGTTGCCGTTCTGCGTCATATAGGCAAAGTGTTTGTCCAGTGACGTCGGGTTGAACGAACCTGGTCCGATGCTTCTCACGGCGAAAGCGCGTATGCTGTTGGCTCCGCCCACGTAGAAGGTTTCGCTGAAGGGCAGGCTGGAGCTGTTGCCGTAGGTGTAGATGATGCCTGCGTTCACGTGGCCCACCAGTTGCGACTGCTGGTCGAGCGTCCACGTCTTGGTAAGGTCGGTCTCCAGTCCGACAAACTGCGAATAGGGGTTTTTGAAGAGCGTCTTCCCCTCTTCGTTCCATTTTCTTCCCTGTATCAGTACGTCGTAGAGTGCCACCGCGTTGCCCGATTCCGAGACAGTTGTCTCCCAGCGTATGGGGTTTCGCAGGTTTGTGGGGCTGGCGTAGGTGTAGGTATAGCGCATCTTGGGCACAAAATAGTCGCTCATTGTAGTCATCAGATAGGGTGTGCGCCATATCAGCGAGTCGAGCAGGTCGGTGTGGCTGTTCATAAACTGGTACTTCACCGTGAGGGGCGACAGTTCGTGCCGGCTCGACGGCGAGGGCTGCCAGCGGTAAAGCCACTCGCCTGTGACAATGTGCATCTTGTAGTAACTGGGGCGCTGAACGACATCGCTCGACACCTTTGCTATTGTCCAGGGTGTGGCATAGAAGCGGCGCGGGGCCTGGCCTGGCCGCCTTCTGCGCGGCTTTTCTACCAGGCGCCAGGGCAGGATGATGCGGGGGAACTCCACCGAGGCGTCGATACCATATTGGTAGGAGTTCATACCACTGGTCTGTCCGCTGGTCTGCCACTCGTAGGCGCCGTGCAGGTTCACGTCGAGTTTTTCGCCGCCTCTGAAGGCATTGCGGCGCGTCAGACCCACCTTTACCTCCGGTCCCATCCGGCCGATGGTTCGGCTGATGAAGTTGGTCTCCACGTAGAAGTCATAGGGCTTGTCGAAAGTGCAGTTGAGTGTCAGGTCCAGCGTGTCGTTGTCTCTTGGCGTGAAGCGAAAATCAACCGACGAGAAGACGCCGGTGGCATTGATTTTCTGCATCGACTCCTGATAGTCGTCCTGGCTGAAGAGTTGGCGCGGGCGCAACTTCATATTGCGGAGAATCACGCCAGGGCGCATAGGCGAGTGCTTGCCGTTGTAGAGTATTTTCAGGAAGCGGCGGCCCACGCTGTCGGTCATTTGTTCGCGGAACGAGCGGCGCAGTTGCATCGTCACCTTGCCGATGTACCAGGGGCGGAGCGCTTCCTTGGGAAGCGAATCGGCCAGTTGCAGGCGCAGGCGTGCCCTATTGCGCACGTCGAAGGTGTCGGCCAGATAAGAGGCGTAGCCTGACTGGTAGTAATAGTAGCCACTGTTCCTGAAGAGTTGGGAGAGGCGTGTGCGCTCGCCGTCCAGTCCGGCTACGGCAAAGGGTTCGCCGGCCTTGATTCTGGCCTCTGCGCTTGTGGAGTCGATGAGCAGTCGCATCTTCTTGGGAAAACGCTCGTAACTCATCGTATCGACGGTGAAGAGGGTGTCCATCTTCACCGTGTAGCCAATCTTCATCTTCTTGGGGTTCTTCTGGGGCACCTCCTCGTAGGTCACCCTGCCGTGCAGATAGCCGTTCTTGCGCAACACCGACTGCGCCACCGAAGCCCGGAGCGACGGGTTCACCTGGCTCATCAGCACGGGCGGTTTGCCGAAAGTCTTGCCAAACCATTGGCGCACCTTGCCGACATCGCCGTCGGTGGGGTTGGCCCAGTTCCATATCCACAGGGCGTAGGGGAAAGGCGTGCGGTAGTAACTGCTGCCGAAGAGAGCGCCATTGGGTGCCGTAGCCAGAGCGGCCTCTACCTCGACCTGCGTGTCGGTGAAGTGGTCGCTCTTGTCATTGCCCTCGTAGGCTATCTTGGTCAGGCCCACAAAGAGTTGGTCGCCTTCTGGGATGTGCTTTGTGGTGGAGCAGGAGGCGAACAGCAACGCTACACAGATGAGTGTTATATATTGGGTGTTGAGTGACTTTAGTCCTGGCATAGATGAGTGTTAATTGATCCGAAGTAGCGTCGAGCCGTCATCGACCTGCACCACATAGATGCCTGGGGGCAGAGAGGGCAGTTGAAGCGTATGGCGTTCCTGTCCTGCGGGCAGTTCTGTGGCCATCAGTTGTTGGCCCTTCAGGGAGAAGAGGCGGAGGTGAGAGGGTGATGAGGGGAGGGATGGGTGTTGGATGGTCAGCCTGCCGTCAGCATAGGTGATGCGGGCCTTGGTGTGGCGGGTGGTCACGCCCTCTATCTTGTCGGCTCCCAGCAGGTAGAGCAGTCCGCCGTAGACGTCAATCTCGCCGTAGCCATAACGGTTGTTGGGGTAGGTGAGCGACTCGTCGTAGTGACGGCAGGTGTGGGCGAAGACGTCCATTGCATCCTCCATCGTCAGGTCGGGCTTGGCCTGCAGCCAAAGGGCGATGGCTCCGGCTACTGCCGGCGACGACATCGACGTGCCGGAGTTGCTGTTCCAGGCGTAGGTGCGGTCGTTGAAGGTGAAGTGCGCCACGTCCCATTTGATGTCGTTGGCCGTGGGATTGTTCTCCAGATAATAACTGCTGTACGACGAGATGATGTTGCTGCCCGGGGCCATTACGTCGGGCTTGATGCGACCGTCGAAGGTGGGGCCCACCGACGAATAGGCCCCCCACTCGCCGTAGTCGCCTATGCCCGCCTCCTTCCATTCGCCCAGATAGTTGGTGATGCCGGGACGGTAGTACGTGGCGCCCACACAGATGACGCAGGGAGCCGTGGCCGGCGAGAGCACGCTGTGGCTACGCTCGGCGGCGATGAGTGCGGGATTGAGCGAATTAGTTTCCATTGTGCCGCTGACGCGGTACACCTCGATGTCGGCCTCCAGCCCCACGACTTCTATCGACAGCCTGGGCTTGGAGCCAACGGTCTTTGTGCCTCGCAGGGTCAGGTCATAGCACGTCTCTGTGGCGTCGTAGCACGAGGGGTAGGCCTCCAGTTTGATGGCAATGGAGTCGCCCAGGACATAGAAGGTGGTATCCAGCACAGAGTCGGGCTGCGCCACCACGTCGGCGGTGTTCACCACAAGCGTGTCAGTCTTGTCGTTGGCATAGCCTACGAGGCGCAGGTCGAAGTGGCTGGCCGACTTCAGGGTGAGCATCCCTTCGGGCTGGGAGGTGCGGAAGAAAGTGCCTAACCGCAATGTGCCCGCGCACTTGCGGAACCAGTACTTCTCGTTGCCATAGTTGCCTGCCGACGACACCAGTATGCGGCCAGGCCCCACCAGTCGGGAGAGCATTTCGTAGTAGAGCACGTCGTAGCCCCAGAAGTCCTGCTGGCTGCCCTCGCTGAAATTGATGACGCAAGGCTTGCCCACGCTCTCGGCATAGTCGAAGATGTACTTGAAGCCCAGGGCGTCGAGGGCAAAGGTGTATTTGTAATAGTCGGCGGGGTCGATGAACACAGTGTCCTCGGTCACGGCGTTGGCCACGATGCAGATATCGCTCTCTGGGGCCAGGCCCTGGTAAGGTGAATCGTAGCCGCTGCCAGCGGCGATGCCCAGCGTGTGTGTGCCGTGCGTCTCCACCAGTCCGTCGCGGGCGTGGCCCAGGGCCAGCAGTTCGTCGCGTCCGGCATAGTCGCGGCCAACGGGCAGACTGCTCCCCACGGTGTCGGCAGAAAGCATGTCCCAGAAGCGGCGGATGCGATAGTCGGTGGTGTCGCGGCTATAGAAGTTGGGGTGGGTCAGGTCGAAGCCGATGTCCATCACGCCCACCACGACGCCGCGCCCTGTGAAAGCCTGCGGCAGGCCCTGGCCCTCGTAGACGGGCAGCGCGTTCAGGTAGCGGGCCAGCGAGTCGGTCTGCACCCGTTTGTTCCTGAGCGAGTGGCTTGCCTCGATGCGCAGGACTCGTCTGTCTACTGACAGGGCGGCAATTCTGTTTTCTGGAATGTTAGCAATACAAATGTCGCCCACCTGTGCCAGCACCTGGCAGCCTTTCTCGTTGAGCACGTCTCTGCCGTCGCCGGTAGTCTTCACAAAAGCGCATACGCTGCGACCGCTATCAGTCTCCCTCAGCATCTTGCGCAACATTGGCGACAGCTTGCCATACTGTGGCCTCTGGGCCTCGGCTGTAGTGAACGCCAGCAAAAGGGAGACAGCTGCGGTGGCCAGTCTGGACATGATTGTGGTAAGGTGTATCATCGTTTCGGTTATTTCAGAGTTATTGTGCGGTAATGTGCAGGAAGCGGGTTACTTTGCCTGCGAGGCTCCTGTCCATATTGTCGATGAAGGCATCGAGGATGCGCGTCTTTCCATACAGTGGAACCACGTCGTAATCCGCTATAGCAGCGGGCACCAGCGTGCTGTGTCCTTCCTTCAGGGTGATGTCTTCGCCTGTGCTCCTGATGTGGAGCAGGCAGTCGCCCTCGATGCACATTGAGATGATGAAGCTGTCGTATTTCAAGAGATTGCGGTGGAAAGGAGCTGATATTTCCATCACGCGCACATCGAAATAGGGCGAATCGATGATTTGTATGGCACGGTCGGAGGTGTCTGCATACGCCGTGCGGTAGTTTTTCTCCACATGATAGTCAAGTGCCTTTGCTGCCAGCTCAGTATGCAATTCACGTGGTTTGCCGTCTATGCCGAGGCGTTTGTAGTCATAGATGCGGTAGGTGACATCGCTCGACTGCTGCACTTCTGCGAGCAGGATGCCGCCACAGATGGCATGCACACGCCCCGCCGGCAGATAGAACACGTCGCCGGCTTTCACGGGATGGTCGGCCAACACGTCGGTAATGGTTCCATTGGCTACGCGGTGCTGATATTCGTAGGGTGTTATCCGGTCTTTGAATCCCGCATACAGATGGCTGCCCTCATCGGCCTTGATGATGTACCACATCTCGCTCTTGCCCATCTTGCCGTGCTCCCGCATGGCCATTTCGTCGTTGGGATGCACCTGGATGCTCAAGTCGTGACGGGCATCGATGAATTTCACCAAGAGTGGCAGTTTGCCTTTGTATTTCTCGTTGACAGCCTTACCCAAGATGGCCTCTGGCTGCTCGTCGATAATCGAATTCAAGTCTCTGCCCTTCCAGGGTCCATTGCTAATGATGCTGATGCTGGTTGGCACGGCACTCACCTCCCAACTCTCACCAACCGGCTCGTCTGAAGCCGCCAGACCCTTGTAGGGCCGCAGGCGGGTGCCGCCCCACACAACAGTATGAAGGTTCGGCTCGAACAGAAACGGATATAATGTCTTCATCGTCTTCTTGATTCTTAATCTGGCTGCAAAGTTACAACTTTTTTTTATAAACTATACAATTCCCAAACCATTAATTGTTAATTGTTCGCTTTCAATTGTTAATTATGAGCGATGAATTGTTAATTATGAATTGTTTGTCGTTTATTGTATATACCTTTGCAACACTATTTAGCAATAAATTGACCGTGAAGGTTCGCTTGACCGCGATTAATTGGGAATGTGAGTGAGAATCTCCGACTGTCCCGCAGCAGTGAACTCCGTTATGGCTCCTGAGCACAAACGCCATTGAGTATTTTCGAGAAGGCGCTTGGGGGTGGAGGAAAGTCTGAAGACCAGCCTTCAGTGGAAAGTATGCCACCGCTCCACGATGTATGGTGACGGCGGGCACAAGAAACATATTGTGAGTATACAAGATTGGCTGATGCAACGACTATTGTTTTTGGCGTTCTGTCTGATTTCTTCCGTTTGGCTGTATGCCCAAGATGAGCAAGCAGCCCAGGAGGACTCGTTGCACCATATCGGTGAGGTGGAGGTCTATGGCAAGCGTCCGCTGGCCACTGCCCAGACTTTGGGCGGTGCCGACCTTCAGGCTCTGAGTACCACGTCGGTAGCCGATGCGCTGAAGTATTTCTCTGGTGTGCAAATCAAGGACTATGGCGGTCTGGGCGGCCTGAAGACCATCAATGTGCGGTCGATGGGTGCGCAGCATGTGGGCATTTATGTTGATGGCATTCGTATCACCAATGCGCAGAACGGTACGGTGGACTTGGGCAAGTTCTCGCT
Organism: Prevotella sp.; assembly: GCA_017960525.1. Lineage (GTDB taxonomy): Bacteria > Bacteroidota > Bacteroidia > Bacteroidales > Bacteroidaceae > Prevotella. The sequence goes on from JAGCZA010000027.1 coordinate 42,271, forward strand.
CTCGTCGATGGAGAGCGTGACGCTCTACAACGCCAATAAGTTGGACAACTGCCAGTCGGCTTCGGAGTATGCCTCTGGGGCTACTGTTTATCTCCGCACCCGCCGGCCTACGAAGGATTCGCTGTCGGTGCAGTTGAGGCGTGCGTCGTTCAGCACCTACACAGCCAAGGTCAATGGTCAGTTTTCGTGGAAAGGCTGGCAGGGCTTCGTCGACGGCGAGTGGACCGATTCTCGCGGCGACTATCCCTTCCGCTACCACTCGGAATACGAGGACACCGTGGGCCGTCGCGCCAACAGCGACATCCGCTACGGGCGCATCGAGGGAGCGCTGTTCAAGGGCGGCTTCTCTACACATCTTTATTATTATGACTCTGAGCGTGGCTGTCCGGGCGGTATTGTGCGCCGTCTGAGCGACAAGTATGTGAATGTGGGCCGCGAGTGGGACCGTGATTTCTTTGTGCAGGCCTCGTACCAGCAACAGTTCCTGGAGCGGCATCGCATCAAGGTCAATGCGAAATACACCAACGAGTATCTGCGCTACTGCACTGACTACCCTGAGAACCAGAACACCGCCCGCGTGGACAACCACTATCGTCAGGAGGACGGCTATGGCGCCCTCTGCTATGGGTACACCCCGTGGCAGTGGCTGTCGCTCTCAACGAGTTACGACGTGCGCTACAGTAAGTTGAGGGCCGACCTGAAGAGGTTTGAGAATGTGTTCCGTCTGGACCAGAAGGAGGTGGTGGCCGCCCAGATGAACCTGTATGGTGTGCAGGCCGCCGCGTCTATGCTCCACCAGCACTTGCACGACTTCACCTTCACCCACGTAGGGGCTGCCGACCCGTTGGACCGCTGGACGCCCGCCGTCTCTGTAGCCTATACGCTCTGTGGCGTGACGCTGCGGGCGTGGTACAAGAAGATTTTCCGTGCGCCCACGCTCAACGACCTCTATTATACGCAGGTGGGCAACCGCAACCTGCAGCCGGAATACACCAAACAGTGGAACCTCGGCTTGGAATACCATTGGTCTTCACGACCACGTATTTCACGAATTGAGAATGGCGGGGAAAGTCAACGGTCAACGGTCAACGGTCAATGGTCAATGGACTTTCAGGCCGATGTTTATCAGAATAAGATTGAGAACCGCATTGTCTGCCTGCCGCTGAAGGGTACCTACACGTGGACGATGATGAACTACGGCTACACCTTCTGCCGAGGCTTGAACGCTACTGTCAAAGGGCGTTATGCCAAAGGGCCTTGGAGTTGTTCGCTGCTCGGTTCGCTGACCTGGCAGCGCGACCTGAACCGTACCGACCCCGACGACGAGGACACCTACGACAAGCCCATCTGCTACTCGCCGGAACTGTCGTACACGCTGACGGGCATCCTCGGCTGGCGCAACTTGCAGTTCACCACATCGTATATGCACGTGGGTGAGCGGATGTGGAGTTACGCCGACCCTGAGGACATCCTTGAACCATATAATAATATTGATGCCAAACTGTCGTACACCACGACGTTTGGCAAAGTGTCCACAGGCCTGTGCTTGGAAGTGAATGACGTGCTCGACGAACAGTATGAGCACATCCCACGCTATCCTATGCCGGGCCGCAATTACAAACTAACACTCACAATCGGCATATAGAAACAGGACGAGCCAACCCAAAAGTTTGGACGAACCAAACTGGGAGTTTGGACGGAGCAAACTCATAGTTTGGACGAACCAAACTCTGAAAGGCCAAATACAGGAATAATATCGACTATGAACAAAATGAGATTAACAATCGCATCGCTTATGTTGCTGCTGGCTGTCGGACTGGCGGCACAGGAAAAGTTGATTCTGCTGAACGAGGGGATGTGGCAGGCCGACAATGGGCGTGTCACCTATTTCGAGGACGGCCAGGTGGTGAGCAACCAATGGTTCCGCGACGTGAATGGGAAGAAACTGGGCGACACGCCAAACGACATTATCCAGATTAACGACAACCTCATTGCCATCGCCGTGAACTGGTCGAACATCGTGCAGTTCATCACGCCGGAGGGAAAAGCCGTGGCCGCCACAGAGGATATTCCCAACAACCGCAAACTCTGTTCCGACGGCAAGTTTGTCTATGTCACCAGTTACGGCCACGAGTGTCTGACCACCAGCGGCTACAAGTATTTCGACAAGGGGTATGTGGCGAAAATCGACCTCAGCACCTTCAAGACCGTGGCCGCCTGCGAGGTGGGCTACGAGCCGGAGGGCATCGCCCTGTATAAAGGCCGCCTCTTCGTGGCCAATAGTGGAGGCTATGCCGCCCAGGAGAACCACGATTACGAGACCACGGTGAGCATCCTCGATGCAGCAACGATGACGGTGGAGAAGACGGTCGACACGCACGTGCCCAATCTCTTCGGAAAGATGTCGCAATGTGGCCGCTACCTCTGCATCAACTCGTCTGGCGACTACTATGAGATGTCTGCCGCCAGCCTCATTTTCGATTGCGAGAAAGCCCTTAATGGCGAGGCCGACTGCTATGTGCGCTTCGACTATCCCGCCACCTACAACTGCACTACCTGTGACGGACGCTTCTTCGCTATAGGTTCCAGTTTCTCTTATCTCACTGGCGACTATGAGTTCTCCCATCTCACCATCGACCCCAAGGCTATGATAGAAACCAGTGGCCAGAGCGGACTGACGCAGACTCTGCCAGGCACGCTGAAGGACGACTTCGCCAAGATGGGCCAGCCATACGGCATCTATGTGAACCCCTATACAGGTTATATCTATGGCACCGATGCCACCTCATTCGAGGGCGCAGGTTATCTCTACCAGTGGTCGCCTGAAGGCCAGTTGCTCGGCAAGCACAAGGTCTATGTCAATCCCGGCCATTTCCTTGCCCTGCCGCCGGACGGCCATTTCTCCGGAAACGACAATCCAAAAGATGACGACCAGCCTGATAATGGCCAGCACACCGCGTTCATTCAGGCCGTCGACGAGTATGTTCCCGCGCCAGGGCAGTTCGTCAATACGCTGCCCGAAGCCACCGCAGACGACACGCCGCAGACAATGGCCGAGAAATGCACCAAGCGGCTGGCTGGCGATGCCCGTGAGATGGTGACGTTGGGCGCGTATGGCGGCTATATCACCTTCCATTTCGACCACCCTGTGGCAAATGTTGAGGGGCAGCGTGACTTCGCTGTTTGGGGCAACGCTTTCGACAATAATGCTGAACCGGCCATCGTCCTTGTGGCACAGGACACCAACGGCAACCGCCTGCCCGATGATGAGTGGTACGAACTGCGCGGCAGCGAGTATGACAATCCGCTGACCTTGCACAACTATGAACTGACCTACACCTACAATGCGATGGGCGACATACCCTGGAGCGACAACCACGGGATGACGGGCAGCGTGCTGCGCAACACTTTCCACATTCAGGAGTATTTCCCCCTGTGGCTCGCAGCACAGGGTACGCTCACCTTCCGGGGTGCACGTCTGCCCGACAATGCCGTGCTGAACGGCAACAACTATCTGCTCCCAGCCTATGACTACGGCTATGCCGACAACCAGCCGAACAGCGACGCAGAGGGCTGCTCGCTCGACATAGGTTGGGCGGTGGATGTTGAGGGGCGCCCCGTAAGTCTGACCCATATTGACTTCGTGCGCTGCTATAACGCTATGAACCAAACGTGTGGAAGGCTTGGCGAGACGAGTACGGAAATTCTCGGAGCCGAAGACTTGCACCTTGACGCCTCCATCCAGTTCTGTCAGGGCATTAGCGATGTCATAACTTATTCGCGACAGGAAGAGCATTCATACGACCTCTTGGGACGCAAAGCCCCAGCCGTGCCGCGTACAGGTCTTTATGTCAAAAACGGAAAGAAATATTTCTTCAATAATAATCACAAATAAAAACAACAAAAGCGTATGAAAAAGATTTTTTACTTTGCAGCACTGTTCGCTATGCCTGCTATGGCACAGCAAACATTAACTGTGGCCGATTTCGAGAACCTTGAGGTTCCTGCCGACGGCCACATTAGCGTCAGCACCGAGGAGGACGACGAGCGTACCGAGTTCGTGAGCGGTGGCTATGAGTTTGCCTCTGGCTGTATGAGCGACTGGGACTACTGGTATTTCTTCGGCTATGCCAACCGCATGGAGACTAAGTATGAGACACTCGACGACCAGTGGAACAATGTCGTTGGCGGCGGCTACGACGGTTCTGCCAACTACGGCGTGGCCTACGCCGCAGCCTTCAACGGCCCTTGCTATGTAACCGTCCTTTCCGACGAGGATGTCGTGGTGCCCGGTTTCTACATCACCAACAGCAGTTATGCCTACAACTCCCTGACCGGCGGCGACCCATACGCCAAAACATTTGGCAAGGGCGACTGGTTCAAACTCACTATCACGGGTTATGACTCCAACAACGAGGTAACAGGCACGAAGGACTACTATCTGGCTGACCTGCGTGACCCTGCCACTGCCTACATCATCAACGACTGGCGCTACGTGGACCTCAGCGGTCTGGGCAAGGTTCACAAACTGAACTTTGAACTTTCCAGCACCGACAACGGTGACTGGGGTATGAACACACCCGCCTACTTCTGCTTCGACAACTTCGGTGCCGAGGGCGAGGAGGTGCTGCCCGAGAAGAACGTTGTCCTGCCGCTTGAGGTTGCCACCTTCGAGGAAATCGAGATTGGCGAGGAAGGCCATATCAGCGTCAGCACCGAAGAGGACGACGAGCGCACCGAATTCGTGAGCGGCGGCTATGAGTTTGCCTCTGGCTGTATGAGCGACTGGGACTACTGGTATTTCTTCGGCTATGCAAACCGCACAGAGACGAAGTATGAGACACTCGACGACCAGTGGAACAACGTCGTTGGCGGCGGCTACGACGGTTCTGCCAACTACGGTGTGGCCTACGCCGCAGCCTTCAATGGTCCTTGCTATGTGACCGTCCTTTCCGACGAAGATGTCGTGGTGCCCGGTTTCTACATCACCAACAGCAGTTACGCCTACAACTCCCTGACTGGCGGCGACCCATACGCCAAAATGTTTGGCGAGGGCGACTGGTTCAAACTCACCATCACGGGTTACGACTCCAACAACGAGGTGACAGGCACGAAGGACTACTATCTGGCCGACCTGCGCGACGAGGCTACTGCCTACATCATCAACGACTGGCGCTACGTGGACCTCAGCGTCCTGGGCAAAGTCCACAAACTGAACTTCGAACTTTCCAGCACCGACAACGGCGACTGGGGTATGAACACGCCCGCCTACTTCTGCTTCGACAACTTCGGTGCCGATGGCGAGGAGGTGCTGCCTGAGAAGAATGTCACCACTGGTATCGAAACAGTGAACAATGAACAGCCAAGAGTGAATGGCGCTGTCTACGACCTCCAGGGCCGCCACATAGAAAATGGTAAATTGGCTCGGGGTCTTTACATTATCAACGGCCACAAAGTATTGCGCTAAAAAACAAGAACGCCTCGCTCCTGCCCAAACCGCCGCATAGTTTGACATAGTTTTGGCGGCCAAGCACAAGGAGCGAGGCTCCTTTTTATTACAAAGGATAACTATGAAGCAGTTTTTCTGCCTGGTGATTGCCGCCGCCGCACTGTTGTCGTGTGGCGGTGGGCGTACTGCACCATTGGCCGATGAACCGACCGACAGCATTGCGTTCAAGTATGCCCGTCTTATCCACGTTGCGCAGTACGACGGTTACCGTCTCGTCACCATCGACAATCCCTGGAAACCCGGCAAGGCCCTCCACCGCTACATCCTTGTTCCGTATGGTGCGATACCTTCGCACCCACAGGGTACCGTCGTCCGCACACCCCTCCAGAAGAGCATCATCTTCACCAGCGTGCACGCTGCACTTGTAGACCAACTGAACGCCAGGGAACAGGTGGCGGGCGTGGCCGACCTGAAGTATATCAAGGTGCCGTTTGTGCAGGAGGGTTGCCGGGAGGGCTGCCTCATTGACTGTGGCGACGGTATGAACCCGCTGGTGGAGAAAATCATTGACGCGCAGGCCGATGCCATTCTGCTCTCACCCTTCGAGAACAGTGGCGGCTATGGTCGCATTGAGGATGTGGACATCCCCCTCATAGAGTGTGCGGAGTATATGGAGGCATCGCCGCTGGCCCGTGCCGAATGGATGCGTTTTTACGGTATGCTCTATGGGCGTGAGCGCGAGGCCGACTCGCTCTTCGCCATTGTTGACAGCAACTACCACGCCCTCTGCCTACAGGCCAAGGAGGCAGGCAAGGGTCGCTCCGTGCTTGTTGACAAACAGACGGGTTCGGTATGGTATGTGCCTGGCGGGCGCAGCACCATCGGCCAAATGCTCGTCGATGCTGGAGCCGACTATGCTTTCGCCAGCGATGACCGTAGTGGCAGTCTATCGCTGCCCTTCGAGACCGTGCTGGAACGGGCGGGAGAGAGCGACGTGTGGATTTTCCGCTACGACAGTCCGCGCCCCATCACCCTCACACAGTTGCTGGCCGAACAGCCAGGCTACCGACAACTGCGGCCTGTGCGGGAAAGAGTGCTTTATGGCTGTAATGTGATGACCTCGATGTTCTATGAGGAAACGCCCTTCCGGCCCGACTTGCTGTTGCAGGACTTTATCCAGATTTTGCATCCCGACATAACAAACTTGCCTCCCCTCCGTTATTACCATAAAGTGGAATAAAAAAAGTTGTCCAAGTTGTCTCGGTTGTCGTTAATAACAATACTCGTCGCCGTTCTGTTTGCCCTCAACCTTTTTGGGGGCAGCATCGACATCCCGGCTTCGGATGTGCTTGACATCCTGACGGGTGGAGAGGGGCAGAAGGAGTCGTGGCGCTACATCGTGATGGAGAGCCGTTTGCCTCAGGCCATCACTGCCTTACTCTGTGGCGCCGCCCTTGCCGCCAGCGGCTTGTTGTTGCAAACCGCTTTCCGAAATCCCCTGGCCGACCCCAGTATCTTCGGTATCAGCAGCGGTGCCGGCCTTGGCGTGGCCCTCACAATGTTGCTATTAGGAGGCTCGCTGTCGTTGGGTTCGCTGCATCTTGGCGGTTTCGTCGCTGTCATTATGGCTGCCTTTGTGGGGGCGATGATTGTCACCGCCATCATCTTTTTCTTTTCCACGATGGTGAAAAACCACGTGATGCTGCTCATCATCGGCATTATGATAGGTTATCTGTCCGCGTCGGCTATCACGCTGCTCAATTTCTTTGCCACCGACGAGGGGGTGAAGTCATATATGGTATGGGGAATGGGGTCCTTCGGAGGCGTTACGATGGCTCACATGCCTTTCTTTGCCACCGTCACCATCGCCGGTATCATCGGCACCTTGTTGCTAATCAAGCCGTTGAACGCCCTGATGCTTGGCGACCGCTATGCTGAAAATCTCGGCTTCAGCATCCGCCGTATCCGCAATTGGCTGCTCGTAGTCACAGGCGTGCTCACGGCCATCACCACTGCTTTCTGCGGCCCTGTCTCGTTTATTGGACTGGCCGTGCCCCATATTGCCCGACTGCTGTTCCGCACAGACAACCATCGTCTGTTGTTGCCTGCCACCTTGCTTTGCGGCGCAGCCGTCGCCCTCCTCTGCAATATCATCTGCTACCTCCCCCGCGAAAACGGCATCATCCCCTTAGGGGCTGTCACCCCGCTTATGGGCGCCCCCGTCATTATCTATATCATTATCAAGGGAAAAAGATAAAGTGCCGTAAGTGCAATGACACTTACGGCACTTTGTTTTGTTGCCAAGGACGATTAGCGCTTGCTCGTCACATCCTTTTCGTACTGCTGGATGCAGGCGATGAACTCCTCGCCCACAGGCACGTTGTTCTTCAGGTTGAAGTAGTCATAGACAGCGCCGAAAGGCATCGACTTGGCCTCTTCCATCAGAGCGAGGCGCTCGAAGAACTGGCCGTTGTCCTCATATTCGCGCAGTTTCTTCTTCGGCTCGAGCAGAGCCTGCAGGATGCACTTTTGCGTGGCGCGGCTTCCGATGATGTAGGCACCGATGCGGTTGATGCTGGCATCGAAGTAGTCGAGGCCGACGTGGGCGCGGTCGAGGGCGTCGCTGCGGACGAGTTCCTTGAACAGGTCAAGCGTCTGGTCGTTCATGATGGTCACGTGGTCGCTGTCCCAGCGGATAGGGCGGCTGACGTGGAGCATCAGTTCGGGGACATACATCAGCAGGGTCGAGACGAAATCGCTCACATTCTCGGTCGGCTCGTAGTGGCCGGTGTCGAGGGTGTAGATGCACTTGCGGGTGGCGCAGTAGGCGGTGTAGAAGTCGTGTGAGCCGACGGTGTAACTCTCTAGTCCGATACCGAACAGTTTGGCCTCAAAGCAGTTCTTCACCCAGTCCAGTTTCTCTTCCATAATCTCGTCGAGGGCTGAGACGAGGATTTCACGGTACTTCTTGCGCTGCACAGGAATGTCTTTCATACCGTCGTGCACCCAGATATTCATAATACAGGGGTCGTTCTGTGCCTTACCCATTGCGTCGGCAATCTTACGGCAGCGCTTCGTGTGCTCAATCCAGAAGTCGCGGATGCCCTTGTCGGGGTTGGCCAGCGAGAGGTTGCCGCTCTTGGGGTGAGAGAAACTGGTGCTGTTGAAGTCCAGTTTCATATTGTTCTCCTTGGCCCAGTCAATCCAACTCTGGAAATGCTTCACCTCCACCTCGTCACGGTCCACGAACTTGCCGCCGAAGTCGCCGTAAATCTCATGCAGGTTCAGGCGGTGGTTGCCGCCAAGAAGGGTCTTCACGAACTCGATGTCCTGGCGCACCTCGTCAATGGTGCGTGCACGGCCAGGATAGTTGCCAGTAGTCTGGATGCCGCCGCTGAGGGCCTCATTGCGCTCAAAGCCGACCACGTCGTCAGTCTGCCAGCAGTGCAGCGAGAGTTGCTGCTTCTGGAGAAGGTCAAGTACTGCGTCAGTATCGACGCCAATGGCTGCATAGCGCTCTTTAGCAACAGCGTATGCTTGTTCAATCAGGTTTGCTTTCATTTGTTTTGTTTTAGTTTATTGGTTAAAAGTTAGCATTTGATTGTGTGCAAAGGTATGAAAATAATCCGAAATACAGCAGAATAATTCATAATTTTAATTTCTTTTAATAACAAACCTGTCCTGCATATTTGCACATAGCCCTTCCTCGGAAACTGGAGGAAGGCAAGCACCTCGCGCTTGTTGTTGAAAACAGGTTTGTACATACAGTCAAAATATAGTCAATTGCACGCCGCAAAGATAGTGCTTTTCAGCGAAACACGCAAGAAACGGGCGCACAAATGGCAAGTCAAAGAACTTTTTAACGGTGGAATGGACGCTGTTTCATTTTTTATTCGTACCTTTGCGCCCGAACACCGCCACAATGTCCTAGTGTGGGAGGCGGTGCGACTTTCGTGGGTGAATAGATAGTTGTATCTATATTCTATAGAGGCCTTTCTCAAAATTTCCGACCAAAAATGTAACGAGCCTCGTGGAATCGGGATACACCTTGTAACATAGGTGTACCCGTTCCATTATGCTTCGTTACAGGGTCTTTGGTCGGATACCTAGAGGAAGAGCATAAATTGGAACGTGGTACACTCTCTTTGTATCTACGCTTTAACTGAATCGTTTCACGCTAAAATCCGACCAATGATGAATGTAACGAACGATGAGCAGGAAAGGCAGGTGGTATCGAAGCAACGTGTGGCTGACCATGGCGAGGTATATACCGCCAAACGGGAGGTCTGCGCGATGCTCGACCTGGTGAAGGAGGAGACAGAGCGCATAGACTCACGCTTCCTGGAACCGGCCTGCGGCACGGGAAACTTCCTCGTGGAAATCCTCAACAGGAAAATGGAGGCGGTAAGGAAACAGTTTTCCAAGAACCGCTATGAGTACGACCTTGCTTCGGCACAGGCCGTCAGTTCGATGTATGGCGTAGAATTGCTGCCCGACAATGTGGAGATATGCCGCAGCCGACTGCTGGAGCAGTATCTCGACACGTACCGGCAGCATTTGTCTGACGATGCATCCCTAGAGTTGGAGCGATGCATCCGATTCCTCTTGAAGAAAAATATCCTTTGCGGCGACGCCCTGACGATGCTGCAACAGGACAGGCAGCCCATCACCTTCTGTGAATGGACGTTCATCGGCACGGGCGGCAAGGTGAAGCGTCGCGACTTTGAGTTGGCAGAGTTGCTACGCAACGTAGAGTACGACAAACCCAAGCCTGGCGAAGAAGGACTGCTCTTTGCTGATACAGGCGAGCCGACCTTCGTGCATCTGCCCAAACGGGAATATCCCTTGACCGACTATCTAAAACTGCCTGATTATGAATAACTACAACCCCGATGTACTCTCCTGCTTGGCCAACCTGAGCAACGATGAGGTGTTCACCCCTCCGCAACTGGCCAACCAGATGCTTGACATGCTACCGCAGGAACTCTTCCGCAGCCCTGACACCAAGTTTCTCGATCCATGCACCAAGAGTGGAGTCTTCCTGCGCGAGATTGCCAAACGGCTGATTGATGGGCTGGCCGACACCATCCCTGACCTGCAAAAGCGCATTGACCACATTATGCACCATCAGCTTTACGGCATTGCCATCACCCGTCTGACCTCGCTGATGAGCCGCCGAAGCCTCTATTGTTCGAAGGATGCCAGTTGCCGCTACAGCATCTCGCTTTTTGACAATGCCGACGGAAACATTCGCTTCTCTGAAATCCAACATTCGTGGCAGAACGGCAAGTGCCGCTATTGCGGAGCCTCGCAAGAGGTCTACGACCGAGGCGACGACCTTGAATCCCACGCCTACGAGTTTATTCACACAGATAACCCAAATGAACTATACAACAATATGACTTTCGATGTAATTATCGGTAATCCGCCGTATCAGTTGAGTGATGGGGGAGGTATGCAAACTGATTCTTCCTCTGGAAGTGCTATACCTCTTTATCACAAATTTATTATTCAAGCAAAAAGACTTAGTCCAAGATATTTGACAATGATTATTCCAGCTCGATGGTATAGCGGCGGAAGGGGACTCGATGATTTTAGAGATATGATGTTAAACGATGCGAGGGTGTCATTTTTGGTTGATTTCCCTGATTCTAAAGAGTGTTTTCCTGGTGTAGATATTGCTGGAGGTATTTGTTATTTTCTTTGGAATAGAGATTATTCAGGACAATGTACAACTATCAATATAGATAAAGGAAAAGAGAGCAAACTGATTAGAAGATTGAACGAATTCCCCGTCTTTGTACGATATGCTATTTCCGTGAATATAATTCACAAGATATTGAGCAAGAAAGAAATATGTTTTGACAAACAGGTATATAGCTCAAAACCTTTTGGATTTAGAAGCTTTGAAGAAGGAAGCAATAATAAATTCGCTAATTCTGTAGCGTTATTTGGTAGCAAAGGTATAACTTATGTAAAGCGTAGTGAAGTCAATACTAATTCTGATTTAATTGATAAATGGAAGGTTGTAATGTCCAAAGCAAGTGCTGAACATGCTGGTCAAACGGATAGAGATGGGAGAAAACGAATAATCTCAAGAATAGAAGTTCTTCCACCTAATGTAATTTGTTCAGAATCATATCTATTGATTAAGGCATTTGACAAAGAAAAAGAAGCACAAAATTTGAAACTTTATGCTCGAACAAATTTCTTTAGATTCTTACTCTCGACAATTCTTCTTACACAAAACATAGCAAAAGATAAATTCCAGTTCGTCCCCCTCCAAGACTTTAGCAAGCCTTGGACGGACTCGGAACTCTATGCTAAGTACGGCCTTACAGACGAGGAAATCCAGTTCATCGAATCGATGATACGGCCAATGGAATAAACAAACAGGAAATACAACAACAGGCGCTCTTTGACAAGATTTTGATTGGAAAGTTTTGTGGTTTCGGAATAGCTTTGTTATTTTGCAGCCAACTTTTCGAATAAGACGAAAACAAATATGGATAATAATAATACTGACCCCACCTCCAGCCCCTCCCCTACAAGGGAGGGGAGCATCTGCGGATAGGTTGGCGGTGGCAACTCCCCTCCCTTCAAGGGGAGGGGCAGGGGTGGGGTCTGTATTTTTTAGTTATATAGACGCATTAAATGCAAAGCTATTGAATAGATGTGGGAAGAAAAATTCTTAGATGGAAACTGGAAATAGCAGAGTTTGAGGAAATCAAATAGCTTTCCTATTATTATTTTGTCATTGTAGCGCCATAACAGAAATGGAATGTTATGGCAACAACGAATTATTTCCCAAAGAAGTCGGAGTCGGCTCCGATGATTTATGCTTACGAGGACAAGTATGACCCACAGTTGAGAGGACTGCTGAAGGTGGGCTATACCACTATTGGCGTGCAGGAGAGGGTGCACCAGCAGTATAACATCAAGCGACCTGGCAATCCACCATACCGCATTCTGGTGGAGGAGAGTGCCATGCGTCAGGACGGCACGGCATTTTTGGATCATGATGTGCATCGTGCACTTTTAAAGATGGGCTGCACGTGTGTAGAGGGCGAATGGTACCGCTGCACGCCGCAACAAGTGAAGGCGGCTGTCGTGGCTGTCAGGGAAAGGGTTGACGTGGCTTGGCATCGCGACAATACCTTCGGTATGCGTCCAGAGCAGAAACGGGCGGTGGACAAGACCGCAGCATACTTTGAAAGTTACAAGTCTGCCCTCCCTTCCCACAGTCCTTCGGACAGCTTCCCTCGGGCAGGGGAGCAATGGCGGGTGCCTCACTTCCTGTGGAACTGCAAGATGCGCTTCGGCAAGACATTCACAACCTACCAGTTAGCAAAGCGTATGGAATGGACTCGCGTGCTGATACTGACGTTTAAGCCCGCCGTGGCTCAGGCGTGGGAGGAGGACTTGATGACGCATGTGGACTTTGACGGTTGGCAGTTCATCGCCCGTAATCCTGAAGCCACAATCGACTATCAGTTTGAGTATGCCGATAAGACAAAACCCATTGTCGTGTTTGGCTCATTCCAGGACTTTCTTGGGAAAAACACGGCCAGCGGCGGTATGAAACTGAAGCATGAATGGGCACGGGAGTTCAACTGGGATTGTATCGTGCTCGACGAATATCACTATGGCGCATGGCGTGAGAATGCCAAGGAACTGATTGGTGTCAGCGAAGATTTGGGTAGTGAGATAGAGAATCCCGACTACTTCGACGAGGATTTGATTCCCATTACGTCAAACCATTACCTTTATCTTTCGGGTACGCCCTTCCGCGCTATTGCCTCTGGTGAGTTTATTGAGGAGCAAATCTACAACTGGACATATTCAGACGAGCAGCGTGCCAAGGAGGAATGGGCGGCAGATTGCAAATCCACCGTAATGGGCGACAAACCGGACAACCCGTATGCCTCGCTGCCAAAAATGGTGCTGCTGACCTATCAGTTGCCAGCGGAAATATCGAGAGTGGCTGAGGAGGGGGAGTTTGATGAGTTTGACCTGAACTCGTTCTTCGAGGCAGAAGGTAAAGGTGAGGATGCCATTTTCAAGCATCACGACGAGGTGCAGAAGTGGTTGGACATGTTGCGAGGGCAGTATCTGCCCACTTCCATCAACGACCTGAAAGCCGGTAATCGGAAACCGCCTTTGCCATTCCTCAATGGTGACCTCTATTCGAATATGAACCATACGCTGTGGTTCCTGCCCAACGTGGCATCGTGCTATGCCATGCGCAACTTGCTGACCGAACTACAGAACACCTTCTACCACGACTATCGCATTGTCGTTTGCGCCGGAACCAGAGCAGGCATAGGCCAACTGGCCCTGCCGCCAGTAGAGAAGGCGATGGCTCATCCCGACCCGTTGCATTGCAAGACAATCACGCTGACCTGCGGCAAGCTGACAACGGGTGTCACCGTCCGCCCTTGGACGGGCATCTTCATGCTCCGCGACACCTCGTCGCCAGAGACTTATTTCCAGTCGGCTTTCCGTGTGCAGTCGCCTTGGACTGTCACCAACAGCGACGGCCTGCACCCTAACCGGGTGGAGATACTGAAAAAGGTGTGTTATGTGTTCGACTTCGCGCCTAACAGGGCGTTGCGAAAAGTGGCCGACTATTCCTGCCAGTTGAATGTGGAAGAGGGTAATCCCGAGAAGTGTGTCGACGACTTCATCAAGTTCCTGCCTGTGCTCTGTTATGAGAATGGTGTGATGAAAGCCTTGTCAGCAAGCGATGTGCTCGATATGGCGATGAGCAACACGTCGGCAACGCTGCTGGCTCGCCGTTGGGAGAGTGCGCTGCTGGTGAATGTCGACAACTTCACGCTGCAGCGGCTGATGAACAATGCCGAGGCGATGGCAGCCCTGATGAAAATAGAAGGATTCCGCTCGCTGAACCAAGACATAGAGACCATCATTAACAAGACGGAGGCCATCAAGAAGAAACGAAAGGAACACGAGGAGGGCCTGACGCCGAAGGAAAAGAAAGAACTGAGCGATTCAGAAAAAGAAATCAAGAGCAAACGCCGCCAGATACAGGAGAAACTGATGAAGTTTGCCACGCGCATACCCATCTTTATGTATCTGACAGACTATCGGGAGTATTCGCTGAAGGATGTCATCCTGCAATTGGAACCAAAACTCTTTGAACGTGTTACAGGACTGACCAAGCAGGACTTTGCCCTGCTGGTCAGCCTGAACGTATTCAACGAGGCTCTGATGAATGATGCTGTCTACAAGTTCAAGCGGTATGAGGACTCCAGCCTTTCATACGCCGGCATCGACCGCCACGAGGGCGAGCAGACAGTTGGCGGCTACAGTACCTCTATCACCATTGAGGAGTATCGGCATCAGAAATGAACAGCGTGACGGCTCTCCACTAACGCTTAAACAGATGGGGGATGAACTCGTGGAGGCCTCGGCGCCAGGTGAGGAACTCGTGGGCGGTGCCTGCCGACTCGCTGGAGTCGACCTTGATGCCCAATTCGCGCAGTTGCTTCACGATGTCGCCACTCTTGATGAAGTCCTCTTCGCCCCAGTTCATATACATATAGTGGATTTTCTTGTTGAACTCGTCGGCATTGGCAAAGACACCGTTATAGGCCGTCTTCACGTCAAGGCCGAAGATGGCACCACTGAAGGTTCCCATCCAAGCGAACTTGTCGAGGTTCTGGAGCACCACGTCGAAGGTCTGGTGACCGCCCCAAGAGAGTCCTGCCATAGCGCGGTTCTCGCGGTCGGCCTTGGTGCGGAAGTTGGCGTCGATATAAGGGATGAGGTCGTTCAGCAGCACAGGATAGAACGAAGCGCCATAGTCACTCATACCCTGACGGTTGTTGCCGCCGCCAAAGGGGCCCTTAATGTCGCCGCTCTCCATCACCACGAGCATTGGAACAGCCTCGCCCTTGGCAATGGCGTTGTCCATAATGTGCTGCATCTTTCCCTGGATGGCCCAACTGGTCTCGCCCTCGCCCATACCGTGCTGCAGATAGAGCACAGGATAGCGCTTCTTGGCGTTCTTTGCCAGTTCGTACTCGGCAGGCGTATAGACTAAGGCGTGGCGCCACTCGCCGAACTTCGAGTTGGGGCTGTGGTAGTAGATGCTGCGCACCTGGCCGTGGGCGATGCCCTGCTGCGGACGGTAGTAGTCGCCCTCCGGGCCTTCGGGAATCTCGATGCCTCCGGCCTCACGGTTGCAGCCGAAGAAGGTCTCCGAGGCGGGGTCGACGAAATTCACGCCGTCGATGTTCATAAAATAATAGTGGAAGCCCACGGGCAGCGGGTCGGTGACGGCCATAAAGCCGCCCTTGCCGTCGGGCTGCATATCGTACTTCTTGTTGCACACGTCAACGATGACCTTGCGGGCCTGGGGGGCGTTGATGCGGAAGTAGGCGCGGCGCTCCTTGTCGACCTTCGGGAAGTCGTTGCCGGGGATGGTTGTCTCAGAAATGACGGCATCAGCAGGCACCTCAATCTTCTTCGGCATATCGATGTGTGGACGCTTCGGCTCAAAACCGAGATGGCGGGCCACAGCCTCACCATAGCGGCAGCCCAACTCACGATAGCCGGCAGCATCGAAGTGCAGGCGGTCGGGGCCGTTGGAGCAGTCGTCGCTGGAGATGACCTGACAGGTGTGGATGGTCTGCGGCAGTTCGTCAATCTGCTTCTTGCAACCGATGCAGACACCCTGGCCATTGGCCTGGACGATGTTGCCCACATAGAGGTTCACCTCCTCGGGCTTCAACTGAAGGTCGCCACAGAGGTTGTCGTACACCCGCTGCACCATACCGGCCCACTTCGGATCGCCGGTGTTGGTCTCGCCCTGGTGCATCAGGATGCCCTTGATGACACCATCCTTCTGGGCCTTCTTGGCCAGCGTGACGAGGCGCTCGTAGGGGTTGTTGTCGTAGGCGGCCAGCATACCTTTCATCCAGCCCGGAGCCTTCGTCTTCACGTAGTTGTCGATGCTGTCGGGGAGGAAGCCCTTGATGTCGATGCCGCCGATGGCCACGTGGATGACACCAATCTTGATGTTCTCAGGCAGCGATGCCACCAGCGTGCGGCCAAACCAGTCGGCAGGCGTCAGGCCGGTATTCGGGCGGCAAAGAGGAGGCGTGGCCTCGCACCATTCGCCCATCTTGCGGCCCTTATCGGGGAAATCAACGGCAGGCATCAGCAGGAAGCGTGGGCCGGGGCTTTTCAGGTCCTGGGCCTCCGGACGTGCGTTGCCTTCCATATTCGACTGTCCGAAGCAGAGGAAGATGTAGAAGTTCTCGTCGGGCTGTGCGGCTGTTGTCTCCACAGCGGCCTTCTTCTTGGCAGCAGCCTTTCGCTTCTGCGCTGCCACGTTGCCTGGCAGCAGCATAAGCAGTGCTGCCGTCAGCGTGATGAAATGAATATGTTTCATAATCATTTGGGTGTAAATTGATATTTAAAATGATGATTCATTCTGTAGTTGTCTGGATGCTTCAGCCATAATGCTGATGACGGTGGCGATGTCGGCTACATCGACTTTGCCGTCACTATTCACGTCGGCAGCCGCGCTTTCTTCCCCATTGGCCATCACAGAGATGATGGAAGCGATGTCGGCCACATCGACCTTACCGTCGCTGTTTACGTCGCCCTTGATGTCGGTATTCGGGAGTTCCAGCGGGATGAACGCCTCCTGCGAGGCCAGGGTTGCATAGACGCTGAAGGGACTGAGTTCCGTGCTTTCCTCTACGCGGAGGAAGCCCCATTGGCCGTTCTGCTGGGCCAGGACATAGTCGCCGGCATAGAGCGAGAAGGGTGTATAGGTGCCGCGAAGCCTTGCCGTGAGCGGACTGGTGGCGAAGCCCACTTCGCCCTGTCCCGTAAAGGCCACTTCACCCTGCGCCTTTACCAGAACAGGCGTATGGGCGGGAATGGCGGACAATTCCTCCACATCGAGGCTGGCGTTGATGGCGTAGGCTTTCACACCCTGGGGAATCTCGGCATTGAAGGGGAGCATCATCAGTCGGTAGCCGTCAATCGTCGTGGTGAGCGTGATGGCATCGGCCTGGAAGGAGCGGGCAGGCCGGAACGGGCCTCCCTCGGTGGAGAGCACAAGGCTGTGGCACAAATCGTTGTGAACCAAGTTTGCGCCTTCAGAACTGTATTCCGGCAGCCAGACCACACGGTTACTGCCTTCCAGCCACGGGAACTTCGACGGGCACTGGGTGCAGGCCGTCAGGTCGAGACTGGTGCAGGCCGCATCGGCCGTGAAGTCGAGCACGTTGCTGTCGTCCTCCACGTAGGCCCCGGTCAGTGTGGCGGCGTATGGCGCGAGCGGCCCTGATGCCAGATAGACATCGCCGAAGGTGATGGTCAGCGTCGACGACCAGTTGTTGTTGGTCATCGATATGATGCCCTTGCAGCCGTCGGTGAGCGTCTGGGGCGACAGGTCGAAGACCAGGCTGAAGTTCTCGCGACGGCCCAAGTCCAGGTCGCCATAGTCGTGGGAGGCCACCTTCCCCTTGCCATTCACGTAGACCAGCGTGGTCTTAGCCGAACTGTAGTTCAAGGTCGACGACATCGTCTTCACCTGCATCACCAACTGGCTGAAGCGGTCGCTCAGGGCCACATAGCCGCTGGAAGTGTTGGTGCGCGAGGAGATGAGCGGGTTGCTGTGGTCAAACGTCTTCGTCTGACCGCTGAGCTTGTACGTTGTTCCGAAATTGGTGTTCGTGGTGCTCATATCGTCGAGACGGTCGAAGCGCGTCATAGTGCCCGTCATATCGGAAGGCTGGCGGTCACGCGAGCGCACAAACAGCACGGTGCACACGCTCTGGGCGGCGATGGTGGCCGCAGGGCGGCACGTCTCTTCCTGGGGTTTCAGAGTGGTGCCGGTGAAACTTCTCGACTTGCCGGTGGTGTAGAGCTTGCCGCTGATGGTGTAGAAGGGCAGGTCGAAAGTGGCGGTGACGGCCTCGTCGGTAGCATTGGCCATCACGGCCACCACGGTGTCGCCCGTCTGCGACAGATAGGCCGACCCTTCGAGCGGCGTGTCGCCCCAGGTGGCGTCGATGCGCGTCATACCAGTGACGAAGCGGGCGAAATGGGCCATAATGTAGCCGCGCTTGGTGACGGTGCCCGACGACGTGCCGCGCTGGCCGTCGCCGAGCATACCGTAATAGCGCTTGGCGGAATAGTGCACCCAGGCGTTGAAATCGCCAATCATACACGTGTTGATGGCACGGAAGAAGTTGAAGAAGTCTTTCGTGAAGTCGAAGTTGCGGGTGTTGTTCTCGATTTCGTTCCAGTTGATGAGATACTCCGTCATCCACAGTTCCTTCCCTTTCTTGCCCAGGTTCTTGTAAGACGACTGGAGGCCGCCGTACTGGTGGCCGCCGTAGATGTCGAAACAGGGCAGCACGTCGCTCTTGTTCAGGGCGTTGGCATACGAGTCGCTCACGCCAAGCGTCTCCGGCGCCATAATCTTGCAACTGATGCTGCGGCCATAGAGTTTCACGAACTCGGCAATCTCGCTGGCCGACCACAGGCATCCGGCGTATGTCGCCGCCCAGTCAGGCTCGTTCTGGATGCTGATGGCGTCAAGTTCCACGCCGTTCTGCCGCAGATACTGCACATAGTCCTCCAGATATTGCGCATAGTCCGGCCAGTTCTCGCGTTTCAGTTTGCCCGTGGTGCCGTCGCTGTTCTTGGCATTGCTGGTGCCGTTGGTCTTCCACTCGGCAGGCTGTCCCCAGGGCGAGGCAAAGACAATCAGCCCCATCTGCTTGGCCGTCTTGGCCGTGGAGAGCGACTGGCTCCACGCACTCTCGCCGATGGGAATATAGAGGCGCATGATGTTGCAGCCCACAGTACTGCCCTGGCCCCACACCTTCTTGATCTCGGTGTTGGACATGTGGCCGTAAGTGAACTGCGGCGAGCACACGAAGCCGCCGAAGCCGGTGATGTGCTGGTGCTGCTGCGTGGCATCGAGCCGCACGGTCTGTGCCCCAGCGCCGATGCTAAAGAAAAGTATAAATGCCAAACTCAGCAGAATTTGCTTCATAGTCGTTGCGTATAGTGTTATTTTTTGCTGCAAAGGTATCGCTTTTAGCCCAAAACCGCTTTCTCTGTTGTTGCACTATTTTTTCCCAATGTTGTAAATTTTCGATTTGCTCGGTGAAACCACCCTGTCGACGACTATGCGCAGCAGTTCCCCACCCCTTTAGGGGCGGGGTGGCCATTAGGCCGGGGCGGGGTTGATTGGGGGGCTGAAGAATTCCCCTCCGTCCAGCCTTTGAAACCCCTCCGGGCAGCCTCCCATTTTGCTCCGTCCTTTCTCATCAATTCTCTCGAGAATTTGCGAGAAAGGACGGTTCTTTTTCAAGGCTTGCCCTATCCTCCCTCAAAGTTTGAACGAAGCAGGCTCCCGACACCCCCGCTCCGCCCTCTTTTCCAGGAGAAAGCGGGAAATGCCCTATCTCACGGGTTAAATAAAGTTAAATTTTGGACGATTGTTTCTGTTTTCCCACATTTCCCTGCCATTATCTCGCCCAAAAGCATTATTTTTGCACCCATATTTTGAAAAAACTACCAAAGACTATTATATCTATAACAAATTAACTTTTACTTTATTTAAACTAACATTTTATGAAAAAGAAACTATTTACTCTTTTGACGCTCGCGCTGGCAGTATGCAGCGGGGCGTGGGCAGCTGATGTCTACAAAATCTCATTCAATGGCAAGAACGAAGAATTTAAGAATGGAGAATCAGTCACTGCAGGAACTTACTTCTCATGGAATTCAAGCAAGCACAACTTTAACACAAAGTTTAATGGCTGTACTTATGATGGTGTGTCCTACACTTCTGGTTTGAAGATGGAAGGTGACACAAAAGTTTCTTGGACTTCAACAGCCGAAGCTACAGTTACAATCGTTCAATCAAAATGGAGTGAGAACACTATTAAACTCGATGGTACAGCGCTTGAATTAGCAAGTGCGGAAAGCATAACAGGTGGTTATGTTCATACTATAACTGATGTTGCTGCCGGTTCACATTCAGTAACGAGAGGAAGCGGTGAAAATGGAATATTTGCAATTATAGTTGAATACACGGGAACAGTTCTTACTCAGCTTACTGCTCCATCAATCACTTTCGATGCTACGAGCGGCGAAGTCACCATCGGCGCTGTGACTAATGCCACAAAGGTGACCTATACCACTGACGGAAGCGACCCAACAAGCGAAAGCACCGAGTACACGGCTCCTTTCACTGCTGCAGACGGTACTGTAGTAAAAGCCATTGCCATCGGCGACCAGACGGCCTACTCCAACTCTGACGTTGCTTCAGAGACCGTATTGCTGGAAACCGCAACCATTGAGACTCCCGTCATCAACCAGTTCAACGGAACGGTGGCTATCACCTGTGCCACTATCAATACTACCATCAAGTACAGCATCGACGGTGGCGCCACCTATCAGGACTACACCCGTGCATTCACCTTGTCTGCCGA
This sequence comes from Prevotella sp., assembly GCA_017960525.1. Taxonomy (GTDB): domain Bacteria; phylum Bacteroidota; class Bacteroidia; order Bacteroidales; family Bacteroidaceae; genus Prevotella. The sequence continues at coordinate 63,214 of JAGCZA010000027.1, forward strand.
CGCTGAGGTAAAGGCTAAAGCCATACGAGGCAGCAAGGAGTCGGAAGTGGCAACAGCAGCCGTGACTGTAGTACCGGCCAACCCTGCTACAACAAAGACCATCCTGATGGGCTTTGGTTCATTCACGGTAGATAGCAATAAAAAATATATTATGACGGGTAATGCTGGTGATGCTGCCGAGGGATATACTCTGACTATTGACAACACAGGCAAAAGTTGGAGCGAACTCACCAATACAAAACTCACAATGACCCAGAACGGCAATGTGGAACGCACGGCCATTAAGTTGTCTAACGGAGCAAAAAACATTCTGACTCTTCCCACAGGCGTAAAGGCCACTCGAATCACCATCTATAGTGTCATCAACAGTGGCTACAGCGAAACTGCCAGGACATGTTACTGGAAGGAGTTCAACGGAGAAAATATCGATGGCAGCAATGTGCCTATGGGTGCATGGAACGATGTGACCGACAGAACTACCAATCCCGATGTGCGCGTATTCCCGCTGACTGGCGAAGAGACCGAAATCACATTTACCAACGCCGGCGAACAGCTTGGTTTTGTCATCGCCCTTGATGTCATTGAGGCTCCCGTTGCCATCACTCCCACTTATGCCAAGACTACCTACGTCACAACGAAGGTTCTTGACTTCTCCAGCGTTGAGGGTCTGAAGGCTTACGTTGCTACCGCTGCTTCGGCTGGCAAGGTGACGCTGAGCGAGGTGGCAGCCGTTCCCGCTGGCACACCGCTGATGCTCATCGGCACAGCCAATACTGAGTACACCGTGCCCGTCACTGCTACGGCTACTGCTCCTGCCACGAATATGTTCCGCGCCGGCGACGACGGCACGACGGTGTTCGACGGCTCGACCTTCGACTACATCCTGTACAGCGACGGCCTGTTCTATCAGATTGGCAGCGGCACCGTGGCCAGCACAAAGGCTTATCTGCACTGCGAAACCGACCCGACGACAAGCGGCTCACGCTCACTGGCCATCAGCTTCGGCAACGAGACCACGGGCATCAGCAACGTGAACGCAAACGTGAAGGAAAACAGCTACTATGACCTGCAGGGTCGCAGCGTGGCTCAGCCTCAGAAGGGTCTGTACATCGTGAATGGAAAGAAAGTAATCATTAAGTAAAGAAAAGGAGGACTAAAACAATGAAAAAGACATATATCAATCCCGAATTGAATGTTATCAACGTTCATACACAGCAAATGATTGCCGATTCTCAGGCCGGCATTGGCCAAGGCACGAAGGATGGCGGTTCTGCTGCCTCACGCCGTCGCCGTAACGATTGGGACGACGAGGAAGAAGAAGACGAGGAAAATTATTGAATGAAATAGTTTTAGCCCCGCCCAATTCGTGAGAACCTGGCGGCGCGTTAATAAAGTGAATTATTAAACGTTTTGAAAATGCCGCTGCTCCGTGAGGAGTGGCGGCATTAAATATGGGGTCTGTGTTGTTTCCTGTGAATATGACGGACTTATTGCTGTTTTTCACTCCCCTCCCTTCGAGGGGAGGGGTAGGGGTGGGGTCTGAACTCGGCTTTTGCCGCTTGGCTCGCCCAAGAACATCCTGTCTGAGTGAGAGATAGTCACCCTCACCCCCAGCCCCTCAATCTACCCCGCCCCGGCCTTACGGCCACCCCGCCCCTTAAGGGGTGGGGAAAGGAAGGGGAGGGGCTTGCACACGTCGGTAGTTACCCACTCGGCTCAACATTAAGCCTTAAATATGTGCTGTATCGGAATCCGGCGTGCTGTCCGAATGGCAAACAGCTGTTACTCAGCCGGACAACTATAGTCGAAGCAGTCTACATCGATGTAGCCGCCGGGCTTCTTGGTGGCGTAGTTGAAGATGGCAAACTTCGAGCCCATAAAGAAGCGGCGGTAGTCGAACACCATACGGTAGTTCTTGGTGCCTATCTGTGTCCATTGCTCGCCGTCAAGGCTGTAGTAGAAGTTGGCGGCATCGTGGTGGCCGGGCTGGAAATCGCCGGTGATGCGCAGATAGAGGTGGGAGGTGCGAGGTGAGAGGTGGGAGGTCAGTTCCACGATCTCGATGACCTTCTCCTCAACGTTGGTGACGGCCTTCTCGCGGTCGGTGAGGCTGACCTTCTGCTCGCTCATCTCGAGGACATACTTGTTGCCTTTCTTCTTCACCGTAAGCACGCCACTATCGCCGTTGAAGGCAGTGAAGCCGGCGCAGTCGCCGTCCTTCATCTTCGACACGTCGATGCTGATGCTGCCGCTGCACGTGGGGCCTTCCATACGTTGCGTGAGCGTGTTGGGGGCCAGATAGAGGTTGGGCACCACGCGGTTGGTCTTCAGGCGCAGGAAGCCGGGACGTTCCGCCAGGCTCCAGGCCGCGTCAATCGGGTTATGGTTCCACTGCCAGTGCAGGCCCAACTTCTTGGCGTCGAAGTTGTCGGGCAGGACAATGCCCTTCTTCGGCATCCCGCTCTTGTAGGGGCGCATCACGTCGGGCACCTTGCCGTTCTCGTCGCCGAGCATCGGCCAGCCGTCAATCCAGCGCACAGGACTGAGCGTCAGCACGCGGCCCACGCCGCCACGATCCTGGAACATAATGCCGTACCAGTCGCCATCCTCGGTGTCGACGATGGTGCCCTGTGCCAGATAGGAGAAGCCGCCGAAGTCGCTCTCCAGGATGACTTGCTTCTCCCACTTCTCAGCCTTCAGGTCGTTGGTGCGGTAGCACACCTCGCGGCGGTGGCGGCCCTGCCCCCAGACGTGGCTGATGAGTTGGGCGTAGTAGGTGCCTCGGTGCTTGATGACACGGGTTCCCTCCAACAGTCCGCGCTCGTCTTCCTCACGCTGGAAATAATGGCGCAGACTGCCCTCCACAACACCTTTCAGGTCGCGGGTCAACTGGCACATTTCGCCCGTGCCGAAGAACACGTAGGGCGTGCCGTCGTCGTCAAAGAACAGCGTGGCATCGTGGAAATGGCGCAGGCGCGAGTGGATGGTCCAAGGGCCTTCGGCCTTCGGGGCGGTGAAGATGTAGGTGTCGCCCATCGGGCCTGACTCGTTGGGAGCCAACAAGGCCCAGAACTTGCCGTCGTGGTACTTCAGCGAAGTGGCCCACTGTCCGCGTCCATAGACCGTTCCTTCCTGCATATCGTATTTAGGCGAGTCGGTCAGTCGGTCGAAGATATAGCCCACCGTCTCCCAGTTCTTCAGGTCTTTCGAGGCCATCACCGGGGCGCCAGGCATCAAGTGCATAGTGGTTGTTACCAAATAGAACGTATCGCCCACGCGGATGACATCGGGGTCGGGCACATCAGCCCAGAGCATAGGGTTGGCAATCTTCCCTTCGTGCAGGGTGGCATAGTCGTCGGCTCGCATCGCTGCCGACTGCAGCAGCAGGGGGAGAAGCAAAAGGAGGATTCTTTTCATGGGAATCAACAGGGTTTATGGTTAAAGACATTTGAACGTATAGGACCTACCGGGCGTGGTCTCCACGTCGTACTCGTAGACCTTGCGGAGGTCGGCTTTGGGTGTCTGCTGCAACTCTTTAGAACGCAGCGGCTGCTTCACCTCGGCAGGAGCCAGCAGCGGGTTGGGGCAGGTGCCTTTGGCTACGGTGAGATTCTTGTCGTTGAGCGGCCAGTAGGAGCGCAGGCGCAGCGTGCCGCCCAGCGTGGAGCTGACGGTTACGGTCTGGGGCTTGCCCTTCTGCCACTTCACGTCCAGCGTGAACCCGCCACGAGCGCGCAGGCCCTTGACCTCGCCGTCGGCCCAGTCGGCAGGCAGGGCGGGCAGCACGTGGACGGCACCGTCGTGGCTCTGCAGCAGCATTTCGCAAATGCCTGCCGAGACGCCGAAGTTGCCGTCGATCTGGAACGGCGGGTGCGCGTCGAACAGGTTGGGATAGGTGCGCCCGTCAGGATATTCGCGCATCTTCGAGTCATCGGGCAGCAGGTGCAGCATATTCTTGATAATCTGGAAGGCGTGATCGCCGTCGAGCATACGTGCCCAGAAGTTGGTCTTCCAGCCCAAGCTCCAGCCCGTCGCCTTGTCGCCGCGCTGTTTGAGCGTGTTGGCGGCAGCAGCGAAGAGGTCGGGGTGGGAGTAGGGAGAGATTTGGTTCGAGGGATAGAGGCCGTAGAGGTGGCTGATGTGGCGGTGCTCGTCCTTCGGGTCGTCGGCATCGATGAGCCACTCCTGCAGCTGGCCGTAGCGGCCTATCTGCATAGGTGGCAGATTCGTCAGCTGGAAGCGGAGGTTGGCGGCAAAGAGACTGTCGCAGCCCAGCACCTTGGCGGCTTGGAGCGTCTGCGAGAGCACGTCGAAGGCAATCTGGTTGTCCATAGTCGAGCCGGCGGTGACGTTGGTGCCCTTGCCACGCGGGCCGTGCTCCGGCGACACCGTGGGCACGGTCATCAGCCATCCGGCGGCCTGCTTCATTTCTCCCCCAGCGGGATAGACCTGCATATAGTCGAGCAGGAACTCGGCGGCGCCCTTCAGCACGGGGTAGTACTCCGAGAGGAACTGCTTGTCGCCCGTGTAGAGGTAATGCTGCCAGATGTGCGTCGTCAGCCAGGCGCCGCCCGTGGGGAACATGCCCCAGGGTGTGCCGTCGACGGGGCCGGCAATGCGCCACAGGTCGGTGTTGTGGTGGGCCACCCAGCCCTTGCAGCCATACATTTCTTTGGCCGTCTTGGCACCCGTCTCGCTCAGGTCGCGAATCATCGAGAACAGCGGCTGCTGCGTCTCGGCGAGGTTGCCGATGAGGGCAGGCCAGTAGTTCATCTCGGCGTTGATGTTGATGGTGTATTTCGAGTCCCACGGGGCGTTCATCTTGTCGTTCCACACGCCCTGCAGGTTGGCGGGCTGTCCGCCAGGCTGGCTTGACGAAATCAACAGATAGCGCCCGTACTGCATCATCAGCGAGACGAGGTCGAGGTCGGTCTGCGACTGCTCGAAGGCCGACACACGCTTGTCGGTCTCTAAAGCGGAGTTAGCCGACTTCGGCAACGAGAGGCTGACGCGGTTGTACTGTTCCTGGTATTTCTTGACATGGTCGGCCAGCAGCTTTTTGTACGGCTTTTCTGCGACAGCGGCTAACACCTTCATTACTTTTCCGTTAGCATCGCCAGTAATATTGCGGTAGTTCACATAGTTGGTGGCAGCGGCAATATAAAGATAGACCGTCGTGGCCTTGGTAACAGAGACTGCCCCCTGGTTGCCGCCAGACACGAGGCCGTCAGTCTTGATGGAAACCCGACACGCTGCCTTCAGTCCCGGCTGAATGCCTTCCTGCTCTACGCCATCGACAGTGGCACAGAGTTCGGCTTCATTCCAACCGTCCTGCCAGCCTGAAATTGTTCCTATCAGCGGTTCACAAGTGTTATGCAGCTGGGATGTGAAATCCACGTCGAGCGACAGGGCGCCTTTCTTGCCTGCCGTCAGGCGGACGACGATGACGTTGTCGGCCTGCGAGGCGAAGACGGTACGCTCGTACTTCACACCGTTATATATATAGGAAGTGGTGGCGGTGGCATCGCCGAGGTTCAGCGCCCGCTCATATTTCGTCACGTCCTTGTGGCCCAGCGTCAGCTTCACGCTGCCCATCGGGAGGAAGCGCATACCGTGAGGGCCTTTGATAAAGTGCTTGTCGATGAGCTTGGCGGCCTCGCCCTCCTTGCCTTCGAAGATAAGGCGTCGCACCTCTGGCAGGGCCGCCATCGATTCGCTGCTGTTGTTGCTGTGAGGACTTCCGCTCCAGAAGGTCTCCTCGTTGAGCTGGATTTCCTCCACGTCGGTGCCGCCGTAGACCATTGCGCCCAGATGGCTGTTGCCTATGGGCAGGGCTTCCAGCCAGTGGCGGGCGGGTTGGCTGTACCACAGCCGGTGCTGCTGTGCCGTCGTGGCCGTGACGGTGCAGGCCACAAGCACGGTCATGATCAGTTTCTTCATCGTTTTATTTCTTTAGTGCCTCGAAGCGGGCGTTCTTCTCTATCGTCCATCCCTGGCGTGTGGACAGTTCGCAGTCTTTGCCCACAAACATCTTGCCGGCCTGACGCTGGCCCTTCAACTGCCAGTCGAGCCAAGCCAGTGCCACTACCGAGAACTCGCCGCCGTGGGGCTGGCGGTAGGTGCCGCCGTGGCCCACGGGGAAGTTGGTGGCGCAGGCCGGCACGTGGCTGATGCGGCTGAAGTCGTCCATACCGTTCTCGTAGGCAATGTCTTCCTTACCGCCCAGGATGTAGATAATGGGCGTGTGGATTTCGTTAAGTTTCTCCTTCGGCGGCATGGGCATACCTCCGACGGCCTGTGAGGCATTGTCTCTCTTGAAGAGGCCGCTGTTGCAAATCATAAGGGTCTTAATGCGCGGGTCGGCGCAGTTATACAGGGTCTGCAGGCCGCCGCACGACATGCCTGCCACGCAGATGGCGCCCACGTCAATCTTCTGATAATAAGGCGAGCCGGGATTGGCGTTCTGGCGGATAATCCAGTCGATGCTCTCAATCTGCTGTTCCGACCTCGACATCGGGCCTCTGTACCACTCGTCGGTCATAGGGATATTGCCCGTAGCCAACACGATATAGCCGTGGGAGGCAATCTCGTTGAGGAAGTTGATGTGCTCAAAAGGCGAGTTGGAGCAGGCGCCGTTGCCCCAGACCAGCACCGGCAGTTTTTTCTTAGGGCCGAAGGGGGTGAGGTCTTTTGGCAGCAGCAGCGTGTGTTCGGGCAGCGACTGCTCTTCTTTCATAATTGCCTTGTAGGGACCAGAGCCGCCGTCCTCGACAATGCGCTGCTTGGGACCCTTGGCAGCCGCCTCCTTCAGGAAGAACTTGGTCATCTGCTGGAAGGTGGTGTCGTTGAACGTCACCGGGCCGTGCTGGCCACCGGCCACGCTGACGAAGCGCTCCAGCCGTCCGGCCTTCTTCAGGGCCTCGGAGAAGAAGACTCCCTGACAGTGGGGCACCACATTGTCGGCATCGCCGTGGAACACGAGGAAGCGCGGGCACTCCTGACTGACGTAAGTGATGGGACTGATGAGGGCCACCAGGTCGGGATTCTTGGCCGGGGCGCCACCGATAAGAGCGGCTTCAGGCGATTTCTCGTCCTTCACGGTCTTGCAGTTCTCCATGTGTGCCATATCCACCGGGCCGAACCAGTCGACCACAGCATCGACATTGCTCGACTGCGAGCGGTTGCCGCCCACGGTGCCCTCCAGGTCAACGGTAGTATTGCCAATGGTGCAACTCTTCATGCCATTGGTCACGCCAGCCAGAGCCGACAGATGGCCGCCGCTGGAGAAACCAGTGATGCCGATGAACGACGTGTCAAGTTTGTACTCGGCAGCATGGGCACGGAGGAAGCGGATGGCACCCTTCACGTCCTGAATCTGGGCGGGGAACTTGGCGTCGCCGCTGGAGCGGTGGTTGATACAAGCCACGGCAAAGCCGGCGTCGGTGAGCGGTTTGCCCATCGACATATAGGTCATTGCCTTCATATTGTTCGAGAACCAAGCCGAGCCATAGATGGCCACAATCACCTTGTGGGGGCCTTCCGACGAGGAGGGCAGATAGATGTCCATACGATGGGCCTCCAAGTCGTCACCGGCGTAGTTGATGTCCTTGTACGTGGCATTGTTTTCCGGCATCTGGAAGCCGGGCATCTGTGCCATTGCCGCTGTGGTCATCCACAGCAGGGCAGAGAGAAGAAAAGTTTTTTTCATTGCTTTTTCACTTTATTTGGGTTGATTTTCAGTTGTGTGCGGCAAAATTACGAAAATAGAGACAAAGAGGCAATCTCTGTCGTACCACTTTTTTTCTCTAATGTATCAAAATGGGTGTTGCTACAATAAAAGGCTCAGAATTATTTTGCCGCTGCCGCCCTTTTCTCTTAAACAAAGTTAAATATGGCGGGCGCAAGTGCAAGATTCCGGCTTTTCTCAGTTACATTTGCAGTAGAAACCCTAAAAATGCAATGAAAACTATGGAAAAGAACATTTTGAACTTGGGCTTGGCGGCTGTGAGCCTGCTGGCCCTCTCATGCGGTGTCAGTGGCGACGTAGACGATGGCTACAGCAGTATGCCTCAACAGGAAGCGTATACAACAACGAGCACAAATGACGGAATGGACGTGCCACAAGGTGGAGAGAGGTTTGGCGAATTTACCGACAACCCGTTCATTTCCACCATCGAACAGCCCACAAGCACTTTCTCGATTGATGCCGACGGTGCTGCATACGCCATCGCAAGAAATTATCTGAACAGGGGGTACAGAGTGCCGGTATCGTCTGTCCGTATTGAGGAGTTGCTCAACTACTTCACCTTCGACTACGCCTCGCCGACCGACGGCCATCACGTGGCCATCAATGCCGAGGTGGACGAGTGCCCCTGGAACACGGCCCACAAATTGCTGCGCCTGGGCATCAAGGGAAAGGAACTCACCCAAAAGGAGACGCCGCTGGCCAACTACGTCTTCCTGGTCGATGTGTCAGGGTCGATGTATGGCAAAGACCGTCTCGACTTACTCAAATCGGGCCTCAGGGAACTCCTGCACCAACTGAATCCGAAAGACCGCATTTCCCTCATCACCTATAGCGGAAAGGTGGAGAAACTGCTGGAGTCGACTCCTGTCAGCGAGGCAGCAATCATCAGCAGTGCCATCGACAAACTCTCTGCCGACGGCGTGACGGCTGGAGGCGAGGCTTTGGATATGGCCTACAAGGAAGCCCTGGCCAACTACGACCCTGAGAAGAACAACCGTGTTATTATGGGCACCGACGGCGACTTCAACGTGGGGGTCACCAGCACCGAAGCCCTCGTGGAGATGGTGGAAAGTTATGCACGGCAGGGCATCTATATGACGTGTCTGGGCTTCGGTTTCGGCAACCTGAACGACAATATGATGGAGAAAGTGAGCAATGCGGGCAACGGCACTTATTATTATATTGACAGCGAGAACGAGATGATGAAGGTACTCGTCCACGAAAAAGACCGTTTCGTCAGCGTGGCCAACGACGTGAAGTGCCAGATTAGTTTCGACAGTACTCTCGTCAGCAAGTACCGCCTCATCGGCTACGAGAACAGGGTGATGGACAATCAGGACTTCGACGACGATGCCAAAGATGCAGGCGAGATAGGCGCCGGACAGACCATCACGGCCCTCTACGAACTGGAGTTGGCCGACAAGTCTCAGGGTGCAACCGCCGGGAGTGTGTTTGCCACCTTCGACCTCCGCTACAAGAAGTCGCTCGATGCCGCAAGCGAGACATTGCAGCAGAAACTCACTCTCGAAGACATCTTCAACAAGGCAGGGCGCAGTTCGGATATGCGCTTTGCAGCCGGTGTGGCCGCTTTCGGACTGGTGTTGCGCGATTCGCCATACAAGGGCGACGCCACCTGTGATATGGCCGAAAAGCTCGTCGGTCAGGCCCTCGGCTTCGACCCGCATGGCTATCGGGCCGAACTGGTTGCACTCATCAGAAAAGCAAAAGAAATGCAGAAATAATGACAGGAAACACGAAAATGGCACTCTTTCTGGCGGCATTGCTGGCCTGTGTCGCCTGCGCCAAGCAAGGCGACGATGAAGGGGTTGCCTCTGATTATCAAGTGGATAAAGCGACCGCAATAGGTGAAGGCATCTACGACGGCGAATGGACCGTGGACCGCCAGGTGGTAGACACAGCACGGCTGACCGTCACCACCAAAGGTCTGAACGTCAGGATGCCGGAGACTTACATTGCGCAGCTGGCGGGAAATGCCATTGGTGCCACCGCCAAGAACCAGCCGGTGTGGCTGGCAATCACCCAGCAAGGCTATAGCAGTAGTGCTCAGTTCTTTACCGTGTCGCCGCCTATACAATACAGCGACGGAAAGGTCAGCATACAGCTGGTGTGGCAGTCAACACAGTTCGGAAGTGCCATCTACGACACCGACGTATGCCTGTGGACCATCGTGCTGCCTGTAGAGCGCATACGGGTCACCACCAGACAGGATGGCGCAACGACCGGCACCACCGAGAAGACCGTGAACGTCACCCTCTGCTACAACGCCAGGAAGCGCATCAGATAGGACTAATGGAGACGGAGCAACAACTGCTGCTTGCTATCGGAAACGGCGACCGAGAGGCTTTACGCCGCTTCTATGAACGCTATGCGGGATATGCCACAGCCATCGCTTTGAGGTATATCCCGCAGCGTGAGCAAATGGCCGACGTGCTCCAGGACAGCTTTGTGAAGATGCTCACCTCCATACAGCAGTTCCAGTATCGTGGTGAAGGTTCTCTCAGGGGGTGGGTGGCAAGGATTGTGGCCAACGAGGCCGTTGACCATCTCAAGGACAAGGCTCGGCTGACGCTGACAGAGGAACTGCCCAAAATCCCTGTACAAGAGGAGTGGAGTAATGGAGGTGAGGAGGACATCGACAATGTGACGCCCGAGGAACTCACAAGACTCATCGGACAATTGCCCGACAAGTATCGGTTGGTGCTCAACCTTTTTGTCTTTGAGCAACTCCCGCATCGCGAGATTGCCAGTAGACTGGGCATCAAGGAGAGTACTTCGGCATCGCTTTTCTTCAGGGCAAAAAGACAGCTGGCAAAGCTGATAAGAGAACACTTAAACAAGCAGAAAGGATGAACCAGGACAAGTGGACTGAACAATTGCGAAACAAGCTGGCCGACCACCAGGAGACCCCGCCAGAGGGGCTTTGGGAGAGGATTGAGGCCGCAACACCCTACTCGTCGAGGCGGGGGTCAGGCCGTACCCGCCTCATCACTCTGCGCCGATGGGCCGTGGCTGCATCGACAGCTGCTTTGGTGGCTGTAGGAGGCTGGTGGTGGAGCGGTGAAAACATTGAGCCGCTGTCTAATTGTGAAACGGAGTCAGGGATTGTTAATCCCCTCCAACAGACTGAAACTACCTTCCAACAGAAGAATGTAAATTCCCTCCAACAGACTGAAACTACCTTCCAACAGAAGAATGTAAAACCTCTCCAACAGAAACCCGTTATAGCGGAAGTCTTAACACCTAATATTCAGAAAGAGCAGACTGCGTCCCAGACCACTATCCCCGAAGAGGATGGGAATGGGGGCGGAGATTACGGATCCCTCCAAACAGAGAAAGGGCAGCAGGAAACGACAAAACAGACCCGTAAAGAACACCAAACGGACTTTGCCGGCCAACAGCCGTCGACAAATGCAGTGGGCCAACAAAAAAGACATAGTCTCACCTTGGGGCTATATGCCAACAATGGATTCGGAACTGAAAACAACGTTTCAGGAGTGCTGATGGGCAATGCTATGGCCAACGGTTTCAGCAATGCCTACGAGTCGGGGATTGCAAATCCCATAGCGGCCCGCCGTCAGGAACCTATTTTCCTTGCAGGCTATGAGGTTCTGCAGAGCCACCGACAACCTGTTTCCTTCGGACTGACGGTTGGTTATCAGCTTACTCCTCATCTCATACTGCATACCGGCATTGTCTACACGAGACTCTCCTCAACCTTCAGCTATATTATGCGCGGTCAGCAAGTGGTCAAAGACCAGACGCTTCACTACGTTGGCCTACCGCTTGAAGCCAGCTACACATTATGGTCAAGCGGGGCGCTGAAGGCATACGCCACGGCAGGGTTGCAAGCCGACTGGAACATCAAAGCCACGCTGGTTGCTGAAGGCGTGGAGCAGCAGATGTCGAAAGACAGGATGCAGTGGTCAGCAGGTGCCAGTCTCGGATTGCAATACGACATCCTGCCCTTCTTGGGCGTCTATGCCGAGCCGGGTGTCAAGCACTATTTCGACAATGGCAGTCAGGTGCAGAATTTCTTCAAGGACAAGCCTACAAACTTCAGTCTACAGGTAGGGGCGCGCCTTAATCTTGGCGGCCTATGGCCTAATGAAAAGTGAGAAGTGAGAAGTGAAAAATGAGAGGTGAAAAAGCGAAAAGTGAAAAGAAAAAGAAAAATAATGCAAGAAAATTTGCTCAATTCAGAAAAAAGCAGTACCTTTGCACCCACAAAACAGGAAACATCGCGGAGTGGAGCAGTTGGTAGCTCGCCAGGCTCATAACCTGGAGGTCGCATGTTCGAGTCCTGCCTCCGCAACCAATCTTGCCGCAAGTGCCCTCAATGATGTGCTTGCGGCTCATTTTTTAGGAGTATGCTGGTAACGAAGTGGCTGACCACCTTTGGTCGTTATTTGCTGCTGATGGGGCGGACGTTTTCTGTTCCTGAGCGGTTCAGGATGTTCTGGAAGCAGTATGTGAAGGAGATGTCGCAGTTGGGCGTCGACTCTATTGGTATCGTCTTGCTGATATCGTTCTTCATTGGTGCTGTCATCTGCATTCAGATGAAGATGAACATTGAGAGCCCTTGGATGCCCCGCTGGGTTGCCGGCTATACGACGCGTGAGATTATGCTCCTGGAGTTTTCGAGCAGTATTATGTGCCTGATTCTGGCTGGCAAGGTGGGGTCGAACATTGCTTCGGAACTGGGCACAATGCGTGTGACGCAGCAGATTGATGCCTTGGAGATTATGGGTGTGAACTCGGCCTGCTACCTGATTTTGCCGAAAGTGCTGGGGCTGCTGACGATTATGCCTTTCCTGGTGATTTTCTCTTCGGCGATGGGCATTGTGGGGGCTTACGGCACGGCATACATCGGACACATTATGCCGCCTGCCGACCTGACGCTGGGGCTTCAGCACGACTTTGTGCCCTGGTTCTTGTGGATGTCGATTATCAAGAGCCAGTTCTTTGCCTTTATCATCAGTTCTGTACCGGCTTTCTTCGGTTACACGGTGGAAGGAGGTTCGGTGAATGTGGGAAAGGCGAGCACCGATGCTGTGGTGTGCAGCAGTGTGCTCATCCTCTTCAGCGATGTGTTCCTGACGCAATTGCTCTCCTGACTACCGCTTGTCTACGAACTTAAAGCCGGCGTTTACGTATTTGCTTCTGGGAAAGACGAAGGTGTTGTCGGTGATGCCGCCTGACCTGAAGTTTGAGATGTAGACGTTTGTCCAGAAGAAGGCTACCTTTACCTTCAAGTGTTTGGGTGTGAGTGTGGCGGCATCGAGTGTGGCTCGCACCTCTTTGATGGTACCCTTTGCATCTTTGTTCTGCTTCAGTTTGAGGGTGATTTCGGAGTCGGCGCGCTCCATTGAGTAGGTGAAGTCTTCGGGGTGGAACTTGAATTTCCCGGAATACTTGTCTTTCTTGTCGGAGTCGGCACGGTGAATCTCTACGGTTTTCTTTTTCCTGTAGGCCATATAGGCGGTGATGCCGTCGTTCCAGGTGTCTACTCGCTCGTCGGAGAACTGTTGCTTCTTGCCTTTGTAGGTGATGGTTCCGCTGGTCTTGTAGATGCCGATGATATTGACATCGTAATGCAGGCGTGCACCTTGTGGCCCGAAGACCATCTGATAGACTTTGTCGAAAATTTGCTTTGCCTCCTCGGCATTGGTGAATTGCTTCTTTGCCCCAAAGGCGATAAGGGGCAAAAAAGCAATGATAAGTAGCAAAAGTCGTCGTTTCATTACCACAGCGGCAGGCGGTCTTGTTTGGGAATGAACATCTTGTCGCCTTGCTTCACGCCGAAGGCTTCATACCAACTGTCGATGTGTGGCAGAGCGCCGTTGACGCGCCAGCGTCCCAGCGAGTGGGGGTCGCTCTTGGTGCGGTTGCGAATTTCCTCGTCAGTGATGTTGCCTGCCCATACGCCTGCGTAGGCCAGGAAGAAACGCTGGTCGGCGGTGAGGCCGTCGATTTTGCCGAGCGGCTGGCGTTTGGTGGCGTTCTTGTAGGCCGCCCAAGCCACTTGCAGGCCTCCGTGGTCGGCCAGGTTCTCGCCCAGCGTCAGGCGTCCGTTGGCGTTCAGGTCGGGCAGCACCTTGATGGCTGAGAAGAAGTCGGCATACTTGTCGGTGCGCTCCTTGAACTGCTTGCCGTCGCTTGCGGCCCACCAGTCGTGCATATTTCCGTCTTTGTCGAACTGTCGGCCCTGGTCGTCGAAGCCGTGTGTCATTTCGTGGCCGATGACCACGCCGATGGCGCCGTAGTTGAAGGCATCGTCGGCCTTCATATCGAAGAACGGGGGCTGCAGGATGCCTGCGGGGAAGCAGATTTCGTTGGTGGTAGGGTTGTAGTAAGCGTTCACGGTCTGCGGATACATGTGCCAGTCATCGCGGTCGACGGGTTTGCCGGCGGTATGTTCTATTTGCCAGTCGTTCCAGAACCGGCGGCACTCACGTATGTTGTCGTAGTACGACTTCTGAGGGTCGATGTTGAGCTTCGACATGTCAATCCACTTGTCAGGATAGCCCACCTTGACATAGAAGGTGGAGAGTTTCAGCAGGGCGTTCACCTTGGTTGAGTCGCTCATCCAGTCCTGTGCGGCAATGCGCTCGGCCAGTGCTATCTGCAAATTCTTGACAAGCTGCACCATACGCTCCTTGGCGGCTGCCGGGAAGTATTTCTCGACGTATATTTTGCCAAGAGCCTGGCCCATCTGGCTTTCCAGTTGTTGGGTGGCACGGCGCCACAGCGGATGGTTCTCTTTCCGGCCCGACATGACGCGGCCAAAAAAGTCGAAGTTGGCGGCTATGGTGGCGTCGTCGAGGTAGGAGGCGGCAGACATAATCTGGCCCCACTCCATATAGTCACGGTATTCGGCAGCGGTCATGGTTGCGATGAGTTGGTCGGCGCCTTCAAAGAACTCTGGTTGGCCAACGACGAGTTCCTGGATGTGGCGCGACTCAACACCCGTTGCGTTCATCACCTTTTCGAGTTGGAAGTGGGGATAGTTCTTCTCAAACTCCTGCAAGGTGGTCTTGTTGTAGTTGCGCTGTGGATCGCGCAGCTCTGTGCGTGAGCGGCTGAACTTCGCCAGTTCGGTCTCCAACCGCATAATGTTCTTCATCTTCTTGGTGGCAGCTCCCTTGCTGAAGCCGAAAATCTGGAACATACGGGCGATGTGCTTCTTGTATGCCTCGCGGATTTTTGTGGTTTCGGGGTCAGTATCAAGATAGTAGTCCTTCATGCCGAGGGTGAGTCCTCCCTGCCGGAGTTGGAGAATGTTCTGTGTGGCGTTTTTCTCGTCAGCACCAATGGATGCGCCCATAAACTCATTGTCGCCGTTGGGTGCGAGCTGCAACTGGATTTGGAAGAGTTGCTCCTTGGTTTTTGCCTTTTCCATTTGCTGGATGATGCCCATAGCCGGCTTGATGCCGTCAGTATTGCGGCGAGTGGAGTCCATAGCCAGTTTGTAGAGGTCGCTCAGTTTCTTCTCTTCGGAACCGGCTTGGTAGTTGCCGCGCAGCAGTTCGTCGAGAATGCCGTTGATGCGCTTGTTGTTCTCCTCGCCCAGCGCATCGAAAGAGCCATAGCGAGAATAGGCTGCGGGCAGTGGATGCTTCTCCATCCATCCACCGCAGGCATATTGGTAGAAATCGTCGGCAGGGCTTGCCTTGGTGTCAAGGTTACCCAAGTCTATTCCAGAGGCCAGCTGCCCTTGGGCGCCTGCTGTCAGTGACATTGCTGTCAATGCCATAGCTGTCATAATGGTTTTAAGTTTCATCTTGTATGACTATATTGTGTTTTGGGGTGCAAAGGTAAGGCAAAAAAACTAAATATGCAAATTTTAGGACAATTCTTTACGACAAGATTTTCGGGAAAACAACTATGAAGAAGTGAAGGTGCGTCATTTTTTTTTAACACACCTTCACTATCTTATATCTGACACTCCGTATTCAGTTTTGTACTATGCCTCTTTTAGAAATGCTCTCAGTCCTTGCGCACGGGACGAATGGAATAACCGTTAGCGCGCTCTTCCCTAGTTCCAAAGTGTACATATACATTCTTTTCGAATGTAAAATAGAAATCCATATCTATGGCATCATTCTCAAATTCAAGATTGGGTACCGAAGACCAATAATAACCTTTTTCGCCTTCATCGTAGAGTCCATCACGGTAGACGGAATAACAACCCGCTGCGGGAATGTAGACGAACTTGCCATTGCCCCCCCTGAACACAACACCACCTACACCTTTATATGTTTGGGTCGTATTATTGACAAGTTCCTCTAACTGTTTATCAGTAGGCATTTGCCAAGTTGTTCCCCAGTTGGCAGTTGCAGCATCATATTCCGTTCCTGCAATATTGGAATTATGGATCCTTTGATAATAGTTGTTTTTTGTATATGAATTCTTAGTGTCAGTCTCTCCCCAAGCAAAATAACCTCCAAATTCAGTAGGACGGGAAGCTCCCACATTGCTGCAGGCCCACTTCGTTCCGCTGGGCAGACCGAGGTCGATTGCATGAGGATGGTTGGCATCTGGACAAATGTCAGGCGTAGTGAAGCTCATAATCTTATTGCTGGTGGAATAAACGGTTTCCCAGCCATAATATCCATTTTTTCCAGCAATGCCATAATAATAATAAGTTGTGCCAGGCATTAAGTCATCCAATTCAACTGTGAATTGATCTGAACCTACCAAATTGGTATATTTTGTTTTTCCATTTCTCTCTAATAAAGTGGAATCATTGTCTACACCATATACTATACAAACAGAATAGGGCGAAAAAACATTCGTAGAACCATGAATGGTTGCCGAGAAGGGTGTTATATCCGTTGCCGCACCTATAGTTGCATAGACTTTCGGTGTGGTGAAGCTCAACTCTTTAGCTGTTTTCTGGCCTGCAAAGGCATAGTATTTATAGGTTGTACCAGGCTTTAAAGAGAAGGTGCTAACAGTAAAACGCCTATTGTTAGTACCAGGGTCAAACTTGTTGGCTTTTAATTCTTCATAGCCTAAGTAGTTATACATAATATCAAAATCCCCACTAATATGAATACCCATACCCAATACTGATTGTGGGTCATTGTTGTTTACATAGCCATAGATGGTAGCAGAATTGGGACTAATGTAACCCACTCCACCTGTCACCACATCGTCAGAATAATTGTCTGCACCTGTGTCTGGTGAGGGGACATTCCCTCTGTATTCATCAATAATTGTTTCATTTGTTTCGTTGTGGTCTGGACAACCGACAAGGAATAGTGAGGTTATGACCAAGAAAAGCCATGACAGAGGAATGAATTTGGATTTTTCCATAATTGTAAAGATTTTAAAAGGTAATAAATAAAAAAGTATGGGATGACTTCATTGATTTCAACCTGAGGCTCTGGACTGCCCATATCTGAAATCAGCCAAACCCACACTTTCGTGTGGGCGTTGAGGCTGATGTACTTCAGATATGATGGAATTGTCCAGATTCCAGGTTGAAGCTACAAAAGCTTAACGCTCAAAAATATGTTGTTGCATTGTTCTGTTTCTATGTCATAGGCATTTACGTTTTAATATTTCCGTTTGCAAAAGTATATAAAAAATTTGGTTCTGCCAATTTTTTTTGATGGAAACAAGAAAAAATAGAAAAAAAACAACCTCAAATATAGGTTTGATACACCAGATAATAACCGTCGGTGTGAAGTGTGAAGTTGTTGCCGGTGGCCTCGTTTAGTGTGCCCTGCCACCACTCACCGTATGCGTAGGACGCCCACCGCAGCCCTTTCGATTCAATCTGAGTGCAGCCGAAGTTGAAGATACTCACTTGCTGCCCCTTTTGCGAGTCGAAAGTGCGGGTGCCCTTTGCCGGCGTGAAGCGTCCGTGGTCGGTGAGCATCACGCCTTCGACGCCCATCTGTCGGTAGTAGCGCATCAGCAGGGCAACGTTTCCGATGGTATGGTCTTCACGCAAGCCCGTAGCGCCAATGTAGGCTATGCGCCTCCACCCCTGTTCCAGACAGTAGCGGGTGGCCTTGGTCAGGTCGTTGTCTTCCTGCTCGTCCACACGTATCAACAGATGGCGGAACTCGTCTGGCACGCTGTCGCCGTCGCCTACTATAGTGAGGTGAGGTGTAAGGGGTGAAGGGTGGGCGGCCAATTGGGCAATGGCCCCGTCGCAGGCCACGATGTGCCTGGCGTTTCGCAGCACGGCGAGAGGCACGGGGTGGGTGGGGAACGTGCCGTTGGCCACGATAACTACATCTGTCTGACAATCGTTCATAATCAATCAATGCTGGTCGGCTTTCACTCTTTTTGCCATACTTTTCCACTTATAGTATCCGGCTATGGCGATGATGACATAGAGGCCGTAGAGGCTGGCCTTGAAGGGGATGTCCTTGTGGACGTAGAGCACGACGCACACGGCATCGACCACTATCCAGAAGAGCCACTGCTCAAGGTACTTGTGTGCCAGTGCCCAAAGGCCGATGAACGAGAGAGCGTTGGTGAATGAGTCGAAAAGAGGCACCGTAGAGTTGGTCCACTTTACTAATATGTAGTAGATGACAGCCCATCCCACAAAAAAGAACACGATGGCAGGCAAGTATTTGCTGCGCGGCATATAGATGATGGGTAGTGGTTCCTTTTTCTTTCGCGTCTTCTTGAATTTCCAGATGAAGAGGCCGTAGAGGGCAGCCATAACGTAGTAGCAGGCCATACCGGCATCACCATAGAGTCCGTGCTGCCAGTAAAGCACGATGTCGAGGGCGGGCATAATGATGCCCACCACCCAAAGGGCAATACTGGCTTTGTACTCGAGCCAGATGTAGATCAAGCCGAGCACCGTGGTCAGTATGTCGAGCCAGTAGATAGAAAGAAATGTGGTCATTAGAAATTTACTGACAGGTGTGCCATGACGTTGAAGGGAGCGGATGGTGCGAAGCCTGCGGCCCCAGAATCGCGGACGCCCCACTCGTTGACGGCTTTCACGCCGCCGTTGCCGTCGCCGACGAATTGCGGGGCTGCCCATCCGTTGTTGTCGTATTTCGATGAGAAGATGTTGTAGAGCGTCAGGCCAACGGTGGCTTCCTTGATGCCCCAGGGATGCAGGGTGAAGGTGTAGGCGAGGTCGATGTTGGTGTTGAAGTGCTTCTCCAAGAGCAGCGTCTCGTAGGTGGTGCGTCCCTGCTCGTCCTGGCACTCCATAGTGCGGAAGCCCGTGTTGGTGAGGTACTGGTCGCCGATATACTGGCTCTGCACGGCGGCTCTCATTCCCTTGTAGGTGAAGGTGAAGATGTTGTTGGCGATGATGTCGGGCGAGAAGGCCAGCGGCTGGTCACCGATGTTCACGTTGCTGCCGTCGGTGAGGGTGATGCCCATACCCTTCACGCGGTTGCGGCTCCACGTGGCATTGGCATCCCAGCGCAACCAGTCGAGGGGGCGCCAGGCGGCCTCCACTTCGACGCCCAGTCGGTAACTCTTGTCCAGGTTTTTCGTCAGGGCTTCGCCGATGGCGTTGAGTTCGCCGGTGAGCACGAGTTGGTCCTTGTAGTTCATCCAGTAGATGTTGGCTCCAGCCGTGAAGCGCGGGCTTTGGAACCTGTATCCTGCCTCGAGGTCGCCCAGTTGCTCGGCCTTAGCCACAGCGTCTGCGCGGTCGGGGTTGGCCACTTGTTGCATGAAATTGTTGCGCACGGGTTCCTTGTGGCCTATGCCGTAGGAGGCGTAGAGTTTGTGTTGCGGGGTAATGTCGTAGTTGAGGCCCGCCTTGGGGTTGAAGAAGTTGTAACTGTTGTCCACCACCCATCTGCCATCGGCGTTGGCGCCATACATGACGGTGGGGTTCTGCAATTTGTAGCGCACGTGGCGGTACTGCAGGTCGAGGAAGGCGCTGAGGCCGTGCGTCAGCAGGTATGTGGTCTTGCCGTAAACGTTGAAGTCGGTCTTGCGGGAGTTGTTGCGGTAATACTCGAAGTCTGGCGTGAGCGATGCTGGCGTAGGCACGGTGGTCTCGACGCCGGGCTTAGTCCACACGATGTGGCCGAATTGGCTTCCGTTGTAGCGGTTCCATCCGCCGCCGATGGTGGCCTGCAGATTACGCTTGTTGTCGTAGTTGGCCGATGCCACGACGCCGAAGAAGTCGTTGTCCATCTTCTGCTGGTCCACCAGGTCCTCCTGCACATCGTCGGTGGTGCTCATGCCAAACTGTTTCCACGATGTGCCGTAGAACTGCTGCGTGGCTCCGCTTTGGAACTGCTGGTAGTAGCCCTGTCCCTTGGTGTAATGCAGGGCCACGTTGGTGCTCACGAGCCTGCCTACGCGCTGGTTCCACAGCAGTTGGTAGTTCTGCTGGTGGTAGTTGTCGGTCTGGTCGTTGTAGTACGAGGTGGGATTGCCCTGCGCGTCGGTGGTCATCACGCCGCACGAGTTGTAGGTGCGCCCGTAGAGGCTCTGCTCGTACTTCGACGTGTAGTTCCAGGCGTGGTAGGTTTCTTCCTGCCCGTTCCAGGTGATAAGTTTCACCACGGTACTCTCGCCGAACCATCCGGCCTGCAACAGATAGGAGTTGAGTTTGGTGGATGCACGGTCGAGGTAGCCTTTCGAGCCGATGTTGCTCAATCTGCCCTGCACACCCCAGTGGCCGTCCAATATTCCTGAGCCGAAGCGCACGGTCTCCTTGTGCGAATAGTAGGAGCCGCCGCTCATGTCAATGCCCACGAAGGGCTGCATGCCGATGTTCTCCGTCTGCATATTGAGCGAGGCGCCGAAGGCTCCGGCACCATTGGTCGATGTGCCCACGCCGCGCTGGATTTGCATCGACTGGACCGACGAGGCGAAGTCGCCCATGTTCACCCAGAACACGGTGGCGCTCTCGGCATCGTTCATTGGGATGCCGTTGGCGGTGATGTTGATGCGCGAAGGGTCGGTGCCGCGCACGCGCAACGACGTGTAGCCGATACCGTTGCCGGCATCGCTGGTCATAGTCACCGAAGGCGTAAGCGACAGCAGATAGGGCACGTCCTGCCCGTAGTTCACCGACTTCAGTTGTTGTTGGTCCATGTTGGTGAAGGCCACGGGGGTATTCTTCGACGCACGTGTCGACACCACCTGCACGTTCTGCAACTCCACGCTCTTCAGCGTGTCAATCTCCTCTGCCTGTGCCGCAACGGAAGCGCACAGGGCAGCAACAGTAAAAACTCTTTTCATTGTTTACCTTATTAATTAATAAATAATAAGGGGGAGTCGTTCTCTCTTCATCCCTACGTCGGCATTACCCGCATCAGGTTTTGAGGGTATCATCTCAGCCCGCGAACTCGTGGGCACCCCTTGAAATATGTCTTTTGGCGCTCTGAGTGTCAGTCCACTCTCAGTGCCAGCATAGTCAGGTCATCGTTGGGCAGGGCACCGTTGCGGTGTCTTTCCACTTCGCCCGTGATATAGTCTATCAGTTCGCGGGCGCTGCTGAACTTCTGGCTACGAAGTATTTCCAGCAGGCGGTCGTCGCCAAACTGCACTTGCTTTTTGTTCTCTGCCTCGCTGAGCCCGTCGCTGTAGATGAACAGCGGCTGTCCCTTGATGCAGTCGATGCTTTCGCCTGCGAACTCCAGGTCGGGCCAGAGTCCGAATGGCGCATTGGTCTCCATAGTGAGGAACTCGCCGTTGAGCACTGGCGGGTTGTGGCCGGCGTTGCAGAAGTCCAGGTGGCCTGTGACGAGGTTCACCATTCCGATGAACATAGTGACGAACATACCCTGCTCATTGTCCTCGACGAGTGCGGCGTTCATGCGTGTGGCAATCTCGGCTGGAGCCATACCCTGTCCGGCGAGTGTGCGGAAGAGGCGTATGGCTTGTGCCATAAAGAGCGATGCGGGCACGCCCTTGCCGCTCACGTCGCCCACGCAGAAGTAGAGGTTTTCGCCCAGCATCAGGTAGCTGTAAAGGTCGCCGCCCACCTCTTTGGCGGGTGTCATGGCAGCGAAGATGTCGAGCCCTGTACGGTTGGGGAATATGCTGGGCACCATCGACATCTGTATGTCGCGGGCGATGCGCAGTTCGCTCTCTATGCGCTCCTTGGCCGTGGTGGTCTCTTCCAGTTGGTCGTATGCCTTGATGAGTTTCTCGTGGGCATCGGAGAGGTTGCGCAGATGACGTCGGCGGTTGAAGGTATAGATGCCGAAGAAGATGACCAGGAACACTAAGGCTGTAAGTGTGCCCACCAGTCGCTGGCGGTCCATGTCGGCCTGCTGCTTGGCAATCTGTGCGTCCTTCTGTTGCGTGTCGTAGATGGTGGCCAGCTCGGCGGCGTCGTCCTCCTTGGAGATGGTGATGGCCGAGTCGACCCTGTTGCACAAATAGGGCACGAGTGCGAGCACCGAGTCGCGGCGGTGGGCGCCGATGTTGGCGCGGATTTTGGGCAGCAGATAGAGCTGTATGTTGTCGAGCGAGAGCACCATTCCGTGCTCCTTTAGCATCTGGTTCAGGTAGCGGTAGTTGTCGGCGGCCTCGGCAAAGCGATTTGCATCGAGTAGGTATTCGTTGGACTCGATACGGCCTGTGCTTGTTTTCGAGTAGTCGGTTTGCAGAAAAGCCTTGTATGCCTTGGCGGCCTCCTCGGTCTCACCCAGTCCTTGTCGGGCCACGGCTCTCATGATTTCTATGCGGCCTTGGTATTCGTCGAAGTATTCCTGTCGGGCGTCGCTTTTCAGGCGGTACTTGTCGAGCAGCATTTCTGTGCGGTCAATCCAGTAGAGCGACTTCTCGAAGCGCTTGGTGTTGATATAGGCCTGGCTGGTGTAGACTGTGCCTATGACGGCTTCCTGCAGTCCGCGTCCCGTAGAGTCGTTTTCCCAGCGGTTGGCGTAGTGTCCGCGGGCATTGAGGAAGCTGGCGTTGGCCTCCTCGACGCGGCCCAGGTTGAGCTGGCAGCAGCCGATGTTGTTGAGCAGGATGGCATAGTCGATGTCGGAGCCTATACCCATCTTTTCCAGCTGTTGTACGGCGGGCATGGCCACCTTGAGCGCCCCCTCGTAGTCGCCCTTGATGAGCAGCAGCTCCGACAGCCGGCGCGCTGCCTTGATATAGCTCTGGTGGTCTGACTCGTTCACGATGGTACCCGTCACGGCCTTCTTGTAGTAGTACTCAGCCGAACGGTACTGCCCCTGGCGGTAGTAGGCGGTGCCGCGCCAGCGGTTGGCGTTCAGCTCCGAAATCTCGCCCGCCTGGGCGAAGCTGTCCACCAGCTCCACCATACGGATATAGTCTTTACTTATCCCAGCGTTGAAAATGATACTGTCGGCATGGCCGGCAACCACCATGGCGCGATGGTTTTCACCACAGGATAACTGCAAGAGCGCAGCAGCCAGGAGCAGGGCTGTGTGGACAATGGTTTTCTTCATAGAAATGCCGACAGAGTGTTTTTGTCGGCGCAAAATTACAACAAAAACTGCAAACTGCCAAATTTTTATAATTAAAACTTCACACCAGCCGGCATAATGAGCCAACGTCAAGGTTTGGACGAACCAAACTCCCAGTTTGCCGTAACCAAACTGCCAGTTTGGACGAACCAAATTTTTGGGGTCAGTCGTTTCCTTCGGTGCTTCACGGCGCAGCCTCTCCCCTCCCTTTTAGGGGAGGGGTTGGGGGTGGGGTCAGTATCTTTTGGGCTGTCAACAAATTACAGAACCAACCCCAGCCCCTCCACTTGATGGGAGAACAGTAAAAAAAGCCCCACTACCTGTCGGGATAGTGGGGGCTGAAACAGTTTGGATAGTACTGGAGGTCAGGCCTTGTGGTCTACGGCACTCTGCTCCACGGGCAGGCACTTCTTGTAGTTCTCGATGTAGCGCTCGAAGCCAGCGACGTCCTCGGCTGTCGGGGCAATGCTGGTGCCCGTATTGCCGGCGAAGACAACGGTCTCCAGATAGTCGGCCAGTGAGAGTTTGTTGGGATTGTTCACCACATAGCCGGCCAGCAGGGCGATACCCCAAGCACCACCTTCGCCA
>JAGCZA010000028.1 GCA_017960525.1 Prevotella sp.
ACCTGGGCACCACCGAAGGAACGGTTGGCCAGCATACCGCCATACTCACGGGCGAAGGGAACGCCCTGAGCCACGCACTGGTCGATAATGTTGTTTGAAACCTCGGCCAGACGATAGACGTTGGCCTCGCGGGCACGATAGTCACCACCCTTCACGGTGTCGTAGAACAGACGATAGACGGAGTCGCCATCGTTCTGATAGCACTTGGCGGCGTTGATACCACCCTGGGCGGCGATTGAGTGAGCGCGACGGGGAGAGTCCTGGATGCACAGGTTGATGACGTTGAAGCCCATCTCACCGAGGCTGGCGGCGGCGCTTGCACCAGCCAGGCCGGTACCGACGACAATGACATCCAGTTTCAGTTTGTTCTTCGGGTTTACGAGACGCTGATGAGCCTTATATTCCTTCCATTTCTCAGGTACTGGACCTGCGGGAATCTTTGAATCAATAACTTTTGCCATAACTTTAATTTTCGATTTACGAATTTTCGATTTGCGATTTATTACTTGCAGTTGGCAGCCTCTTTGCAGCAGTCGAGAGCCTGGTGGCAGCAGTCAGCGGCAGAGCCGTCGCAACAGAGCGAGGGGGCGCAACCGAAGGCGAAGGCCAGCACTACGACGACGAAGCCCAGGATGAGCAGCGAGGTGTAGATGAGGCCGATGATCTTCCAGCGGCAGAACCAGGTCTTGCCATTCAAGCCGAGCGTCTGCAAGGCTGACCAGAAACCGTGAGAGAGATGGAACCAGAGAGCGGCAAGCCAGATGAGGTAGAGCACCACATAGACAGGGCACGAGAATGTGTCCACAATGAAGGCAAAACCGTCAGAGGGTGAATGAGCCACCGTCATGCCGGTGATTTCGGCAAACATCATGTTGTACCAGAAGTTGAAGAGGTGCAGCAGGAGGCCGAGGCAGATGATAATGCCCAGCACCAGCATGTTCTTCGATGCCCACTCCACCTTTCCGGCGTTGACCGTCGTAGCCACCTCGTAGCGGTTTTCGCCACGTGCGGTGCGGTTTTGTGCCGTCAGGATGAAGGCATAGACGATGTGACAGACGGCCAGAGCGGCCAGTCCAAGCGTAGCAACCACGGCATACCAGTTGGCGCCGAGGAGTTCACAAATAGTGTTGTAAGCCTCGCCGGAGAAGAGCGCAACGATGTTCATGGCGCAATGGAACGTCAGGAACAAGATGAGCGCAATGCCGGTGACGGACATTACAACTTTCCTACCAATAGTTGATTTAAATAACCACATAAATGATTGAAAATTAATTAATAATTATTGTTTGATAGATTTAGTATTAGAATGTAACTGTCAATTGAGGGTACAAAATTACTAAAAAACATCGAAACCACAAACAAAATTTGCCTGAAAGTTTCCTGTTTCCGAAAAAAGTGCGTACCTTTGCCCTCGCTTTTAACAAAAAAACAAAGAAATCAAACAAATATGCAAAGTAAACATAACACCTTTAGCCTTTTTCTGACTTTGTCCGTCCTGCTGATGTTTCCCTCGTTGGCCTCGTCTCAAATGATAATCCAGGGCGATGACGCCTTGCGCAAGTTAAGTATTGCCGAGATGGCCATCAAGAGTTTCTATGTGGACGATGTGGACGAGAAGAAACTTGTGGAAGACGGCATCCGGGGAATGTTGGAGAAACTCGACCCCCATTCCAGTTACACCACGCCGAAGGAAACCAAGGAGATGACGGAGCCTCTGAACGGTTCGTTTGAGGGCATCGGTGTGCAATTCAATATGGTGGAGGACACGCTGATGGTCATCCAGCCCGTTCCCAACGGCCCTTCTGAGAAGGTGGGCATCCTGGCCGGCGACCGCATCGTGGGCGTGAACGATTCGGCCATTGCGGGCGTGAAGATGAGCAAGGAGGAGATTATGCGACGCCTGCGCGGCCCCAAAGGCACCATTGCCCACCTGAAAGTGGTGCGCCAGGGCATCCGCGACACACTTTTCTTCGACGTGAAGCGCGACAAGATTCCCGTCCACTCCGTCGATGCCACCTATATGCTCCGTCCTGGCATAGGCTACATCCGCATCAGCGCCTTTAGTGCCACCACCCACGATGAGTTTCTGGAGAGTATGGATAAGTTGCAGGCCCAGGGGATGAAAGACCTGGTGCTCGACCTTCAGGAGAATAGCGGCGGCTATCTTCAGACGGCTGCCAAACTGGCTGGCGAATTTCTTCAGGAGGGCGACCTGATTGTCTATACGGAGGGTCGGCGCGTGCCTCGCCAGGAGTACAACGCTACTGCCGACGGCCGTTTCACCAAGGGGCGCGTTGTGGTGCTTGTCGACCAGTATTCCGCATCGGCAGCCGAGATTGTCACGGGTGCCTTGCAGGATCAGGATCGTGGTATGGTGGTTGGCCGCCGCACCTTCGGCAAGGGACTCGTGCAACGGCCCATCGACCTGCCCGACGGTTCGATGATTCGCCTCACCGTCGCCCATTACTACACGCCTTCTGGCCGTTGCATCCAAAAGCCCTACGAGAAAGGAAACAAGCGCGGCTACGACCGTGATATTATGAACCGTCTGAACAATGGTGAACTGACCAATGCCGATAGCATCCACTTTGCCGACTCGCTGAAGTTTACCACGCTCAAGAAACATCGCACCGTCTATGGCGGAGGCGGTATTATGCCTGACTACTTCGTGCCCTTAGACACCACCCTCTACACCCGCTATCATCGCGAACTGGCCGCCAAGAGCATCATTATCCAGCAGAACCTCCGCTTCGTGGACTCCCATCGCACGAGCCTGAGGGAGCAATATACCGATTTCGGCCAGTTCAAAAAGGAATTTGAGGTGCCTCAGTCGCTCATCGATGCCATTATGCAGGAGGGTGAGAAGCAGGGCGTGAAACCTCGTAACGAGGAGGAGCGGGTAAAGACGATGCCGATGCTCCGCTTACAGTTGAAAGCCCTCGTTGCCCGCGACATTTGGGATATGAGCGAGTATTACTCCATTATGAACGAGGAGAACGATATGGTGCGTCGCGCCCTGGAGTTGTTGAGCCAAAAAGAGCCTGCACGCCCCAAAAAGACCAAAAAGAAAAAATAATATGGAAATCAGAATCAGCGATTTGAGCCATATAGGCGAGGCGGCCCAAGCGTTTATTGCCGCCATAGGCAGCCACCGCGTTTTCGCCTTCTACGGCGCAATGGGAGCCGGCAAGACCACCTTCATCAAGGCCGTCTGTGAGCAGTTGGGCGTGGAAGATGTCATCACTTCGCCCACCTTCGCCATCGTCAATGAATATACCGCAGACGAGGGCGAATCCGTCTACCACTTTGACTTCTACCGCATCAAGCGGTTGGAGGAGGTCTACGATATGGGCTACGAGGAGTATTTCTATAGCGGCAACCTCTGTTTCATTGAGTGGCCCGAACTCATCGAAGAACTGCTGCCCGACGATGCCGTGCGCGTGACGATTAGTGAGCAGCCAGACGGCAGCAGGATGCTTACCACAGAAACCCTGTAAACACTTGCAAGATTCCGAGGGTGTCTTGGCCCCAAAAGTTTGGACGAACCAAACTCCTACTTTGGACGAACCAAACTCCCACTTTGGACGAACCAAACTTTCAGGTAATATATAGCCTATGAATTATAAGAAACTTTTGACAATGGTTTTCTGTCTGGCAGCAGCCTGCGCCACCTACGCTGACGACAAGACAGACGTGACAGGGCAATACCTGGTGAACGCCTCGTTTGAGGACGACGCGGTAACCAGCCTTTCGCCCGTGAACAATAGTGCCGACGGCCTGCGCGGCTATAGCGTCAGCGCCCCAACGGGATGGACGGTGACGAATACGGCCAATGCCGTGAGTCTCATTGTGACAAAAGACTGCTACACCGACAACAACTTCGGCAAGGTCACCACGTTGGCCGACGGCCAGCAAGCCTACTATCTGCGTATGGGTTGGAGCACTGGCTCCACCGTTTTGCGGCAGACGCTGAAGGGCCTAGCCAAAGGCAAGTACCAACTGGAGGCCGCCGTGCGCTCGGCCTACGCCAACCAGGCCGTTTCGACGCTCGATGTGTCCGTCGGTAGGGTCAAGAGCACCATCGGCTTCACACAGGGGACTACCGGTTGCTTTACCACGATGCCGTGGGCCACAGAGCAACTTTTCTTTGAGCAGGAGGACGACGGCGACGTCACCGTCAGTTTCACCGTCGGCTGGCAGTCGGGCGGTTCGTGCATTATGTTCGACGCCGTGCGCCTCTATCGGCTTTCCGATGATTATATGCCTCCGCAGGAACCCACCGAGACCGATGTGGAAAGCCCCACGGAGGGCATAGTGGACGGCGATTTCGTCGCCGAGAGCCAGATGAAGCGAGGCCTTTTGCAGATGCTGGCCCGCTTTGCCGAGTATATGAAGAACGACTTCCAGGACTGCGTGGCGCCCAATAGCGAGGGCGAGGTCTGCGGCTGTTTCCGTGGCGAGAATACGATGGGCAACGACGAGCGCGGTGTCCGTCCAAATGCCGACCTGTCAATGATTTGCGCCTTCCTTGTGAAGTACGGAAAGGGTAGGGTGGAACTGCCCCAGGGTGTCACCTGGGCAGATTTGGAGACAATGGCTATGAAGAGCCTCGTCTTCGCCTACAGCACCCATAAGGCCAACAAGTTGAAGGTCACAGCCGGCAACAAGTACTGGGGTTCGACCTCTGCCAGCGATGCCGTCTGGGAGAGTTCGCTTTGGGCTATGTCCGTGGCTTACAGCGCTTTCTTCCAATGGGAGAAACTTACTGAGAAGCAGCGCGGCTACATCTACCAGTTGCTGAAGGCCGAGTGCAACTACGAGTTGGAGCGCACGATTCCCACGGGCTACAATGGCGACACCAAGGCCGAGGAGAACGGCTGGGAGGCCGATGTGCTGGCCGCTACGCTGGGCCTTTTCCCCAACGATGAACTGGCCCCCAAGTGGTTCCAGCGGCTGCGTGAGTTTGCCATCAACAGTTATTCGCAGAAAGACGATGCACAGGACCAGACCGTCATAGACCCCGACTACGACCAGCAGACCGTGGCGCAACTCTATCGTGGTCAGAATCTCTACGACGACTACACGCTCCAGAACCACAACTACTTCCATACCTCCTACCAGAACGTGGTCATCCAGGAACTGGGCGAGGCCGCCCTGGCCCTGAAACTCTTCCAGACAGGCCTTTACGGCGAGGAGAAATGGAAGACCAACGCCCTGATGCACAATAACGACAAGGTAATGCAGGAGGTGCTTTACTGGCTGGCCCTGGCCGACGGCGAACTGGCTATGCCCAACGGCAACGACTGGAGCCTCTTCCTTTACGACCAGATTACGTCGTACAGCACCAACGCCTGTTTTCTGCGCGATCCTCACGCCTTGATGCTGGAAAACTTGGCCTACAAGCAGATACAGGCCCGCCAGAAGACCACAGAAGACGGTTCTTGGCTGTTGCGTCCCGATGTGGGCGCCCGCCGAATGGGCGTCGAGGCCCATCGCGTGATGATGACCTGGCTGATGCACGAAGCCCTCAGTACAGCCGAAATGACTCCTACCCGCTGGGAGGACTTCAACCGCCAGTATTCGTGTGCGAAGGTATTTCCTTCGCAAAACATCATCCGTGCCGCTACCGACAGCCGTTTCACCTGCTTCTCCTGGAGCAAGGGCTTGCAGAGTTACACGGGCTATATTGCCGCCAACTCCGTGGACAAGAACAAGATAGTGGTGCCCTTCCGCGCCAACAACACGGGCAACTTCCTGGGCTGGTACGACGTGCAGGGCAAGAAGACCAACGCCACGCCAGTTGTCAATGGTCAATGGTCAACGGTCAATGGTCAATGTTCAATGGTCAATGGCAACGCCTGGTTGATGAACGGCGAACTGCAGACCAACGATGCTGCCCTGAATCACCGTTTCGCCATCTACTCCACGCCCGGCAATGCCGTGATTTATTTGGATAATGTACGTGCAAATGCCGCCTGTACCATTACCGCCGAGAAGGGCGGGCTGATGGCCATCAGCGTGGACGAACTGACGAAAACCAAGCGCACGCTCTACTATCCCGACTACTCAGCCGACTACGACTGCAACTGCTACACCCATCGGCAACTTGACGGTACGGTGCTGACCACCCTGCCCGGCCCTTGGGTGAACGTGGACAATGCGCTCAGTATCGTCAATGCCAGCGACAAGAGTTTCGCCTTTGGCGAGAAAGCCAACAACAACTCGATTATGACCGCCCGCCTCTACGGCTCCTACAACGGACAGAGCCGCTCGGTGGCCAAGGGCGACCTGGTGGACAGCCGCGCCCTTGCCTACTACAGCAATATGACGGCGGAACGCACCAACGGGTTCTTCCAAGACGTGATGCAGCTCACTTATACCACCCCCGAAGGGTGGAACGGCGTATTGGTGCCCGACGGCGATGGCGACGAACCGTCGGCCAACACCTACTATCTGTTGCTCTCCAACTTCTCTGGCAGCAACGAGTGCCGCCTAAAAGGCGTCTATACTCGCGTGGGGAATCCTGTATTTGCCGTAAAGACCACTATTTCCAAAAGTGGCTCCGAGGCTGTCTTTACTTCCGAACAGAACCAGTCGGTGGCCAACACCGTGAAGTTCTTCATTAGTGGCAGTGGCTTGGAGGCCATACAGGCCAAGGGCGACCCCTCGACCATTTATCTACTGAACCTGGTGAAAGGCAAGAACCAGTTCTGGGTGACGGCTTCCGACGGCGGAAAGAGCGTGAGCAAGCAAGTGACTATCAGCACAAAGGTACTAAAGATTTCTGTCAAGGGAGGCGCGCTTCTGGTCGAGGAAGCAGCCGGGTTTCCCGGCTCCGACATCTTAGGCGACCTGAACGGCGACTGTATGGTGAACACCGCCGACGTGGCCGAACTGCTCAGTATCATCACTTCTGCCGAAATGACAGGCCAGGGGAACGCTGATGTGAATGGAGACGGGCTGGTGAACATTGCCGATGTGGCAGCCCTGCTCATACTTATGGCGAACCAGTAAAACAACCAAGACTATGAAACGAAATCTGACTGTTCTGTTTCTGTCGGCCATTGCTTTGTGGCTGACGGCAACAGGTACATTGGCACAGACCAACCGCTTCTGCATTGCCAAGGACGGCAAGGCGGCAACCATCGTAGTGGACAAGGCCGACTGGAAAAGTGTCGTCCGCGCTGCCAACGACCTTAGCGATGACGTGCGTAAGGTTTGCGGAGTGGCCGCCCCCTGCTCGGTGTGTACTGCGATTCCGTCGCAGCAACCTGCCATTCTCGTCGGCACCATCGGGAAGAGCCGCTTTATCGACCGCCTTGTCAGTCAGAAGAAACTGGACGTCAGGAAGGTGAAAGACCAATGGGAGTCGTATCTCATCGACGTGGTGGACGGGAACCTCGTCGTGGCGGGCAGCGACAAGCGCGGCACCATCTATGGCATTTACGACATTTCCCAGCGCATCGGCGTGTCGCCCTGGTACTGGTGGGCCGATGTGCCTGTCCCTCATCAGGACGAGGTGTGGTACGACGGCGGGCGTTTCGTCCAGCCATCACCATCCGTGAAGTACCGTGGCATCTTCATCAACGACGAGGACTGGGGCCTGAAGACTTGGGCCGCTGAGAACTTCGAGCGTGAATTAGGCGACATCGGCCCCAAGACCTACGACCGCGTGTGCGAACTGTTGTTGCGCTTGAAAGCCAATATGCTGGCGCCCGCTATGCACAGTTGTACAGGGGCGTTCTACTCCCATCCTGAGAGTCAGAAGGTGGCCGACGAGCGTGGCATTATGATTACCACCAGCCACTGCGAACCGCTGCTCTTTAACAATGCCGCAAAGTCGGAATGGGACAAGGCCCGTGACGGCGAGTGGAACTACGAGACCAACAGCGCGACCATCCTCAAGAAACTGGACGACCGCATTCGTGAGACGGCCCAGTACGACAATATCTATACGATGGGTATGCGTGGCCTGCACGACGAGGCGATGAAGGGTAGCACCGACCCCAAGGACAGGGCGCGCACCCTCGAAAAGGTCTTCGCCGAGCAGCGCAACATCCTCACCAAGTACAAGAAACGGAAAGCCCAGCAACTGCCGCAGATATTCGTGCCCTACAAGGAGACACTTGACATCTACGATGCCGGCCTGCGCGTGCCCGACGACATTACGCTCGTCTGGCCCGACGACAACTACGGCTATATGAAGCGCGTGAGCAACACTCAGGAGCAGCGTCGCAGGGGTCGCAGCGGCGTCTACTATCACCTCTCCTATTTGGGTACGCCCCACGACAACCTCTGGATAGCCACTACTGCCCCTATGCTGATGTACGAGGAACTGCTGAAGGCCTATACCGCAGGGGCCGACCGCTATTGGCTGCTCAACGTGGGCGATATCAAGCCGATGGAGATGGAGATACAGCATTTCTTTGATATGGCTTGGAACCTGCCGGCTTTCACCTACGACAATGTGAACTGCTATCAGGCCCAATGGCTGGCAAAGGTTTTTGGCGCGAAGTATCTGGCGCAGTTCCAGTTCATTCTCGACAACTACTACCGCCTGGCCTGGAACCGCAAACCTGAGTTTATGGGCTACGAATATGAGTGGGACAGCCAAGAGTACAACCGCCTGCACGACAGCGACTTCTCCTTCCAGACAGGAACGGCGCAGAAACGGCTTGTGGACTACCAGGACATCTGTTTCGCCTACGATGCCATTGAGCGTACGGTGCCCTCGGAGTATCGGCCAGCCCTTTTCGAGATACTCGGCTATGCCGTCCATTCTGCCTACCAGATGAACCGCAAGTTCCTCTATGCCCAGGCCAACCACGAGACGGGCGAGGCCGCCTATGCCGAAATGTCACGGGAGGCCAATCGTGAGATAGAACGGTTGCGCGAGCGTTACAATACGCAACTCAATGGCAAGTGGAACCAGATGATTTCGACGGTGCCGCCCGGCTATACGGCGAAATATCATTTGATGCCCGAACTCACCGACAAGCCCACCGATGCCTACCGTCTGCCTGACAGTCAGCGTCATCCTGAGTTCCGCCATCAGATTAACCTCTCGACGCTCACCATCTCAGAACCTTTCCGGCTGCTCCACGGCATCGGCACCGACTGGGTTGCCCTCCAAATGGGCCAGCCCCTCGACTTCCAGACTGCTGGCAGCATCGACATTCCCATCGATGCCATTGGCGACTGCGTGAATGTCTGCATAAGCGTTGTACCAATGTGGCCGGTAGCCTACGACCGCAGCAACCGCATCGCCGTCAGCATCGACGGCGGCGAACCGCAAATTTGCGAAAACAAGTTCACGGAATGGAGCCCAGAATGGAAACTCCAAGTGCTGGAAAACCGCAAAGAGTTCGTCCTGACGCTACCCATCGACCCCAATCGCCGCGAGCACGTCCTCACTCTCACCATCGTCGACCCTGGCCAGATTGTCCAGAAAATCACCTACCAGGGCGATTGATTTCACTTACGGGCGCAAAAGGTTCCTGACCGTCTTTATCAACTCTGCTGAAGGCTGGGGCTGACCCTTTACGGGCACCAGATACCAGCGGACAGTCCAACTGAGTTGTTCGTGAGGCTTGAGGGTGGTGTAGGCACCCTGGCTCTCCAGTGCGCTGATATCAGTTCCGATTCCGTTTTGACCACCATCGGGTCTTTTTGCGCCCGCTTCCAGAACGAAAGCAGACCTTTGGATTAGCGGAGGGAGTTATCAATTGGAATCATCTGATTCTCCGCTTACAGTAGTGCCACTACTTATCAATTTAAACGGAATGTAACTGGTACAGTGTACCTTACTCGCACGGGTACTCCTCCTTGTTGGCCGGGTATCCAGTTCGGCATATTTGACAATACACGTATAGACTCTTTGTCAAGAGTAGGGTCAACAGACTTTCTGACTTTCACATTTGTTATCCTGCCATCCCTCTCAACAACAAAAGTACATATCACCAAGCCCTGAATGCCATTCTCCTCCGCAACTATCGGATATTTTATGCTTTTAGCCAAATACGCTATCAAGGCAGCATCGCCTCCAGGGAACTGTGGCATAGTCTCTATCACATCAAATATCCTCGGCAGTCTCAAATTGAAGGATACTTCTTTCATTATGGGCTTTCCATCTTGGTAGGCAGGCATCCATTTTGGCATCTTTTCACACAGTTGAAGAAGAATCTTCTCGGAAAAGTATTTTGACTTTTTTACTACCTTTGGCTGTAGAGGTGCACCCTCTTCGTTGATAACCAAAGAAACCGAGACTGTATCGGCTTCTTCATTATCAGATGCCAAAGGGAAGTGGCCGTCGGTGAAATATTTCTTCAATGCTGCCTCACCTCGTAGAAACCTTGGCGCATCGTAATCTTTTTGCATTCCCCAGCCAACGAGTTGCTTGAAGTAGTCGGTAAAGTGCTGTTCGGTCGTTTTGCTGAAGATAAGACGTGCGTCATTTTTCTTTGAGTAAAATTGCAGAACCCTGTCCTCAGCATAGAGACTGAGGTCGGCTCCAAACATATTCGTTATCTGTCCTGCCACTGTGGGTATTAAAATCTGGTTGATGTCGACAAGTTCCCGTTTCTGGATGTCAACGATGAATCCACGGTCTATGCCCGAAAACCACGAGAAATACTGAGCCTTCATTTTCTTAATAGATGAGTTTTCTGGCTGCGTCTTAAATTTTATTGTTCCCGCCAAGGAAGCACTGGCACGATAACAAGAGAAACGACTGTCAAGTTCATACTCTTTACGAAGGTTTATGGTGATTGTTCCGCGTGTTTCCCTTTTTGCGTCTGATTCCTCTCGCTTCCATAGTTTTGTGAAGGTATCGTATGCTTCTTTTAAACCAAGATTCTCCTCATTGAATATAATCTTGGACACATATTTTTGAATATCCTCCCCATCAGGAATTTCCAAGTGGCAGTCTAAGTCGTAAAAATATCCGTTAAACTGGACTAAACATTTGTCATCAATCGTCATAGCCTCAGATTGGGCTTTTATGTCTAATAACCATATTAACAGACATATGACGAACATACATTTTTTTAATGTACTCATAAGAATAAAAAAAGCGGAACCATTCGATGCTTATCAAATCTCCGATACCACCAAGTAACCATATATTACAATATGCATAAAATACCCCACGCCCTATTGAGCGTAAACTTTCAACTGCTTGTTTTCTGCAATGAATGTTTGGCAGTATTCGAGTCCTAAAGACAAGAGCAAAAACTCAAATCTTATGTCAAAGTACGAACAGAAACGCTGATCTGTAAGTTATTAATTAGTTGTTTATAAAATCTTTGCGGCCTTGCGAGGCTGAGCCACGACAACTGGTCGAAAGCGTTGCTCATTCGGTTTCTACGTCATTGGCAATTGCGTTTAAAGGGTTTGACTTCAGGTTAGAGACAAATTCTGGCTGCAAATATACAAATTTTATTTGGAACAACAACATATTTAGGAAAAAATGCAGAAGTCAAGCGTTGGCCATTTATTGTTTAAATTTGACCCGTCCAAATTTTGGGATTGGTTCGTCCTCTTTTTGGTGCCCTTTTTGCTGTTTTTTTACCTCTCATTTATCCTTTTTCTGATAGAAATTATTGTTTTTCGATAAAAAAGTTGCAAATTTCTTTGGAGATTAAAAAATAATGTTTACCTTTGCACCGAAAATATTTATCGTTTAACAATAAAATTATATCAATTATAAACAAAAAACTTAAGATTTACAGCACGCTGTTTGTAGTGGTGCTTATTGTTTTTGGAGTAACCAGTATTTTCCATTACGACTCTTACACATGGGTCGAACAAGAGAATGACAAATTTGAACTGGTAGAAAATCCTGAAGGATTTGTAACTCATGTGACTTGTGACACGTTGGAAAATGGAGTCGTCAAAAAAAACTATTCTACACCCTGCCACAGTACGGTTTCATACGATGTCTTTGTTCAGCCAAAACTGAAGCAAGGTCGAAAGGAACTCATTTCCACTTCATTAGGCCAGACTTACAAAATAGATATGCAGAAGGTTAGGCTGACGGCTCCCACTTCCCAAACCTCATGGAAATTATTCCCCATCATATTTGTGGTCACTTCAATCATCGTCATCACGATAGTGGTCATTTGGATATTATATATGGTGTACAGGCT
Organism: Prevotella sp.; assembly: GCA_017960525.1. GTDB lineage: Bacteria > Bacteroidota > Bacteroidia > Bacteroidales > Bacteroidaceae > Prevotella. The sequence continues at coordinate 12,147 of JAGCZA010000028.1, forward strand.
TATCCGCAACATCCGGAGGGGGAACATTTTTGTGGCGCAAGTGGCCAAATATCTGGAAACCACGGGTATACTTTTGTCCGCTCTCTATCTTTACGATTTGGCTGCTTCGTATATTATATACCTGTTCTGCTCCAAGAACATTTATCTGGCCGACTATTATATCGTGTTCAAGAATGAGAGCAACATCATGTACATCATTACTGGCTTGGCCCTGATGATTATCTCGCAAATCATCCTGATGGGCAAGGAACTGAAAGAGGAACAAGAACTGACTGTATAACCGTCGAACCATAATGAGTATCATTGTAAACGTAGACGTGATGATGGCCAGGCGCAAGATGTCATCACAGGAACTGGCCGAGAAAATCGGCATCACCCAGGCCAACCTCTCCATCCTGAAGACGGGCAAGGCAAAGGCCATCCGCTTCTCAACTTTGGATGCCATTTGTCGGGCGCTCGACTGTCAGCCAGGCGACATTTTGGAGTACAAAGAATAAGCGGTTCTACGAGATTTCGTGGTCAGGCTCCTGAAACATTTCCACCGTAAGGTTTCCATAATGGGGCAGGAAATGGAGCAGACCCGCGTCATCGAGTATTACGAGTAACGTAAAAAAAACGTTCCCCCTTATATAATAATAATGTGGAAGCCACTGCGGCCTCCACATTATTGTTTTTTGATTTCGTCTGAGTGTTATTTGAAAATCAGTTGAGCAAACTGATAGAGGCTGCGGCGCCAGGTCTGCCACTCGTGGGCCGTCTCGGGCGACACGTAACTGTGGGCGTTGATGCCGATGCCTTTCAGGTTCTCGGCAGCCTTGACGACGCTGCGGTCACCCTCGACCATACCAGTCTCACGACCGCCGGCACTCATGAAGAGCACCTTGTTGGTTTTCTTGAAGTCGGCTGCGTCCTTCAGTTCTTCCGTGTTGAAAGTGCCGCCGCTGAACATGCCCACGTAGGCAAACGTGGTGGGGTTGGCCAGTGTGATGCTGTGTGTCTGCATGCCACCCATCGAGAGGCCGGCCATAGCACGGTGCTCAGTGTCGGCAATGACACGATATTTCCCTTCGACCATTGGGATGATGTCCTTGATGAGCACATCCTGGAAGGCGTTGAAACCGCCGAAACCGCCACGACGAGGACCTCCCTGCCCAGGGCCGCCCTGCGGACGTGGGCCACCAAAGCCGCCGAAACCGCCCTGGCCTGGAGCCGGGTCGCCAGGACGACGCACATCAAGACCGTTGTCCATATAGACGATGAAAGGCACGGCCTTGCCCTCGGCAATCAGGTTGTCCATGATGATGCCCGTCTTGCCCTGGGCACTCCAGCCCGTCTCATTCTCGCCCATACCATGCTGCAGATAGAGCACGGGGAACTTCTTGGTGGGGTTGGAGTAGTACTCTGCGGGCAGATAGATGTAGCCGTGGCGCATCTTCTCCGTAACGGTCGACCAGTAGTAGACCTCGTTGACAGAGCCCTGCGGCACATTCTTCACCGTGTAGAATTCCTCGTCCTTGGCAGGAACGTCGATGCCACTGCCCCAACGGCTGGCGCCATAGTAGTACTTGCTGCCTGGGTCGGGCACTGAGGCACCGTCGATGTTCAATTGATAATAGTGGAAACCCTCGTCCTGAGGCTCAGAAGTACCCGTCCAAACACCGTTCTCGTCCTTAGTCATGATGTAGATTTTGCCGGCGATGTCAAGTCCTACGAAGGTGGCATCGGGTGCCTTAATCTGTGCGCGAACCATGCGCTCTGAGTTCACCATCGGGTACTGCTTGCCACCCTGGTTGGTCGATGCAGGCTTGAAGTCCTCAACGCTTGCAACCACTGAAGGAACTTTCGGGTTCTCCCTTGGAGCACCAAACTGAGCAGACGCTGTCAGACTTGAGAGCGCCATCAATGAAACAATAATTTTCTTCATACTTAAAAACATTAAAATGTGATTTATGTGTTGATGCTGCAAAGTTAGGAATTGTTCTTGAATCCACAAACTTTTTCGAGGATTATATTTCAAAAAAAAGTGAAGTTTTGGTGAAATCAGGGGGTATCTGATAACTCGGTGCAGCGTGCGAGTTGGGGTTCGATGTGTGAGATGGCGAAGTGAAAATAGTATTTGTCAGTGCAAATAAGGGTTGAACTGTTGTTCGTCGGCGATGGTGGTGATGGGGCCGTGGCCGGGATAGACAGTGGTGTCTGCGGGGAGGGGAGCCACACGCTGCTGGAGGCTTTGAATCAGTTGCTCCCATGAACCGCCGGTGAGGTCGGTGCGGCCTACGCTCATACGGAATAGGGTGTCGCCGCTGAAGGCCACGTGCTCCTCAGCGCAATGGAACACGACACCGCCCGGGGAATGGCCCGGGGTGTGGATGACACGTAGGCTGTGGTTGCCGAAAGAGACGGTGCCGCCGTCGGTGAGCAGCGTGCCTACGGGTGGGGTAGGGTGGCTGTAGCCCATATCCATCAAATCGCGGTATTGCTGGCCTACGTCTTCCACCAAGAAAAGGTCATTGGCGTGGATTTCTGGCTTGATGCCGAACTCGCTGTAGAGGGTGTCGTTGCCAAACACGTGGTCGAAGTGGCCGTGCGTGCACAGCACGTGGCGCAGCGTGAGCCGTTGTTCACGCAGATAGGTCACAATGGCCTGCCGCTCGTGCTCGAAGAAGGCCCCGCAATCGATGACAACGGCCTCGCCGCTGTCGTCGCTGACGATGTAGCAGTTCTCCTGCAACATATTGCAGACAAAGGTTCGGATGCTCATCATAGGGGCAGGTGGATGCAGTATTTCTGGCGGAACCAGTCTTCGTCAAAATAACTGGTCAGTTCGGTAATCTGGATGATGTGGCGGAAGGGAGCCACTTCTGCCTGCAAGTCGCCGCCTTTCAGACAGATAATGCCGTTTGGCAGGGCGTTACACTGTTCTTTGCTGATGTTTTTGCGCACAATCTTGGCCAGGTCGGGGAGGGGCATCACGGCACGGCTCACCACGAAATGGTAATGCCCTTTCTCCTCTTCGCCCCGCCGATGAATGGGCGTGCAGTTCTTCAACTCCAGGGCTTGGCAGACCTCCTGTGCCACGCGGATTTTCTTCCCCGTTCCGTCGATGAGGGTGAACTGGGTTTCAGGGAACAGAATGGCCAGAGGAATGCCCGGGAAACCGCCGCCCGTGCCGAAATCGAGCACAGTGGTGCCGGGCTTGAATTGGATGAACTTGCCGATGGCCAAGGAGTGGAGCATGTGGTGCAGATAGAGATTGTCGATGTCCTTTCGCGATACGACGTTAATCTTCGCGTTCCAGTCGTGGTAGAGGTCATCGAGGGCCGCCAGTTGGGCGCGCTGCCCGTCGGTGAGCGAAGGGAAATATTTCTCTATCAATTCCATCGTTTATATTTTCAGTTCGCGCAGTAGTTCGCTCATACGCTGCTTGGTGGAGATGCGTGTGGGCACCAGCGGCAGTCGCAGCACGTTCTCTATGAAGCCCATCTCGTGGAGCATCGCTTTCACGCCGGCGGGGTTGCCGTCGACAAAGAGCAGGGCGAAAAGGTCGGTGAAGCGGTGGTGTATCTTGCGTGCTGGGTCGTACTCGCCGCGCATTTGTAGGCGTATCATCTTCGAGAACTCCTTGGGCAGCGCATTGCCGATGACGCTGATGACACCCACGGCTCCGCACGATACCATCGGGAAGGTGAGCGCATCGTCGCCAGAGATGACATCGAAGTCGGCGGGCTTGTTCTTGATGATTTCGTCCACTTGTTCCAGATTGCCACTGGCCTCCTTGATGGCCACGATGTTCTCGCAGTCGCGGGCCAGCCGCACGGTGGTCTCCGCCTTCAGGTTGACGCCAGTACGTCCGGGCACGTTGTAGAGCACCACGGGCAGTTGTGTGGCCGAGGCGATGGCCTTGAAGTGCTGGTAGAGACCCTCCTGCGAAGGTTTGTTGTAATAGGGGCAGACGCTCAGGATGCCGTCGACGCCCTTGAAGTCGCCGTTCTTCAGTTCCTCCATAACGGCGTGCGTGTTGTTGCCGCCGCATCCCATCAGGATGGGCACGCGGGCCTGCACCTTCTCCACCACCAAATCTTTGATTCGCTGCCGCTCTTCTGCCGTCAGCGTGGGCGTTTCGCCTGTGGTGGCCAGGATGCAGAAAAAGTCGGCTCCATTCTGGAGTTGATAGTCCACAAGCCGCAAGAGCGCGTCGTAGTCCACCGACCCGTCTTGCTTGAACGGAGTGACGAGCGCAATGCCGAGACCCCTGAAAATATTATATACCATAAAGAGATTTTTCCTTATTCGGCTGCAAAATTACGAAATTCCCTTGATTTCGCAAAAAAAAGGAACAGAAAAAGAAAAAACTTACGGCAAATGATGCGCTCGGTTAAGTGTTCTCTGCTCCGCAGTAGGGGCAGACGCCTTTCTCCTGTAGCAGATGGCCGCACTTGCCGCAGACGTACTTGGCTCGGCTTCCTTTGAAATAGCGCCAGAGCGCGAACACCACGTAGGCCACCAGCAGGGGGTAGCCGATATAGTACAAAGTGGAGATGCTGAACACGATGTAGTCGATGGCGCATACGCCCACCAGTCCTAAATAGTAGATGATGGTCTCGCTCGTGTTCAGGTGTCGCCGGATGTCGTCGAAGGCGGCCAGTGCCACCACAAGCATCAGCCACACCGTGAAGAGGAACAGCCCCAGGTGGAGCGGCACGGCAAAGGGGTTGAGCGTGGGGTGGTAGTAGTAGTGGCGCCACGAGTCGGGCGCGGCCAGTTGGATAGTGCTGTAGAACACGGCCGAAGCGGCCACGAGCAGGGCCAGCAGGGTGGGGTAGAACGATGGTATATCGTTGAAATGCACAATCTTTGCGTTGAGCCTGAGCAGTTTGCGGATGGCGTAGGCAGCACACACGAAGACAACGAAGGCCAGGATGATGAGCACGTGGCTGTCGGAGAAGAAGTCGATGAACTGCGAGATAGGATTGTCGGGGGCCACACCCGTGAGCATCGTCGTCTCGCGCACCCAGCCCATCGTGGTTTGGTCGCGTGCCACCTGCACCCAGACGGAGTCCACCGTGTCGGAGGGCAGCGTCAGTATGTCAGCCACTACCAGAATGTCGGCCTTGTAGACGCTAATGGTGTCGACGAGCATTTCGCTGACCACCTCCGAGGGATGCTGGACGATGAGCGGCAGCGAGTCGGCGGTGACGCGGAAATTGTAGTTCTGCGTGTAGTGGTGAGTGGTGTAGAACGATATGGAGTCCATCTGCTCCTCGGTGGGCACCCAGGCGTCGGGCGTCGGTGCCACCTGGTGGTAGCAAGAGCAGAGCAGGATGACAAATGAGAAAAGACAAATAAGAAATGAGAGACAGCGGGTCATGGGCGTTTGCGGAATGGTAAATGCGGTGCAAAGTTACGGCTTTTTCTGCAACCAGCCAAGTGTTTTCTTGCCTTTTGTTTGGCTGTTTGCAAAAAACTGACTACCTTTGCACCATCAACCAAAATAGAGAGCACAATATGCAAGAGACAAGACAGAACAAAATAGCACGCCTGCTGCAGAAGGAACTGAGCGTCATTTTCCAGGAACAGACACGCTCGCTGCACGGCGTGATGGTCAGTGTGACGCGCACAAAAATCTCCCCCGACCTGGGCATCTGCACCGCCTATCTGAGCATCTTCCCCTCGGAGCGGGGCGAGGAAATCCTGAAAAATATTGAGCGCAGCAACCAGCAGATACGCTACGCCTTGGGCCAGCGCGTGCGCTACCAGTTGCGCATCGTGCCCGAGTTGCGTTTCTTTATCGACGATTCGCTGGACTACATCGACCGCATCGACGAACTGCTGAAGAAAGGTTAGAGCACCTGCGAGCGCAGCGTGCCCTTCAGCAGACGGGTCTCCACGATGTCGCCCGTCTGTGCCTGACTAGCATCGGTCAGGGGGCGCCCCTCTAAGAGGGTGATGCTGTAGCCACGGCGCAACAGCAGCGACGGGTCGAGTGCTGCCACACGCTGTTCCAGCAATTGGAGGCGGTGGCGGCCGTTTTCCATAAGGTGGGAGGCAAGAGGTGAGAGGCGTGAAGCAATAGTTTCCAGCCGTTGCTTTTCGTGGACGGTACGGCTTGTCGCCTGAATGGCCAGCCGCTGCAGAAACTGGTCGAGACGGGCTTCCTGTCGTGTGCGGAAAAGCGAGAAGAGTGGCGGAATGTGCTCTGCCAGCCTCACCAGTCGTAGTCTTTCTATTTCCATACGTCCCTGCGTGGCACGCACAATGCGTTCCTCGCAGTTTTCTATGCGCCTGAGTGTCTGTTCCGCGTGGCTGATGAGCAACTGGGCGGCGGCGGTGGGTGTCTTCACCCGTGTGTGGCTCACCATGTCGAGGATGCTCTCGTCGCGGTCGTGGCCGATGCCGGTGATGATGGGCATTGGGAATTGCGCCACGTTCTCGGCCAGTGCCAGCGTGTCGAAGCCGGAGAGGTCAGCAGTCGCACCGCCGCCACGGATGATGACAACGCAATCGAAATGAAGTGGAAAGATTCTTTCCAGCGCCGTAATGACACTCTCCTCCACCTGTTCGCCCTGCATAATGGCGGGGAAGAGTTGCGTGCGGAAGGCGAAGGGCGACTCGGCCAACTGGTTCACGAAGTCGCCGTAGCCTGCTGCCGTGGCGCTGGAAATGACGGCGATGTCCATACAGAAAGGTGGCAGGACGAGTTCTTTTTGCAGATCGAAGACGCCCTCGGCCTTCAGTTGGCGGACAATTTCCTGCCGTCGGCGGGCCAGGTCGCCCATCGTGAACGTAGGGTCGATGTCGGTGACAATCCACGAGAAGCCGTATGCCTCGTGGAACTGGGCGTAGACCTTCATCCGCACTTTCATTCCGGCGTGCAATTGCTGGCCGGTGGTACGCTCGAACATGGGCTGCAGCATCATCCATTGTGTGCGCCAGCACTTGGCTTGGGCACGCGCCACCGGCGTGTTCGACGACGGCTCCTTCTGCACCAGTTCCATATAGCAATGTCCCTTCGACTCACGACACTCCGACAACTCGGCCTCCACCCAGTATTCGCGGTTGAGGCTGTGCTCGATGGTCATGCGCACCAGCGCGTTCAGTTCAAGGAGAGTCAAGGTTTGCATTGTGTGTAGGCTTTCCAGAAGTTTGGCAGACCGTAGCCGTAGATGTTAGTGGGTTCGTTATATTGGTCGGCGGAACGTCTGACCAGGTCGATGATTTCCAGGGCGGTCTTTTCTCTGAGACCCTGCCACAGACAAGCCACTAAGCCGCACACCAGGGGCGTGGAGAACGAGGTTCCCATATCGTGCACCAGTGTGCCACGGCCCGAAATGAGGGCTGTGCCCGCGCCCATCGCCACCACGTCGGGCTTTACACGGAGGTCCTGCGAGGGGCCGATGCTGCTGAAGGTGGCAATTTGCCGCTCTTTGTTGACGGCCCCCACGGTGAGGATGTCGGGCGCATCGGCAGGCACACCGATTTTCTTCCATTGGCCCATGCCTGAGTTGCCGGCGGAGTTGCAGAGCACAATGCCCTTCCGTGCCAGCAGCGATGCCGACCTGGATACGAAGGACGAGTGCCCGTTCAGGTCTTGCAGACGATAATTGTCTGTGCCGTTGTCGTATTTATAGTAGCCCAGCGACGAGTTGATGATGTCGACACCCACGGAGTCGGCCCATTCGGCGGCCATTGTCCAGTAGTCTTCCTCCACAGGCTGCTCCGTCAGCGGGTCTTCGCAGCGCAACAGCCAGAAGGAAGCCTCCGGCGCGGTGCCCATCGTCACTTCGGGAGCCTGTGCCGCCAGGGCTGAGAGCACCTTCGTTCCGTGGTCTATTCGTTGGAAGGCCTTGCTCCGCGCCGTCTCGCTGGTGGAAGGCAAGTGAACAAATTCGCGCACACCCTCTATGCGCACCCGACGCAAGGCAGGGATGCGGTCGTAGTTCTGGAATCCGCCGTCGAGCACGGCGATTGTCATTCCCTGTCCGCGCAGACCTGCCTCGTGCAGACTGTCGCCGCGCAGCATCTCTATCTGTGGGCGTGCCATACCCAACGGGTCGTTCTTCACCGAGTCCCACTTGTTGAATGTCTCGCGCACGTTCAGGCGCAAATCGTCCTGTTTGTCGATACTGTCGGGGGAGACGAACACGCAGCGGCTCTTGCTGACGATGGGCAGACTGGCCAGTCGCACGAGCAGCAGCGAATCGGCGGAGGCCACCACCACCGTGTTCTGCCAGCGGCTGGTGCCCACCACTTGCGCCCCATCTGTCTCGAACTGGCGCACATAGTGGCGGCAGACGGGCAAATCGGTCGAGTCAACGGTCAGCCCCTGACGCTCGCGGCGCTCCAGGCTCTTGCGCGAGAGGAAACGCTGGGGACGGTCTAGCGAAAAGGTGGTGGCCGCCTTGTCGCGCAGCGTGTAGCGGAAGATGTAGCACCGCTCTCCAGGATATTTCACCTTGGCGGCAGACGCCTGAAGGGTCGTTATGAGTAGCAGTAGTAACGGCAATATGCGGTTCATAGTCATTCGGTTTTGGCCTGCAAAGGTAATGCTTTTCCGACAAACGGCCAAATGTTTCCCTGCATATTATGCTCCCCTTCGACAAGAGAAACGACAAGTCGTAATCGAAAAACCCACGGCGAAGCCCCGGACTAATGGCTTTCTGGCCTTTCAGACTGGGTTTTTGAAGAAAAAAAGCTATTTTCTTTGTGTGTTTCTCACTTATTTCGTAACTTTGCACCATCAATCTGGAATGGTATGGCAAAAAAAACGGTCTGGCAAGACGATTACTGGCTGATGCTGATGCAGGCCTATCTGCAGAAGCCTGAGGGACCCAAGCCCCTCTACAGCCGCACGATGGTGAATCTGAGCCTGGAACTGCACATTCCGCCGCAGGCTCTTCAGGCACGTATGCTGCAACTGTCGCAGTTGGACAAACCGCGCATAGAGCGGCTGTGGAACACCTACGGAAACGCTCCCAAGAAGTTGGAAAGGGCGGTGAAACTGCTGCGGCAGATGAAGGGTTTCGGCGCCGCCAACGACTTCTACGACGGCGTGGAGGTGGAAGAAACCTTTGAGCGCGACTTCCGCCCCATTGTGGAACCAGCGACGGATGGTGCGGAGTCGTCGCTGGACGAGCGTATCACGCCTATGATGCTCATTATCATTCTCGACCTTTACTTCCAACTCACGCCTGCCACGATGGTGGCCACCACCCCCGAAGTGCAACAGTTGGCCAAGTTGATGCGCTTGAAGTCTGCCGAGGTGGTGCAGGTGTTGGACACTTTCCAATACTGCGACCCCTACCTGAACCGAGGCGGCGTCATCGTCACCCCTCTGTTGTCGGCCTGCCAGCAAGTGTGGCAGCGGCTGGGCAACCACGACCAAGAAGAACTGGCTGCATACGCCAACGACCTGAAGGCGTACTTCGCACCCCGTAATGCATAATTCGTAATTCATAATTATTCGTGCAGAGTCAGATACAAGAGCAAAAGCAGGAGCAGAAACTGCAGCAGAGCATATCGCAACAACAGTTGCTGCAAGCGCAACTCGTCGAGTTGCCCATCCAGCAGTTGGCAGAGCGCATCGAAACTGAGATGCACGACAATCCCGCATTGGAGTCAATGGGCGAAGAGGATGCGCTCGACTGGCATAACGACGCTGCCGACGAGGCGCCCCAGGAGGAGGACTACGACGCCCAGCGTGAACGCGAGGAGCGCAACGACGCCCTCGATGCAGCCTTGGAGGGCATCGGGCGCGACGACGAGGACCTGCCGGTCTACCAAGGCGGGCACTCCACCGCCGACGACCACGAGGAAATGGTCTATGGCGACACTCTCTCATTCTACGACCAGTTGCTGGAGCAAGTGGGGGAACTGGACCTCGACGACCAGCAGCGCTACGTGATGGAATACCTCATCCGCTCGCTCGACGACGACGGCCTGTTGCGCGTGTCGCTCCACGCCATTGCCGACGAACTGGCCATCTACCACAACATCGACCTGACCACGGAGCAACTGGAGACCATCTTGCACCAGTTGCAGCAACTCGACCCGCCCGGCATCGGCGCCCGCTCGTTGCAGGAGTGCCTCTTGCTCCAGATTGACAGGATGGCGCAGGAACGGAACAGCCAGGCATCGGCCACACTCATCGGGCTGATGCACGAGACCATTGCCAACCACTTCGATGAGTTCACGAAGAAACATTGGGACAAGATTCAGCAGTCGCTGGGCCTGAACGATCTGCAGGCCGAGACCCTGATGGGCGAACTGCGCAGGCTGAACCCCAAGCCCGGGGCCTCGATGGGCGAGACCGTGGGGCGCTCGTTGCAGCAGATTACACCCGACTTCATCGTCGACACGCAGGACGACGGCACCGTCACGATGGCCTTGAACAGCGGCGACGTGCCCCATCTGCAGGTGTCGCAGTCGTTTGCCGACCTCCTGAAGACCTATCAGTCCAACAAGGACGGACTGAGCCGCCAGATGAAGGAGGCCCTGCTCTACACCAAGCAGAAGGTGGACGCGGCGCAGAGTTTCATCGACGCCATACAGACGCGGCGGCGCACGCTCACACTCACTATGAAAGCCATCATCCACTTGCAGCACCGCTTCTTCGAGGAGGGCGACGAGAGCCTGCTCCGCCCTATGATTCTCAAGGATGTGGCCGAACAGACGGGACTGGACCTAAGCACTATCTCACGGGTGAGCAACGCCAAATATGTGCAGACGCGGTGGGGCACCTTCCCCCTGAAGTTCTTCTTCAGCGACGGCTTCGTCACGGAGAGCGGCGAGGAACTGTCCACACGCGAGATAAAGGCGGCGCTGCGCGAACTCATCGAGGCGGAGGACAAGCGCAAACCGATGAGCGACGACGCCCTGAGCGATGCCCTCAAGCAGAAAGGCTATCCCGTGGCGCGCCGCACAGTGGCCAAATACCGTGAACAGATGGGCCTGCCAGTAGCCAGACTAAGAAAGAACTAATTGTAAATCAAGGTGAACCGACAAAAGAACATCATCTACGCAGCACGGCTGGTGAGCCTCCTATTCACCCCGTTCTATCTGCCGCTGGTAGGGCTGATAGCCCTGTTCACGTTCAGTTATCTGAACCTGCTGCCGACGGGCTACAGGCTGATGGTGCTTGCAATGGTCTACTTCTTCACCATCCTCCTGCCCACCTTCCTCATCCACCTCTACCGTCGCACGCAGGGGTGGACGCTCCTGGAACTGGGGCAGAAACGGCGCCGCATGGGGCCTTACATCATTAGCATCTTGTGCTATGTGGTGTGCGTCTGGACGCTGCAGCGCTTCCACATCTACCATTTTGTCTCCAGCATTGTCTTTGCCGCCCTGCTCGTTCAGGTGGTTTGTGCCATTGTCAACATCTGGTGGAAGATTTCCACGCACACGGCGGCTATCGGCGGCGTTGCCGGTGCCTTGTTTGTCTTCGCCGAAATCTTCGGCTTCAATCCCGTGTGGTGGCTGTGCTTGGTGTTGATTCTTGCAGGCATCCTTGGCACAGCCCGCATGATGCTCCGCCAGCACTCGCTGGCCCAAGTGGTGGCCGGTTTCCTTGTGGGCTTCGTTTGTGCCGCCGCAGGCATCGTCCTTTTCTGAAAATTATGTATTTTTGCCGCATGATTGCCTTGCTGATTACCAGGACATATTGCACTACCACAAAAAATATGGCAAAGAAAAATGAGACTTCCGTCAACCTATGGGCGTTGCCACCTATAAACCTGCCGACGAAATGGATTCCGAACTCCTGAAAGCCCTGCCGCCAAAGGAGGAGCTGCAAAGGGTGTTCGAAGAGAGTAGCAGGAAGGAGAAGGATAAAGTTCCTTTATCCGAAAGAACCCAAACAAAGAAGAATATGAATAGATTTTAAGGACGAGAACAAGCGATAATGAAATATACAATCTTATGAAGAATCATTTTTTTCCAGTTCTACTCACCATGCTTCTTTTCATGACTGGATCAACGGCTTTCGTCCACGACATTGAGGTGAAATCATCTTTTTATCGTATTAGTACAACAAAAATAGAATAATTCTATGAAGACACAATTGTTTTTATTTTTTCTCACTATCATTCCATTGATGGTGCAAGGACAAAAAAAGCCTGAAACACAAATCGACTCACTACTCCAGGCCCATTCGGCCATCATCGACAAGCAAGTGATACCGACAGACACTACAGTCAGAACGGGAGTGCTAAAAAATGGGCTGACTTACTACGTGCGCCGTTGCACGGAGCCAGAGAAAAAGGCAAACTTCCACTTGCTGGTCAAAGGAGGCTCTGTCGTTGAAAAGGAGAGTGAGCGTGGTATAGCGCACTTCGTAGAACACATGATGTTTAAGGGCACCAAACATTTCCCCGGACAGAATGTGATTGGATTCATGCGCAGAAACGGTATAGTTTTTGGCAATGAAAGCAATGCTTTCACGAGTTTCAATACTGTGCGCTATTTCCTTAATGGCATATCCGTCTTGGATGAATTGCAGATAGACTCTTGTTTGCTGCTTTTGCGCGACTGGGCTGGCAACGCTACTATTGCCGACGAGGATGTGGAGCGTGAACGCCAAGTCATCGTGGAGGAATGGCGAAGCAGGACTGCTTTTTCCAAACAGGAGGTTACCAATGATATCCTTAATAATTCCATCTACACAAAGCGTATGCCAATAGGTGATATTGAGGTGGTGCAGCACTGTTCTCCCCAGCTCATCCGCAGTTTTTACAAGCGTTGGTATCAGCCACAGAACATGGCCGTGGTCGTCACTGGAGACTTCGATGCCGACGTGATGGTGGAGAAGATTCGCAGACAGTTTGGCAAAATGAATCGAGGCAAGAACATCATTTCCAAGTATCCGATTATACCCGATTATGAAACTCCTCAGTATCGCGTTTATCAGGATGACAAAAGTACTGCACACACTATCTCAATCACCATCAAGCTACCGAAGAATTGGACTGAGCAGGAGAACACCGTTGGTGACGTGAGACTCAGCTTGCTCTACAAAAAGATTACGAATTTGATGTTTAACAGGCTCAAACCACTTGAAAATACAGACATTCTTAATTGCGAGACAAGTATTTTCAATCCAATATATACAAATAACGCTTTTTTTATGTCTTTTAACTTATTTGCTTCTGCCTCCTGGCAACAAACCCTAGAATTGCTTGCAAAACAAATAGAAACCATTCGTCGTATGGGATTCACAGAATATGTACCAGAAAAGATATGGAGTAAATGTGAATACAATGAAGATGTTACTGCACTCATATTACCGCAACTACTTCCGCAAAATGTTTCTACGTTAACAAGTAATGAATGTGCTGATAGACTTACGTATAGTTTCTTCAATGGGGGAACCATTGACGATTATTATAGTGAGAAGGTTTCGGAAAAACACATCCTTCGTACCATTACACGTGAACAACTTGATATGTTATTTAGGGAGCTGACCGATAGCCGCAATATCATTATCGCCGCCTCTATTCCCAACAGCGAACCCCAGCCGACCGAAGATGAGCTGAAGGCTATTGTCGACAGCGTGAAAGGTTTGTCGGATGAAGAACTAACCATTAAGAGTACACAGAGGGCTGAGAAACTGGAGATGTTATTCGTTGATAGCATTGAACTAAACCCAGTACCAGGCACCTTGAAGAAGTTGACAGCATTGAACGACAGCATCAGCGAGGCATTCCTGTCCAACGGTATAAAGGTGGTACTTTGGAAGTGGAGGGGTGAGGCTGTCCGCAATATCGCCATTTCATTTGGACGGCCAATGGGCACCTCGGCACTCCCTGATGACAAAATACATTATTGTAATCTTCTCTCACCATGTAGAAGAAAGTATATCTACGAAGTTGGTTACCATGTTGAGGTGAATCCTTTTGATGATAAGTTGCACACGGATATGTATACCAAGAAAGACGCGAAAGACTACTGGGATTGCGTTGAGTATCTATTGAAACAAACGCATGCCTTGCTGATAACCACAGAGGTAGATAGTGTAGAGGCTGCGGAGAAAATCAAAGATATTCAAATAGATGCCGCTTCAAACGCTAACGACCCCATTTCTCAGGCAGCCCTCAGAATATCGAAATTGCCATACGTATCACTCAAGCGAGTCTCTCCTCCTACCGTAGATGAAGCCAAAATGTATACTGTGGACCGCTTCAGGGAGGTGGTGAAAGACTATTTCTCCAACTTTAATGGCTCAGTGCTCATCGTGCGGGGTGATTTCGATACCGATACCATCATGCCGTTGCTGCTCAAGTATATCGGTTCGCTACCATCGAAACCGGAAACAGTTGACCGTAAGGTGTGGCCCTCAGACCATTTCAAGACCACAAACTCCACTGTCGTAGAGAAAATAAGCAATGCAACGCCCTACTGCGAGACAAACTTGTTCTATACTTGGGAAAAGGATTATTGCTACACACCAGAAAACCACGCTCACAACGAAGTGCTGCAAAGTATTCTTAGCAAGCTATTGTGGGATGTGCTGCGCGTAGAACACAGCGATGTATATACGCCACAGTGTTGGATGCAAGATGAGCAGATGCCCTTCCCCCGCTTGATGTTTGCTATTGCTTACGTTTGCGACCCCACACAGCGCGAGCGCATTGCCAAGGATGTCTGCCAGATTGTGCAAGATATAGCCGAAGGCGGTCTCATCACCCAAGGCCTGATTGACAGCTACATCAAGGAACGTGAGAAAAATGTAGGCAAAGTCAGAGTAGATGATTACGTCCTCCGCTCCGCATATCTCGACCGCGAACTGGGGTACACCATTATCCAGTACAACGACCTATCAATCTTCAAACAGGTGACCCCAGCCTCACTCAAGGCCCATCTTCGGCAGTTGCTCAAAAAGGGGAATATACATATTGGATACCTGACGACATAATTACCCCAAGGCTCTTGAACGGAAGATAGAACATCCCCTGGAGAGTCTGACTCTACAGGTTCAGGCTTCGGTTCAGGCTTTGGCGGGAGCTGGCAAAAGAAAAGTGCGAAAAACTTTGGCGGTCTCGCCTTTTTTGCGTAATTTTGCAACCTCTATACAATTACAAACAAAATAAGATAGTCTATGAAACGATTGAATATGATTCTGGTGGCGGTGCTGTTGAGTCTGGCTCCTGTCCTGTCGCGTCCGGCCTTGAATGGAACAGCCCGCGTGAAGCAGCCCGACGGCACCACGCTGACCATCCGCCTTGTGGGCGACGAATACTATAGCTACAACACCACCGACGACGGATACTCGTTGGTGCGCAATGCCGAGGGATATTATGTCTATGCTCAGCTTGACAGCGACGGAAAACTGGCTCCCACCGACCTGGTGGCGCATGACGTGCAGGCACGCACAGCTCAGGATTTAGCCTACCTACAGACTGTGGGAAAACATCTCCGTGGAAAGATGTCCGATGCCTCGGCACAAGCCATGCGCCGCAACCGCGTTGCACGCCAGCAGACCCTGAACGCACGCCGCGCCGCCAACTACAACTACAGTAAGTTCAAGGGGCTGGTCATCTTGGCGGAGTTCAACGACTGTCCGTTCCGCTACGACAACTACCATGACATTATGGAGAATATGATCAATCAGGACAACTATACGGGCACGGTTGAGACGAACATCCCCACTTCCAACATAAAGTGTACGGGCAGTATGCGCGACTACTATCGTGACAACTCCAGCGGTGTCTTCGTTCCCACCTTCGACGTGGTGGGGCCGGTGAAAGTCAATCGCAGCCAGTATTATCCACAACCCGAAGGCAAAAACGGCCCCGACAACTATACGCAGCTGATGATTGATGCCTGCACGGCTGCCGACTCGCAGGTGAACTTCAAGGATTACGACGTGGACAAAGACGGGTATGTGGATATGATTTATTTCATTTTCTCCGGCCTTCCTTCCTACATTCAGGGCAACGACGAGCGCCTGCTCTGGCCCCACCAGTATGACATCAGCTACGAGAGATACGTCAGGAAAGACGGGGTCTATCTGGGCCGCTATGCCTGCTCCACCGAATTGTTTGGCACAGGTGATTGGAGCGTTTTGGAGGGCATCGGCACTATGTGCCACGAATTTACCCACGTGCTGGGCCTGCCCGACTTTTACGACACGGGCAATATGTATCGCGAAGACGAATGCGTCGACCCAGGTGAATGGTCGCTGATGGCCAACGGGTCAGACTTCAACTATGGGCGCACGCCTTGCAACTTGTCGCTCTTCGAGCGCTATGCCCTCGGCTTTGCCTACCCCGAACTGCTCACCCAGGCCGGCGAATACACGATTGACCCCATACACACGGGCAACAGCGGCTATCGCATCAACACACCTCAGAGGAAGGAATACTTCCTGCTGGAGAACAGGCAGAAGTCCAAGTGGGACGCGCAACTGCCGGGACACGGTATGCTCATCTTCCGCGTCGACTCTACCGATACAAATGTTTGGACTTGGTATAATGCCGTGAACGACAACCCTGACCATCCCTACTACGAGCTGATAAGGGCCAAAGGCGGTTCCACCGCGTCTGGGCGAGACCCATTCCCAGGTACTGGCAGGGTGACGAAAATCGACAACACAACATCGCCTGCCAACCTGCTGACGTGGGCTGGCTTACAGTCGTTCATAGGGTTACGCAACATCAAAGAATCGGCGGGCACTATCTCTTTCGAGGCTTTCGACGCTCTTGTGCTGCAAGAAATCATCCTGCCCGACAGCCTGACGCTGGCTGTGGGGGCCTCGTCGCAGCTCACGCCCACTCTGGAGCCTGACAATGTGGAGTCAGACATCACCTGGAGCAGCGACAACGAGGAGGTGGCCATCGTCAGCGAGACGGGCTTGGTCACAGGATTAAAGGCCGGCAAGGCGAACATCACGGCCACGGGCGACCGCAATGTGACAGCCACTTGCGTGGTGACCGTCAGCGAAACCGATGTGATGGCCGACATCGCCCAATTCCTGGCACAGCCAGATGGTTCGCTGGTATGCCTTACCCTCGACAATGCCCAAGTGCTCTATGTCTACGGCGGCAATGTGTTCTTGCGCGATGCGTCGGCATCCGTCATGCTTTCAGGCGTCACTCTCAACGTTGCCCGTGACAATCTGCTCAACGGTTTCATCTACGGAAAGCGCAGCACCTTGAACGATATGCCGGTGATGGAATCCATCGACGGACTCACCAACGGCGATAACATCACGGCCACTGAGGGCGAAAGCGCCGTGCCGCGAGAAGTGACGATGGACGAACTGGACGACGGCTGCTACGCCGACTTGGTGAAGGTGATGGGGGCTACGCTGGTGCGCGACGGCGGCGTCTGGGCCGTACTGGGTGACCGCCGCGTCAGGCTGTGGAACACGTTCCAAATCAAGTCGCCGAAGATTTCGCTGCCCTCAAACATTACGGGTAAATACTTCAACGTGACGGCCATCTATGCCACCAACATACTCAACGGCAATGTCATAAACGAACTCTGCCTCCTGAAGTCGCCAGAAGAAGGCACAGCGCCGATAGTGAAGATCAAGGGAGACGTGAACGGCGATGGCGTGGTCGACGTGTCGGACATTGCTTCGATTATCACGATTCTTGCACAGTTCCTATCCATCAAGGAAGCTGACGTGAACGACGACGGCGTCATCGACGTGGCTGACATTGCCACCGTCATCAGTATTATGGCGGGCCATGCGGCAAGCAGACTTTTGGGGCTATGACACGTTTTACGGTCATTACCATCACCTATAATGCCGCCGGCGTGCTGGGGCGCACACTCGACAGCGTGCTGCGGCAGGACTATCCGGATGTGGAGCACCTCATCGTGGATGGTGCCTCTACTGACGACACTTTGCACCTGGCAGAAGACTACAAGGCACGTTCCGACGCATCGGACGGTGGGCATACGGTCATCATCCACTCGGAGCCAGACCAAGGCATCTACGACGCTATGAACAAGGGACTCACCCAAGCCTCCGGCGACTATGTGGTGTTCATCAATGCGGGTGATTTCTTCCCCTCCGACAACACGCTCCAGCAGATAGCCCACCGCTGCCACCTCAACGAGAAAGCCAGCGACCAACTGCCCGCCGTGCTTTATGGCAATACCGACATCGTCGATGGTCAGGGGAACTACCTCCATCCGCGTCGGCTGCAGCCGCCAGAGCGGCTCACTTGGCGCTCCTTCCAACAGGGGATGCTCGTCTGCCACCAGGCTTTCTACGCTCGTACCGACTTGGCCAAGAACGTGCAGTACGACACCCGCTACCGCTTCTCGGCCGATGTGGATTGGTGCATCCGCGTAATGCGTGAGGCCGACCGCCTCGCGCTACCCCTCTGTAATATCGGTCAAGTGGTGGCCTGCTATACTGAGGAAGGCACCACCACCCGCAACCACCGTGCCTCGTTGCGCGAGCGTTACAGCATCATGGTTCGCCACTACGGCAACGTCACCACTTTCCTTATGCATTGCTGGTTCGTCCTCAGAGCTTGTTTTCTCTTTGGGCAGAAATGCAAATGACAGTTATTGTCATTTCTTTCCCAAGACTTTAGACATTCGAGTGTCATACCGTCGCCGTAATATGTGTCTGAAAGTTTGGTTCGTCCAAACTATGACTTTGGTTCGTCCAAACTCCCACTTTGGTTCGTCCAAACTTTCAACCTTACAGGTCGAAAGCTTTTCAAGGCTTTTCTGCATATTATCTTCTTTTTTCTCATTTTTTATTTGTTCTTTTGCAGCCAACTTTTCGAATAAGACGAAAACAATCATAGATAATAACAATTCTGCCCCCCCAACCCCTCCCCTGCAAGGGAGGGGAGCCTGACGTCATCAGTATGATGTCGGCGCAGGCCAGATTGCGTTAGAAGGTGTACTTGACGCCCAACTGCCACTCGTCGGCGTGGGCAGAAGTGTGGGGGTGGTAGCGGTGGTTGAAGTGGAAATGGGAGAAGCATCCACGGCAGTCGAGGGAGAGGTGCGGCAATAGCTGCACTTCTGCCGATGGCTCGAACAGGAGCGTGATGGTATTGCCCGTCTCACCCTGTATAGAGGGTGGATCATTCATAGTACGGCTGTGGTCGTCGGCATAGAAGCCGTCCCAGGTGAAGAGTTGCGACCAACTGACATCGGCCCCAACGTGAAGCCACTGGCCAATGACTGCCCTGCTGCGGAGCCTGGCACCATAGCCACTACCGAAACTGTAGCCTCGGGAGCCTTCGTGCTGGGTGAATGTCGGTACAGCCCCCATCAGGATGGCGTTCACGCAGAACTGCTGTTCCCAACGCGTGCGGTCACCCAAGCGGTAGGCCACGCCCGGCCCTATGGCTCCCACCTCCGAGTAGACGTATGGTTTGCGCTCACGCTGTCCTTTAGGCAGGTCATAGTGGGTCAGTGAATAGCGGTAGTCGAAGTGATTGTACAAGCCGGCGGTGGCTTTATACAGCGGTTCGTCTACCAGTTGTTTGCCCAATAGTTGGCTGTTGATGGTTACCTGGCTGGCGATGGACTGGTGCTGGCCAAAGACGAGGGTGGCCGAGAGGTCGAAACAGTCGAAGAGGCCCGTGCGTTCCTCCACGTCGAGCGGGTCGCCGTATGCAGCCTCCCATAAGAGACTCGCCGTAGTCACCCTCCGCCCCGTGGTAGCACTGAAGGTACGCACGCCGGCAGTAAGAGATGTCTGGAAAGGCGTGTCGTCGCAACCCTTCCAACGTTTTGCACCAAGTGCACCCAGTATGCGCGTGGTGGTACGATAGAGCGTCTCGCCGATGGTGATGCCTCCAACTGTAGTATAGACCATATCGTTGATGGACGGCTTTTCGGCTTCGCAGAGCATTTCCCACATCCAACTTCCGCCCAACGTATAGAGGCTGGAAGTGCCTGCCGACAAGCCATTTGCCCTGGCTATGGTGTAGAAAAGTGCCCCGTGAAGCGGGTGCTCGATGGTGTTGGTGTGGAAATAGTCTTGGTCCCACCACCAGTGGCGATGGGTCAGGTTCCGGCGGATATCGCTAAAGGTGATATGGCTGAAGGCATCGTCGCTTCGCAGTATGCGGTTGTGCGCCACCAGAGCAGCATTGACGGCGCTGATTTCCAAAGCGCTCACCACCATTTTCTTTCCTTTGGCGGAATGGAGCGTGTCGGCAGGAAGCGTATCAGCCTTTGCGATGGCAGCAACAAACCATAGTGCAAATGCAAAGGGCCAAAAGCCCATACACGTCATTTCCCCTCGTCTCATCCTATCCCTTTTTCTTCCTGAGTTTCTTCAACCTATTGCGTGCATCAGGCGATTCGGGGTAGAGTTCCAAGGCCTTCTCGTAGTTTCGGATGGCCGCATCTACCATTTGCTCCTGCTCACATTCACGCCCAAGCAGAGTATATTCAGCCGACAGGCGGCGGAGGGTCTTGTCTCGCTCGGCCTTCTCGGCTTTCAGGCGCTCTATCTCCTGCCGTTGGCGGTTGATAACCTCCAACTTACTACGGATAAAACGACGTGCCACAGGTTTCTCAATATCATAGCGGCTATGGATGGCCAAGAAGAAATGGTCAAGACAGGCCTGGAAGTCGCCCATGTCGAAAGCCTTGACGGCATCGTGGTACTCACGGTCGGCCTTCCCCTCCTGCATAGCCTGGGCAATGAGTTGTTGGTCGTTGTAACGGCTGGCAAACTGCACCACCTCGGCACGGACGAAGATGTCCTGCTGGCGGATGGGGGCCACGAGGCTGATGCCCTGCAACGACGTGCAGCGCGAAAGTGCCACGTAGGTCTGTCCGCCAGCGAAAGCGCCGCCAGTAAAGTCGATGCGAACTTGCTGAAAGGTGAGGCCCTGACTCTTGTGCACGGTGATGGCCCACGCCAACCGCAGGGGAAACTGGGTGTAGGTGCCCAACTGCTCCTCCTCAATTTTCTGCTCCTTCTCGTTGAAGGTGTAGCGCATATTCTCCCAGACCTCGCGCTCCACGTCGAAATCGCGCCCGTCTTCAGTGCTGACGGTGATGATGCTACCCTCCTCGTCAATCTCTGTGACGATGCCCAACGTACCATTCACCCAACGTTTGTCCCTGTCGTTCTTGACAAAGATAATCTGTGCGCCCACCTTCACTTGGAGTTCCATTGGGGTGGGCATCGATGTCTCAGGGAAGTCGCCCTTGATGACACCCATAAAAACGGTTGGCTCCCCCGGCAACTCGGCCAGACGCTGCTCATTAATATAGTCGACGGTGTCGCGGCGGGTGGCCAGGGTTATTGTCAAAGGAGAAATGACAGATGACAAATGAGAATTATGATTGCTTTTGCCCTCTCCCTCCTGCCTTGCAATGTAATCATATTTCTCATTTCTCATTTCTAATCTCTCATTTAAATCTGTAAGATCCTGCGGCGTAGCCCTATTCTGGCGGATACGGTCGAGCAGAGCGATGAAGTTGTCGTCCTTCTGTCGGTAGACCTTGCGCAGTTCGATACTGACGAGGCGCATCTGCTGCCATACCTTCGCATTAAAGAAATAGGCACTCTGGTAGAAAGGGCGGAGCAACTGGCGGTCTTCCTCCTTGAGCACCGGCTCCAACTGGTAGATGTCGCCCACCAGGAGCAATTGCTTGCCGCCGAAAGGCTCATTGCTGCGGGTATAAATGCGCAGCACGTGGTCGATGAAGTCGATGATGTCAGCCCTGACCATCGAAATCTCATCGATGATAATGAGTTCCAACTCGCGCAACAATTTACGCTGTGCGCTGGTGTACTTCAACGTTTCCTTGATGTGACGGCGGTCGTAGCGCACATCATTGGGCAGCAAGGGGTGGAAGGGCAGTTTGAAAAAACTGTGCAACGTCTGTCCGCCAGCATTGATGGCGGCGATGCCCGTTGGTGCGAGCACCACGTTTTTCTTCTTCGTGTGCTCCACTACATAACGCAGGAAAGTGCTCTTGCCCGTGCCCGCCTTTCCCGTGAGGAAGAGCGAGCGCCGTGTGTATTGCACCAACTGCAGCGCGTCCTGCCACTCCTTGTTGTCAGTATCCAGTACCATCGTCGGCAGGTTGCTCTTCTGTTGTTGCGGGTTCAGGGATGACAGGCTCCGTCGGCTGTTCCTCGTTGTCTGTCACCACATCACTCACAGGAGCCTCTTCATAGAAGATGTCGAGGCTGTCCATACCAAGCGTATCTGGCTCTGCATAGTTGATACAGTCGTACATAGTGGAGAGGATGGCCTCGTTGGGCTTCGGCCCTGCAAACTTGGCGTGATAGTGACTGAAGCGCTTGTCGGAAAGCACCTTCTCGAGGAACCGTCCACAGATGGGCAAAGCCGTGCGGCTACCCTGTCCCAACTGGCCCGTGCGGAAGTGGATGGCACGATATTCGCCTCCCACCCAAGCGCCGCACACCAGACGAGGACTGACACCCATAAACCAGGCGTCGCTATGATTGTTGGAAGTACCAGTCTTGCCGCCAAAGTCGGTATCGGAAAAAGGTCGGACATAGTTCCACAGGCTCATGCTCGTACCACCAGGCTCTCGCATACCAGCCATCAGCATCTGCTGCATGAGGAAAGCAGTATGGTACGTGACAGCCTGCCTCATCTCGCTGGATGCTGTGTAGATTTCGTGGCCGTCGCGGTCAAGTATGCGCTCCACCAACTGTGGACGGTGCATACGGCCGTCGTTGGCTATCACGGCGTAAGCGCCCACCAACTCCAACAGGCACACGTCGCTCGAACCCAATGCCAGAGCGGGTGTCTCGTCGAGTTTGCTGCGTATGCCCATCCGACGGGCCGTACTGGCTATGCGGTTGATGCCCAACTCCTGCCCCAGTTTCACGGCCACAGAGTTGACGCTCTGGGCGAAGGCCCGCTTCAGCGTCATATTGGCCCCAGTGAAATAGCCGTTGGCATTCGACGGTGTCCACATCACCTCTTTCTTTTGTGAGGAGTTGTAAGCCTTGATGGCCACGTAGGTGTCTTGGCGGCGGTCGCAGGGAGCCAGACCCTGGTTCATGGCCTCAGTATAGACGAAGAGTTTGAAGGTAGAGCCCGGCTGGCGTTGGGCCGTTACCTTGTCGTACTTCCAAGTGTCGAAGTCAAGGTCACCCACCCAGGCGCGAACCAGTCCCGTCTGCGGCTCCAAAGCCACGAAGCCACAATGCATAAAGTGTTCCATATAGCGGATGGAGTCGAGGGTGGACATTTCCTTCTCTATCTTGCCGTTGTAACTGAACAGCCGGACGGGATGGGGTAGATTCAGGTAGTAGTTAATAGAGTCGGGCTGATTGGGGAAACGCTCCTCCAGGCGCTTGTAGAGAGGCAACCGGCGGGCAATGTTCTCGATGAAGTTAGGAATCTCACGATAGTGTTCGTCCTGCCAAGGGTTCATACCAGCCCAGTGGTCGTTGAACTTCTTCTGCAACTGCTCCATCTGCTTCCAAGCCGCCTCCTCGGCATAGTGTTGCATGTGGGAGTTGATGGAGGAGTATATCTTCAAGCCATCGGTATAGATGTCATAGCCATTCTCTTTGCACCAGTCGCGCAGGAAATCCCTCACGGCCTCGCGGAAATAGTTGGCCTCGCCGTCGTAGGCATTCTCCACGCTGTACTCCAGTTTGATAGGCATAGCGGAGAGCGTGTCGTATTGCTGGCGTGTCAAATGATTGTGCAGTAACATATTGTTGAGTACAATATTGCGGCGCACCATACTGTTTTCGGGATGCAGACGGGGATTATAGAAAGTGGTGGCCTTGAGCATGCCTACGAGCACGGCAGCCTGTTCGGGCTTCAGGTCACGCGGGCTGACGCCAAAGTAGGTCTTGCTGGCCGTCTTGATGCCGTATGAATTGGAGCCGAAATCCACCGTATTGGCATACATAGTAAGTATCTCCTCCTTGGTGAAGTTGGCTTCCAACTTGACAGCCGTAATCCATTCTTTCGTTTTCATAATGAGCATCTTCAGACCGGGAATGTTGCCCAGATAACCTGTGGAATACTCTGTCCTGACGCGGAAGAGGTTCTTGGCCAACTGCTGCGTAATGGTCGATGCGCCACGCGCCTCGTCGTGCAACACATAGTCTTTAAGGGCGGCGGCAAAGGCTGGGAAATCGATACCGAAATGGCGGAAGAAACGCTCATCTTCCGTGTCGATAAGCGCATGCCAGAAGCAGACGTTCACTTCGTCGTACTTTACGGGCGTACGGTTCTCGCTGAAATATTTCCCCAACATCACGCTATCGGCGGTGTACACCTCAGAGGCTTGGGCCGGACGGGTGTTGAGGATGGTGTTCATACTGGGCGACTTGCCGAAAAGACCCAGGAAATCGATGTCGACTGCCCCCAAGTAGAGCAGGAAAGCCACAATGAGCGAGGCTATCGCCGAGAGGCACTTCACATACCACGGGCGACCCTTGTAGAGGGAGGCATACCAGCCAGCCATCCGCTCTATAGCATGCCAGGCTATCCCAACTATCTTTTTCAATAATTCCAATATCTTCGTCATCTAAACAACAGTTTTGCAAAACGACTGCAAAATTACGAAAAAAGCTTGTAAAGAACAACGGATTTTGGAAGATTAACGCAATTCGGCCTAAAATAAAGGCAAAACGGGGAAGATTGAGGAAGGTCAAAAATGAGGGTAACGCAAAATCAGGAGGATTGGTGAAGGGGTTGGGTTTCCAAATTGTTACCTAAAATCACCTCCTGAGAAGAGTAAAACCATAAAGCGGTTCTTCAAGATTCTGTGTTGGTGTCGTGACGAAGACTCGTCGAAATAACTATTATTCTTTTTATCTATTACTTGTAATACCTAAATTCACTTAAAACTAACGGCAAATATAGTGATAATTACAGAATTATCGCTATATTTGCACCAAGAATTAGCATTGTTTATCAAGTAACCCAACAAAAACTACGCTTATGGATTCTTTCAAGGGTAAAGTAGCCGTCGTGACGGGAGGTGCCCAGGGCATCGGACGATGTATTGCCGACGAGTTTCTGAAGGCTGGTGCCTATGTCTGTGTCATCGACAAGCAGGAGGGGACTCACTTTGTGGGCGATATATCAGACAAGCAGGTGTTGGAGCGGTTTGCCCAGGAGATCATCGGGAAGTATGGTCATGTGGACTACCTTATCAACAATGCCCTACCACTAATGAAGGGCATCGACGAATGTAGCTATGAAGAGTTTCAATTCGCCATGAGCGTGGGAGTCACAGCTCCGTTCTATCTTGCCAAACTCTTTAGTCCGTATTTCGCTGAGGGAGCTGCCATCGTCAACATCTCCTCCTCGCGCGACCGTATGAGCCAGCCGCAGACAGAGAGCTACACGGCTGCCAAAGGCGGTATTGCCGCACTGACCCACGCTCTGGCTGTCAGCTTTGCAGGCCGTGTTCGCGTTAATTCTATCTCACCAGGTTGGATAGACACTAACTATACCGTCTATGAAGGCCCCGATGCCACACAGCAACCTGCGGGACGTGTCGGCAATCCGATGGACATTGCCAGTATGGTGTTGTTCCTTTGTTCTGATAAGGCAGGTTTCATTACGGGTGAGAACATCTGCATCGATGGTGGCATGACCCACCAGATGATCTATCATGGTGATAACGGCTGGAAGTTGGAGGAAAGCCAGTCACAAACACCAGACCCTAATTTCTGGATCTTCCTCTGCTTTGGACAATCGAATATGGCAGGCCAGGCTCCCATTGAAAAGCAGGACTTGGCAGTAGGTGAACGTTTTCTGAGTATGGCAACAACCGACGGGGGCGACGGACGCGTACTCGGCACATGGCGCAAGGCTGTGCCGCCACTCTGCCGCGCTGATGCCAACCTCAGTCCTGCCGACTGGTTCGGACGCACATTACTCGAAGCTGTGCCTGAGAATGTACGCATAGGTATCGTGTCGGTGGCAGTAGAGGGCTGTCCTATTACTTTCTTCGACAAGGACAGGAACGCGCCTCTCATTGCCATGGAAGATCGCGACTGGATGAACGATATCTTGGATCAGTATGGACGCGACCCCTACGAGCGACTGCTGAGTATGGCGAAGATTGCTGTCAGGGATGGTGTCATCAAAGGCATCCTGCTGCATCAGGGCGAAACGGATGCCTACGACAGGGAATGGCAGAAGACTGTGAGGAAAATCTACTGCGACTTGCAACAGGAACTTCAGTTCGACCCGACGGCTGTCCCCTTGCTCGTCGGGGAGGTGGTGCGTACGGAATATGGCGGCATCTGCGGCTATGCCAATCCCACCATCAACGACATTGCAAACCGCTATCCGAACACGTATGTTGTCTCTTCAGAGGGCTGTCTGCCCTGTGATGACTATCTCCATTTCAGTGGCGAGGGCTATAGGCTTCTGGGCCGTCATTATGCACAACGCTATCTGGAGGTTACAAATCCACAATTAGCAGAAACTATAAAATAGTAGAAACGAATTATATCAGATAACATTATGATTAGACTCAATAATAACATCGAAATTCCGCAGATAGGCGTCGGTACTTGGACTCTACGCGGAGAGATCGCCCGACAGAATGTGCGCCTAGCTTTGGAAGCCGGATTTCGCCACGTTGACACGGCACAAGGTTATGAGAACGAGGCCGAAGTAGGACTGGGCATCATTGACAGCGGAGTTACGAGACAGGAGATTTTCGTTACAACGAAGGTCGCTACGAACATTATGCGCGAAGGTCACGAGGCCGTCCGAAAGTCTATCGATGAGAGTCTGGCAAAACTGAAGACCGGCTACATTGACCTGCTGCTGATCCACTGGCCTGTGAAGGACTGTGTAAAGGATACCTGGCAGGTGATGGAGGACTACGTGCTTCAGGGCAAGGTAAAGTCCATCGGCGTGAGCAACTTCAACCGTCATCATTTGGACGACCTGCTCACGTATGCCGAGATTCGGCCCGTCATCAATCAGATAGAGGTGCATCCCTTTATGACGCAGGAGGAGAACATTGCTTATAATCGTCAACTGGGCATTCAAGTAGAGGCGTGGGGACCTTTCGGTCAGGGTGACATCGATGTGGTGGGCCATCCGTTACTCCAGTCGCTGGCTGCGAAATACCAGAAGACCGCTTCGCAGATTGTACTTAGGTGGATTGTACAGCGAGGGCTGATAACGATTCCAAGAGCCAAGCCCAACCACTTTGCAGAGAATCTGGAAATCATGACTTTCTCGCTCTCCAACGATGACGTTCTAGCCATCAGTGCCCTGAACCAGAACCTGCGCTCAAACGTTCTTAACGACCCTGAAACATTCCCATGGTAATCATACATTTAATAGATAAATAAAAGTAGAAATAGATTATGAAGAAAGCAAAGATTGTCATTGCCGTTTCAGCCATATTAATGCTTATGGTAAGTATTCCTGCATTTGCTCAGGAAGAGAACGGATTTCAAAAGTTTAACGTGAGGGAAGACTTCACGGAGAACGGTTTCCAATGGTTCCACGATGCCGAATTGCTTGCGGCTGGCGACAAAGAGAAAAGCAATGCTATGACTATCGGTTGGGGTGGTATCGGAACGCTTTGGGGACGCACTGCTCTGACCGTATATGTGGCAGAGAAACGCTACACTAAGGAATTTATGGACAAGGCAGAATACTTTACCGTGATGGCTTTTGACGTGAAGGACAGCAAGGTGCTGAACTATATGGGTACGAAGAGCGGACGTGACGGCGATAAGGCTCAGGCTTTAGGACTTCACACAGCATATACTGCCAATGGTACGCCATATTATACTGAGGCAACGATGGTGATTGAGTGCAAGATTATGTATGCAGCACCCTTTGATCCCCAGTATTTCAAGAGCGATGCGCCAAAGAATATGTATGCTAACTTCCCTGCTGGTATTCACTCTATGTATATAGGTGAGGTTGTTAATGCTTGGAAGAAATGATCCAGCAAGTTGGGTTAAATCGACTACGGTACTATATATTGCCGAGATAGAACTACGACCAACTATAGGCGGGTCAATTGGGAGATAGTTTGACCCTGAGACTGGTACAGGATTCTGGAAATTCTAATAGTGATAGATATGGCATACACAGGACGTTTCGGTCAGTCTGATAACTATAGGCGCGAAGAACTGATTCGAATAATTGAGCACTCTGTAGAGAACCTGACTCTTCAGGAGTTGGAGGCTTTGTATTATGATATGTCTACCAAAAACTACATCAACGAATGAAAATGAAGAGACGAATAATCAAGTATGCTGCTATATTCTGTCTCTGCTAGTTTGCCGCTTTAGTCTGTAAACTCATTATAAACATACCTCAATTATGCTGCAAACATATTGTAAACTTTTTGTCTAATTCGTCACATTTATCGTGATAATTGTATTTAAGGAAATTGAGTGCAACCACCTGTATTCAAGGAGGTCGCACCCAACTTATTGGTTGTCAGAGTTCTGTGGTTATTCTTCCACAGCGGCCTGCGCGGCGGCTAACGAACACTGATTATCAGTACATTATGGCGAATCTGGGAAACATTATGAGCATGAACTGCACATTCTGCACCCGATTTTCTCAATATTTCCAGCCATTCTGCAGGTGCTTCATACTATGCCCTCCCCACTGGTTGTCGTCAACATAGCGGAAACCGATGGCTGTGTAGAGGGTTTCGGCGGTGGGATTGTCCTTGTCGACCAGTAGTCCTACGTGGGGCAGACCCATGGCATTGGCTTTCTCGCGGGTGGCTTTGAGCAGACGGGTGGCAATGCCCTGGTGGCGGTAGTCGGGCAGTACGGCCAAAGAGTCCAGGTAGAGCTCGCCCTGCTGTGTCTCGTCGGGCATGGCTGAATGGTCCTTGTCGAGGCATTCCCTGGCCTTGTCGATGAAGGCCTGGCGGAGTTCATGCAGCAGGGCTCCGTCGTAGCTGACGGCTGCCCCGATGACCTTGTCGGCGTCCATGGCCACCAGGGTGTTGCGGTAGCTGTATTGCGAGTGTTCGCTCTGCACGAGCTGTGTCATCATCTTCCGGAAGTCCTGGAGGTCATGGCCTTCGCCGCAGAAATGGAGGCAACACTCGTCTGTCATGGCCATCATGATGAGCGCGGCTATTTCCGGTGCCTGTTCTATTGTTGCATTCTGAATTGTGGTCATCTTCATGTGTTTTGTTTGGGGTCAAGTTTTCGAAGGCTGCTCAGGAGGAGTAGGAGGGAGACGACGGCTACGAGCACGTCGGCAATGGGTTGTGCCACGAACACTGAGGCATCGGGATGGCTGGAGAACAGCCTGGGCAGCAGCCACACCAGCGGCACCAGCAGCAACAGGGTGCGCGAAAGTCCCAGCCAGAAGGTGACGACGGGTCGGTTCATGGCCTGGAGTGTGCTCTGGCAGGCGAATTGCAGGGTAGAGACGAAGAAGACGCAGAAGGCCAGGCGTGTCATTGGCACAGCATAGTCTGTCATGTCTCCATCGCCTATGGTCAGCTGGACAATGGGGCGTGTGAAGAGCATCATCAGCAGCCAAACGACCAGCGACCAGACCAGCGTGGTCTTCATCAGTATCCTGACATTCTCACGGACTCGGTCCCAACGATTGGCACCCAGGTTGTAGCTCGTGACGGACTGCACGCCAAAGGCCATGCCATAGAAGGGGAAGCGGAAGAAGTTGTAGAGCATGATGACGAGTGCCATGGTGCCTACGCCCACATCGCCGACCATGGCGTAGAGTGTGCGGTTGTAGACTCCCATCTGCACGGTCTCGGCCAGCATCATCACCATCGGAGTCACTCCAAGGGCCAGGCAAGGTGCAATCAAATCCCACCGCAGGCGTAGGTGCCGGAGGTGCAGCTGTATGTCTCCAGGCCTCCGCAAGTAGACGATGGCCAGCAGTGCTGCAAAAGCCTCGGCAATGGTGGTAGCCCATGCAGCCCCCGCCAGTCCCATGTCGAAGCCGAAGATGAGCAGCGGGTCGAGCAGCATGTTGAGTACAATGCCCGAGCCGATCACGATGCCTGCTTCCTTGCTGCGTCCCTGTGCCAGCAGGAACGGTGCCAGTCCTCCCGAGAGGATGCAGAGGGCGTTGCCGGGGGTGGAGATGCGCAGATAGAGTTCTGACAGTGCCTCTGTCTGGTCGCTGCCTCCGAAGAGTCTTATCAGCGGAATGCACTGCCACTCTATCACGACGCAGACCAGCACGGACAGCAGCAAGTTGAAGAGGAAGAAACTCCCTAAGGTCTGTTCTGCCCGCTGGCGGTTGCCTTGTCCTAAATGGTAGCCCACCTGCGGAGCAATGCCTGTACCGGTCAGTTCGGCCAGTGCCATCATCATATATACAATAGGTACACACACAGCCGAGGCCGTGAAAGCCAGCTGTCCGATGTCGGGGATATGTGCTATCCAGATACGGTCGATGACATTGTCCAGCCATATCAACAGCTGTTGCAGTATCACGGGCACGGCCATAGACCAGAACAGCCCTCTCAGGGGTTCGTTTTCGAGTCGATTGCCGGACATGGAGTCTTCTTAGAAAAAGCGCATGATGTTCTTTCGGAACTCATCGATGCTGAAAGGCTGCTCCTCTACCTCGAAGGTAAGACCTATCTGCTGGAGCAGGGCATCAATAACATCTGGCATGAGTTGCGACACTTCCGTCATGGTGTGGGGATGGTCGGGGCTGACGACATCGAGCAGGCGGTAGGCAATCCATGCTCCCGCGGCTGTCTGCCAGCACACGGCATTGCAACCGTAACGCTTCCAGGTGGTTTGGTTGGCCACCACACTCTTCACCCAGTAGAGCCTTTCTTTTGTGTCCCAGAAAAGTATGCCCGCCTGATCCTCGCCTTTCAGGCAATGTGGGACGGGGATAGAACGCAACTCTTCGTCGGTGATGTCGGCGCCTTTGTCGAGGCAGTATTGCTGCAATCCTCGTGGGGCCTGATAGATATTAGCCGTTCCGAGCAGGTTCTCGTCGCTGTTCAGCATGGAGAGCAGTTCCTCATGGGGTACGGGCAGATACTGGCGCACGCCGCCGTGGTAGGTAAGGCGTATGGTGCCACCTTCGTCATTCAGTTGCTGCGTCACGTCAATGACGTCCTGTCTGTTTGCAAGCACCAAATCTGCGCGGCTACTCTCATCGGCATACATGTAGGGTGACCAGGTGCCAAAGACCTCATATTCATCGCTGGCAGAATCGTCGTGTTCCAGTTCGAAGGCATAGTGCGGTCCCTGTGGCTTGTATTGCTGATAGACGTGCTCGAGGATGCCTGGATTGATGCCAAATCCGAACATGACATTGCTATGCGTAGGCCAGCTCAATATCCGCATCATTTCCTCTATATAGTCGGGAATCGATTCGACATTATCCATATCTAAGCCGTCCGCGAAGCCAGCCACGTCGACACAGTCAAGGCCGTAGTCTATGCACATCCGGGCAACCTCTACGCTGTTGGCCACCGAAGTATTGACCACCACGTCGAACTCTTCTTGGTGACGGGGCAGGAACTGAAAGATGTCTTGACCGTCCTTCAGGTCACAGGTGGTCAGCGAATAGCTCCCGCCGGGCTCCTGCTCTGCCATGATTTTTTCAAAGGCTTTGGCAATATTACCATAGCCAACTAATAAAATTCGCTTCATAAAGTGACAATAGTTGAAAACATGAGATTCTATTTAAAATAGCGCATGATGTTCTTCTTGAACTCTTCGACGTTGAAGGGCTGCTCCTCTACCTGGAAGGTAAGACCAATCTGGTTGAGCAGGGCATCGATGGCATCTGGCATGAGCTGCGACAGCTCCGTCATGGTGTGGGGATGGTCGGGGCTGACGACATCGAGCAGCCTGTAGGCTATCCAGGCTCCAGTGGCCGTCTGCCAGCACACAGCATTGCAGCCGTATCGTTTCCAGGTGGTTTGATTTTCCATCACGTTCTTCACCCAGTACATCCTATCGCGTGTGTCCCAGAACAACATTCCCACATGATCATCGCCTTTCAGGCAGTGTGGCACGGGAATCTTGAGGAACTCCTCAACCGAAAGTTCAGTGCCATAGTCCAGAAAGTATTGCTGCATGCCTCGTGGGGCCTGAAAGAGATAGGCCGATCCGAGCAGATTCTCGTCGCTGTGCAGCATGGACATCAGTTCTTCATGAGGTATGGGGAGATACTTGCGTTGCTCGCCGTGATAGGTAAGGTGCATGGCGCCACCATCATCCTTCAGCTGCTGTGTAATGTAATTGATGTTGTTTTGGTTTATCACGACTAACTCAGCACGGCAACTCTCCTCGGCATACATGTACGGTGACCAGGTGCCAAAGACCTTATATTCATCACTCACAGCATTGTCGTGTTCCAACTCGAAGGCATAGTGTGGGCCTTGTGGTTTGTACTTCTGATAGACGTGTTCGAGAATACCGGGATTGATGCCAAAGCCGCACATGATGCGGCTGCGGGTGGGACATTTCAGCAGCGGATCCAAGGCGAACAAGAAGTCCACAGCCGTCGTACCATCACCCATACCTTCATCTACACCCATATCAATATAGTCCAGGCCGTAGTCGATGCACATCTGTGTAACATCACAAGTTTCGGCCTGCGACGTGTTTAATACGAGGTCAAATTCCTTATAATGCTCTGGCAGATAACTGAGAATGTCTTGTCCATCTTTCAAGTCACAGGTGGTCAGCGTATAGCTCCCACTCGGTTCCTGCTCTTTCATAATCTGTTCAAAGGCATGGGCGATATTGCCATAGCCCGCTAATAAAATTCGTTTCATTTCTCTTTTTGTATAATATGTTGAGTGTTTCATTCTGGTCGCCAACGAGCAAGACTGCCATCTGGCCGGTTATTTCCGACAAGGTGTCAATCTGTTCTTGAGTATATAGGGCACTGCTACAGTCGGTAAACACCTCGTAGAGATCTTCACGACGAGTGATGTAGGTAGATGAGTGCTCACCTGTGAACGACGGATCTATATGATAGGTGGGCCATAGTTTGCCGTCGATATTGATATATTCTGGGATATTGACAGCAGTATATCCTATCTCCGTAGCATCACCTTCGATACATTCGATACCAAGGTCGCGCAGGAGATGATATTCAGGGTAGATGCGGTAGCGCATGGAACAGAAGATCTCTCTGTGTGTCTGGCTAAGCAGTTCGGCCACGGTCTGACCTGGATCTGTATCGATGATGATAGGCAGACTGGTTAAGTAGTGACCATAGACATGGTCGGTGAGTCGCCGGTCGCTGCGACCATGATTGACAGTATAAAATACCACGCGCGTCTCACCCGACATATAGGCTAATGCCAGGGCGTAAGCGGCAAAGAAAACTGTGGTAGGCGTTTGACCTATGCGTTGACAGCCTTCATCAATGATAGTGGCTGACACCATGGGATGCGCGCTGATAGCAGGCCCCATTGGATTGTCCGTCTCACGACAATAGTCGGTCAGTTGCAAGCCTTTGAACTTCTTCAAATAGTATTCCTTTGCACGGCAATAGGCCTCACTGTTGTAAGAAGCAATCTCGCGGTAGGTTATTTCAGCAGCGATGTCACCCTGCTGGTAGAGGGGGAGGCCCTGCACTGCTTCTTCAAAAGCATTCCAAAGTGCCCTATGAGATATGCCGTCGAAGAAGAGATGAAAGCACTCCATAATGACATTGCACTGGGTGTCAGTCTCCACAAGGTAAAGACGAACACAGGCCTCGTTGAAAGCATCAAACGGTTTGGTAAACGTGGGTTTTGCCGCTTCCCATTCCGCATCACTCATGCGAAGGTAGTGTACGTTGTTGGGCATCTGCCAGTCCTCGCAAATCATGATTTCGTCGCCCTGACGGACAAGATGTATATGGAGATAGCGGTGCTCGTCAAGCATCTTCTGCATGGCTCGCGCGAATCTTTGCGCCGATGAGCGTTCAAAAGGCATGCATACGGTAGTATTGTGCTGCGTCAGATGCGGATTTTCCATAAATTCATCATAGGCCTCCCACTGTATGGCATTCAATGGGTAAGTAATACTCTCTTTCATATCTTTCATTAGTTGTTATATATTATTGTTTGTCAATGATATTATTGTTTGTCCATGCCTCCACCTAAGGCTTTGTAGAGTTGGATGTGTGCGCTCATCATTTCATAGCGGTGGGTGAGCAGTTGCAATCGGGCTTCCAGCAGTGCCTGACGAGCCAGCAGCACCTGCAGGTAGTTCACGTCCTCGTCATACTGCATACGCAGCTTGGAGGCATCGGCGATATGCGACAGTTTCTCTACTTGTTGCTCGCTGATGCTGATGGCCCGGCGTGCATACTGTTCGGTAGCCACGATGTCGTTCACCTCTCGTCCAGCTTCTAATACGGCCTGACGGAAGGCAATCTTGGCGGCCTCCTGCTCTGCCTTGGCGCGCTTCACCTCGGCCCGCAGTCTTCCTCCGGCGAAGAGGGGTTGCGTCAGCGAGCCTAAGGCACTCATCAATACACCGGCAGGACTGACAATCTCGCCTGCATCGTTCGTCCAGCCGATGCTGCCTGAGAGCGACAGCGAGGGATAGAGCGCAGCGCGTGCCTCATTGGTGGTATAGAAAGCGGCTTTCAGGGTAGCCTCGGCCTGTCGCACGTCAGGACGGCGTGCCAGGGCGCGTATGCTCACCGACGGGAGCGTGCTGATGGCGGTACATGATGCATCCAGCGAGTCGCGGTCGATGTGCTGACAGGGGCGTCCCAGTACGGCGCAGAGGGCATTCTCGGCTTGGCGCATTTGCAGCAGGAGTTCCTCCAGCGTGGCTTCGGCTTCGAGCTTGGCTGCCTCCGACTGTTCCACATCGTCGCTGGTGGCTTCACCCACACTCAGCAGCACCTGCTGGGTGGCAATGCTCTCCTCCCAGCTTTTGAGGATGGAGCGGGTGTCGGCTATCTGAGCATCGTACATTTCCAATTGGTAGTAGGCGGTGGCTACGGTGGCAATCAGTTCCGTGCGTACTGCCTGTTCGTAGGCCATCTGTTCCTCGACGGCGGCAGCAGCGGCGCGTTTCGCATTCTGTGCACGGCCAAAGACATCGATTTCCCAACTGGCCTCTGCACCGAGGTGATAGCCTGATGAGGTAGCGACGAATTCCTCGTTCTTGAAGCGCGACTCCGTCTTGCTGGCCGTCAGTCCGATGGCAGGAAATAGCTCGCCCTTGGCACTGCACAGGGTGGCTTTGGCTGCCAGCACTTGCTGATGAGCCGTTTGCAGGTCGCTGTTGTGGGTCAGTGCCTCGTCGATGAGTGCTGCCAGACGTGGCTCGGTGAAGACCTCATGCCAGTCGGCAGGCAACGTGCCGGCCACACTGTCGGCAGGGTATGAACGGGCATCGCTGAGTTGTTCCTTCAGCACGTCGGCGGCCGTGGAATCAGAGTGGTAGGAGGAGTAGATGCCGCAACTCGAGAACAGGCTGACGGCAGCCAGCAGAACCAGGGCGGCAGGTGCCTTGCGGGGCTTGAGCCGCTCCTGCAGCGACTGGAAGAAGATGAAGAACACTGGCACGAAGAGCAGCAAGGCCAGTGTGCCCACCAGCATACCGCCCACGACACACAAGCCCAGGGTGACATTACCCATGGCTCCGGCACCCCGCTCGAAGATCATGGGCATCAGACCCACAACGAGCGTCAGGGCTGTCATCAGAATCGGGCGCAGACGTGCCTTGGAGGCACCGAGGGCTGCTTCCACGATACCCATGCCCTCACGCCTACGCTCGCAGGCATATTCCGTTATCAGGATTGCCGTCTTGGCAAGAAGACCGATGAGCATGATGATGCCCACCTGCATATAGATGTTGTTCTCCAGCCCTACAGCGTTGATGAACAGGAAACTGCCGAGCAGTCCAATGGGCACGCTGAGCATGACGGCCATGGGGATGAACAGACTCTCGTAGAGGCAGCAGAGAACGATGAACACGAGCAGCAGGCTGATGGCAAAGACCCATGCCGTGGACGACGACGTGGAGGCCTCCTCGCGGGCTGTGCCTGTGTACTCATAGCCGTAGCCCTGGGGCAGTGTGGTGCCCGAGACTTCGCTGACGGCATTGATGACATCGCCGGAGGTATAGCCCTCGGCAGGTGTCAGTTCCACGCTGATGCCCTGGAAGAGGTTGAAACGGTTGATTGACTGAAGACCATAGGTTTTCTTCAGCGTAATAAGCTCGGTGATAGGTGTATAAGCGCCATTCTCTGTAACAATCAAGATGTTGTTCAGATCATCTTTGTCCATACGCAACGCGGGATCGGACTGCAGCATGACGTGATAAAGCTTTCCGAAACTGTTGAACTGTGAGGCATAGTTACCGCCGATATAGCCGTTGAGCACACTAAGAACACTGGCAGGCTCAATGCCATAGCGCTTACACAGCGAGGCATTCACCGTAACCGTGTATTGCGGATAGTTCACCTCGTAGGGTTGATAGACCTCTTCTATCTCAGGCCGTGCTTCCAGTGCCTTAATGAAGTCGTCGGTCACGCTCTTGAGCTTGGTGACGGGGCCACCGCCAAAGTCCTCTACATACAATTCCACACTATTGCTATAGCTATAACCGAAGACAGTGGGCAGCAGGAACACGAACATCGAACCGCTCTTCACCTGATGCGTGGCAGCCTCTATACGCTCGTAAATGGAAAATATGTCGTGTCCGTCTTCCTGACGGTCGTCCCAATGCTTCAGGCGCCCCATCACCAGTCCGGTGTTGGGACCGTCGTCACCCAGAATGTTCCATCCGGCCACTGAACCTGTGACCAGCACGTCGGGGTCGTTCTCCAGAATTTCCGACATCTCCTTCACCGTCTTTTGTGTCTGTGCCAACGTGGAACCTGATGGTGTGGTAATATCGACAAAAACAATACCCGTGTCCTCATCGGGAACCAAGCCCGTGGGGGTGGTAAGGAGCATCCAGGCCAGCAGGACTATGCTGACAGCTGTCAGCACCCACACAATCCAGCGGCGATGGAAGAGCCATCCCAGCGCACGACTGTACTTGCCCAGCAACGCGCTGAAACCCCTGTTGTAGGCATGGCGGAAATGCGTGGACCACGAGGCTGACTGCTGCCCGCTCTCGGCAGAACGAGGTTTCATCAGCACAGCACATAGGGCAGGGCACATCGTCAGGGCACAGAACGTGGAGATGGCCACGGACACTGCCATCGTCAGGCCGAACTGACGGTAGTAGGCTCCGCTGAGGCCACCCATGAATGCTGAGGGGATGAACACGCACATGAAGACGACTGTAGTGGTGATGACGGCGTTGGAGATGCCGTGCATGGCCTGGTAAGTGGCTCGCTCGGAGGTTGTCGTGGGGTCTTCCAGCTTCTCCTGTACGGCCTCCACCACCACGATGGCATCGTCGACCACGGTGCCGATGACCAGCACCAGGGCAAAGAGGGTGATGAGATTGAGTGTGAACCCCACGAGATACATGAAGGCGAAGGTACCCACCAGCGAGACCACGATGCTCACGGAGGGAATGATGGTGGCGCGCCAGTTCTGCAGGAAGAACAGCACCACGAGGACAACGAGCAGCAGGGCCTCAAAGAGTGTTTTATAGACTGCATTCATCGAGGCATCGAGGAAGTCATTGGTGTCTAAGAGCACCCGGAACTCCAGCCCTGCAGGTAATTGCGGCTCCAGCTCTGACATGAGCCGGTCTATCTCATGGTTCACCTGCTGGGCGTTGGCTCCCGTGGAGGGGGTGATGATGGCAACGGTGCCATTGTGGGAATTGACCCAGCTGTCGCAGGAATAGCTCACCGAGCCCAACTCTACATGGGCTACATCGCTCAGATGCAGGTCGTTATAGCCATTCGTCTTAATGACAATATCCTCAAACTCCGGCGCTGTTTCCAAACGGCCGCGATACACCAAAGTATATTGATAGGTACCTTTTGAATCCTCGCCCAGCGTACCGATGGCAGCTTCCACGTTCTGCCCTTCCAGTGCATTGACAATATCTTCCGGATTCAGTTGGTGCATTGCCATCATCTTCGGGTCCATCCAGATACGCATGCCATATACATTTCCCAGCAACTGAACTTTACCTATGCCAGCGATGCGCTGCAGGCGCGGCTGCACGTTGATATTGAAATAGTTGGTGATGAAAGCATTGTCGTAGCGGTTGTCGGGACACTCTATGGCAATGATGCGCAGCATGCCCTGCTCCTCCTTCTCTACCTTCACACCCAAATTGAGCACTTCTGTGGGCAGGTAGCCTTTGGCTTCTTCCACACGGTTTTTTACACGTATTTGTGCCAAATCGGGGTCGGTGCCAGGTCGAAAGGTAACGTTGACAGTGGCCATGCCATCGCTGGTCGACGACGAAGTGATATACTCCATGCCTTCCACACCGTTGACGGCCTCCTCAAGGGGCGTGACCACACTTTTCATCACAGCCTCGGCACTGGCTCCGGTGTACTCGGTACTGATGGTGACTACAGGTGGGGCCACATTCGGGAACTGCTCTACGGGCAGATTGACATACCCCACGATGCCAGCCAGCAGGATGATTACCGAGAGGGCGCAGGCAAAAATAGGACGACTGATAAAGAAACGACTAATCATGATTGTTCCCCTCCTTTCTTTTCTTTCTTTTCTGTTACCTCTATTCCATCGGTCACGAATCCGGCTCCCTCGGCAATGATGGAATCGCCAGGTTCCAAGCCAGAGGTCACCACATAGCTCTGTCCATCGTTATAGCGCAGAACTGTTATCTCTGTCGCCAAAGCCTTACCTTTGACTATTTTGTAGACGATATATTTATTGTCGGTATCAACAGTGGCCTCCTGCGGTATGACAATAACCCCATGCATCACATAGGGGAGCACGATATAACCATTGTTGCCGGTGCGGAACATCTCCTTGGGATCACTGAACGATGCCCGCCCGTAGGTAGCACCTACAGCTGGATCCACATTTCCACTGATAGCATCAATACGCCCTTGTTGAGCCAACTTACTGCCCCAGTTACTGTAGAACGTAATAGGGGGCAACTTGCTAAGAAGTTCGTCGTAAGTACTGCACTCAAAATCTTCCAGAAGTTCGGACAGCATCTCCTCCGAGAAACAGGTATAAGCGTATAGTTCATCATTTTTATTTATGATCGTGATTCCATTTTCGCCAAGGGGATCAATAAAGTCCCCCACGCGATAGTTTATCATATTGATAACACCATCTACAGGACTGTTGATGGTGGTGTAGCCCAGCTGTGTACGTGCTGATGCCAGCTGTGCCTCTGCAGCCTCCAACTGCGCGCTGGCTTCCTCCTTGGCATGGCGCGCCCGGCGAATGTCAAATTCGCCAATCATCTGCTGTGCATAGAGCTTCTCCTTACCCTCTAAATTCAACTGCGCTGTTGAGAGTGCAGTGCGGGCTGTGGCTACTTGGGCCTTAGCGGCATCAACCGCTGCAATGTGGGGCGCCTGGTCGATGACGAACAAAGGCTGCCCTTTCTTGACACGAGCACCTTCCTGAACGCATATCTTTGTCAGCCGTCCACTGACAAGTGGGCGAATTTCAATATTATGCTTACTCTCTAATTTCACAAAGAATTCACGGTTCAGAGTGTAATCCTGCCGCTCCACTCGCAATATGCGGTAACAGTCCTTTACAGGCTGTGCTGCCTCTTCGTCACAGCCTGCGCAGAGTGCCGACAGGGTTAAAGCTGAAAAAGCGATGATTAGATGTGATACTCGTCGCATACAGATAATTGTTTGGTTCTTATTATTTCGCTTCGGGAGCCACTGTTGTTCCTTCTCTTACCATCCCAACCTTTTCTGAGATGATGACATCACCGTCATTCAGCCCGGCGGTCACTACGTAGTGCTGATTATCGTTAGTAGGCAAGACCTTCACCTCTGTACATTTAGCCTTGCCTTCAATGACACGATAGACGAAGTACTTGTCTTGAATGTGGGTGGTAGCATCTTGTGGTATGACATAAACATCCTTCTTGGTAAATGGCAGATAGATATATCCGTTACTGCCGTTGCGGAATAACTCTGACGGATTGTAGAAAGATGCCCTGATAGTGACTGCTCCCGTCGAAGCATCTGCTCCACCGCTGATGGCATCGAAACTTCCCTTCTGTGGAAGTTCTTCGCCCCAGATAGTACAGAGCGTAACGGCTGGCATCTTACTTATCAGTTCGTTGGTAGTACAACAACCATACTCCTTCAATAAGTCATCAAGCAATTTTCCTGAAAGACTGGTATAGGCATAAATATAGTTGTTGGCAGATATGTTGGCTATGGGTATCGAAGGGTCAACCAATTCGCCTGCTCGGAAATCAATAATACTCATTGTTCCGTTGACGGGGCTGGTGATGGTGGTATAGTTCAAGTTGGTGCGCGCTGTTGCCAATTCTGCTTCTGCAGCCTTGAGCTGTGCTGCCGCTTCCTCTTGGGTATGACGTGCCCGGCGCAAGTCAAACTCTCCCACCATCTGATTCGCATAGAGTTGCTCCTTTCCCTCCATGTTCAACTGTGCAGTGGATAGCGTGGCACGAGCAGTGGCTACCTGAGCCTTGGCAGCGTTTACGGCAGCAATATAGGGAGCTTGGTCAATGATAAATAGTGGCTCGCCTTTCTTCACAGCCCCACCTTCTCTAACGCATATCTTTTTCAGCGTTCCACCAATAACCGGACGTACATCTATTCTCTGCTGACTCTCAATCTTGGCCATGAATCGGCGTTCTAATGTGTAGTCCTGTTTTTCCACACGCAGCGTCTTATAAGTGTCGCTTGCTGGACTGGGAGCCGTTTCTCTGCAGCCGACAAGCACCACCAGCAATAAGCCCCATAGGATATGTTTCATTTCTTCTTGTCTTTTTTATCTTTTTCCATAAGGATTCCTATGATATCTCACATTTTATGTGCAAAGATAAGCATTTTTGCTTCAAAGATATTGTTTTTCCATGATATCGCGTTCATACTGCTCTTTTTTCTTGCAGAATATGTCTTTATTTAACATAAATTAAGGCAAAAACGACATCCTGTTACCAATTTCTTGTTTCAAATAAAGGAAAAACGGATGGAATTTTCGTGCTGTAGGTTAAGATGTTCTTATATATAATTAGGTATTATATACTCAAATGAGAAAAAAAGTAGGTTTAAACATTGAGATTAGATGCGCATGTATAATTATATGACGTTTTCATTGATAAATCGTCGGAAGCCTTCTTCTGGAGACTAAAAAAGGATCTGTCCAAACGGACAGATCCCTTTCATTATGTTAGAGTGATATTTACTCTTCCACAGCAGCCTGGGCGGCGGCAATGTTTTCGAGGAAATAAAGAGATTCTCCGTTAGACTCTCAACATTTCATTTTGCATTGTCATGTTCATGTATTACTGCTTTTTGAGCATCATTATATAAGTCCCATTGAGTTTGTGTTTTATTTGGGGACTTATTTCCTGACAACATATTGATGATATATAATGCACCAAGAAGCTGCATACCTTTATATTTCTCCTCTGGATGTCGTTGCATATAATAAGCTTTCTGAGCTGTTTCATAGTTGAACGTTTCATATTCACGATGGTATCCTGTTCTTACAACGTCTGTTGGAAGATTGCCTTTTACCATTTTGTATTCAGGCTTAAAGTATGTCCATAGGCTATTGTTGTTTGTATAATTTTGGATACCGAGTTGAATGAGTGCCTGATCGAGCCACTGTTCCCTATGATAAACTACCGGAGTCTTTTTTTTATTTAGTGAATTATCCAAAATAGTGTCCGCAGTTTGTTTGTCAATAACAGTAAAATAGAAATTACGTTCCTCTCTCTTCGGATTATACTTTATATAATATAAGGTATCATTCCCAGCGAGCTTCTGAATCTCAATGTTGCGATATGTAATACCTCTTAACTTATATCCATTCTTGGGGAATGGTACAGATAAGTCAAAGGATTTGGACCCCCTAACCAAATCTAACATGTCATAGTTGGGATTTTCACCTATGGTCTTCAGAGTCTGACACGAAGACATCGTTAAAACAAAGATGAATAGCATAATTATCTTCTGCATGTAATCCATGCAGTTCTTGGTCGTACTATAACAATCACATACCATAACGCTACTACTATTGATCTTAATGAAAATGGAAATGTTACTTTACGCCGAAAGTAGAAACCTGCGATATATCAGTTGTGATGACAGCATACTGACCTGGTTCAGCATTCTCTATCACTACCAGATAGCAGTCCTCACCACACTTCTTAGCTTCGGATGGCACGGTGTTGAATGTCATCGTGGACTTCACTCCACTCAGCACACCGGCTTCTGCCAGCTGATACTGACGCTTACCTTTCTTCACCTCGAACTGGAAGATACCAAACACATCTTTTGGATCCTTGTTGTTATCTCCCGTCTTAATGATGAATGTCACGCGACCCTTCGGAAGCACTGTCTTTGACTCTGCACCCTTCACGGTGAGGTTCACCTTACTCTTGTCGAGCAGGCCACTGCCAGGAATGGGGATGTACCCGAACTTCGACGAGCTGGTTTTCATGGCAGCCTGTTCCTTCTGGAGCAGTGTTGTCGTGCTGTCAACGTTAATCACTACGACCTGACCGATGTACTCAGGCTCCAAGTTCTTTGTCTGGGCAAAGGCATTCAGAGCCATTGCCACCAGCGTTAATGCAAATAACCGTTTCATCATATAGCGATACTTTAATACAATACAAAAACGTGAACTGTCACCTATGTCTATGTAAAGTATCGCCAAACACTTGTATGTACACAGATGAACAGCCCACGTTAGATGAGCTGTCGCCTGTGTCTCTACATACTTTGTTTGAAATTTGGCGATTTCTACATAGTGAGACACATTCGTCGATGCAAAGATACGCATTATTTTTCGATTTGCATAAAAATTTGTATTATATTTGGTGTTGAGAAGTGTACTATTGTTGAAAAATGACAGATTTACATCATTTTTGGGCATTTTTTCGACTTTGCAGTCGTGAAAATGTTAATATACGAGATAAAATTTTTCAAAGAAAGGTTATTGGCCCTCTTTGCGTACATTTGTGCGTGGAGAGGGTCAAGTCTCTCTAAGAGAGTTTTTTAGTGTTAGTTTTTGTTAGGTTTAATTTTAAAAGATTGTATTATGAAGAGGAT
The DNA here is from genome assembly GCA_017960525.1 of Prevotella sp. Lineage (GTDB taxonomy): Bacteria > Bacteroidota > Bacteroidia > Bacteroidales > Bacteroidaceae > Prevotella. The sequence continues at coordinate 55,193 of JAGCZA010000028.1, forward strand.
TTTTTCTGTATTGTTTATGGCATTAGCCATGTTGTTTGTCACCTCACCTGTATCTGCTGATAACGCTAAAGTTGGGCGTGTTGGTGACTCTGTGATTATTCGAGATGGTGACGGTAATGTTATCGAGATTACTGACCTCGGTGGTGGCTCTACTATGATTTGGTGTTACGATAGTAGTGGTAATCTGGTTTACTATGCTTATCAGACCGATAGTGACAACAGTACAAACAATGTTTGGATTAACGGTCAGTATTACAATGCTGGTAAAACCCCCAATGGTGTTGATCGGTTCTACTATTATTCACCCTTTGACGGCAAGACACACATGGTCGAGGATTTTAAGGTCAAAAATCCCAAGGGGAAGAATACATGTATTACCACTTATCCAAGGAATTAAGCAACACAAGTAATGGGAGGGCAACCTCCCATTCTTTCTACTCTCTCTCCACGGACTTCGTCCTATTTAATCATTCTGCTATAATCTTGTGACTGAACTTTGTCTTTATTCTCTATTCGTATTTGAACCATTGTTCTTGATGGTATTGTCTCTGGTATCATCGACATTAACTTGTCAATTACCTCTTCTACATTATTAAATCCAATGTCTTCAACGGTCGCTACGACCTTACCTCTGAAATACATCGTACCCTTTATAAGTTGTTTGAAAGAAAACCTTTCAAAAGGTTCTTCCTCTTCTTTCTGTTGTATGGTATTCTTTGATTTGTCGTCTGTAAAGAAGATTTTCTCTACGACTTTTTCATTCAATACCCAAGCTGGTGTGAAGTCTATTTTCACATAGGTACGTGCAAGTTTCGTGTGATGTGAATGGTTAAGGCCGAAATCAACTTCTGACAGTGAGGCCCCGCATTCATTCTGTGCAACAGTCGCCCAGGTATGCCGGAAGGTATATGCACTATATCCCTTCCCATGTTCAATTCCGAGAACCTTCTCGCAAATTTGACGAATACCAATATTCACGTTAGCATTAAAACTATCATATGATGATAGTCTTTTGTGAAAGTTGAAAAGGTAGGGCGAGTCTGAATCATCAAGATATTTATCAATAATCGGTTGCAAAATACCTGGTACTCTTATTTCAAAATAAGCATTATCACTTCTTGCAGCCCTCGTTTTCCTTCGTTCATAACATATTATTCCATTAGAATACTTTTTCTTTTCAAGAAAGAATATATCAACGGTGTTGATACCAGCGAGACACAGTACCATCATGGCTACGTCTCTTCCAAGTTCTGATAACGGATATTTCCTGTCGCTCTCAGGTAGCTGTGCTGCGAAGAATGCCCGGCACTCTTCCATCGTTATGGCCCTTTTCTGTGGGGTGTCAGATTTTGGTATTTTTACCTTTGCCCACGGATTCGTAGTAATTCTTATTAGTCCAGTATCATAATCATTAAACTCAATCAGTGCTTGCTTAAAGATTTGACGTACACAGACAGGGTATTGCTCCTTTGCTCTGGCTGTGTTTGATAATGAACTTATCCAGCTATTGATAAAACTTGATGTCAAGTGAGAGAACATCATTTTATTAGTACCGGCAAAGCGTTCCAAATGTTGATATGCTAATTCATAGGTTCGTGCGTTACGCGCATGTCCCTCTCTTATCATTTTTGCCTGATACTGGCGGGCATAATCTGAGAAGCACACATCAGATGTTCCTTGTTTTAAGAATCGTACTACTTCTTGTACAGTCCATGAACTGGTATCAACCTTATTCAATCGATCAACATAATCTGCAACAAGTGTATCCAGTGACTTTCTTACGAAGGGGTCTTTGACTTCTTTTGTACTTTTGACAATACCTTTATTGTCAACCATCTTATCAGTTTTTATAAATAAACTATCTCTATGATGGATGACTCTGATATAGACGGGCCAGTAGCCGTCTGCTCTTTGTTTTTGTACCGTAATTCTAAATGTGGCCATATTTTTCTCAACTTATTCTCAACACGCTCTCAACACTCATCAAAATCTTCTCAACATATTCTCAACATCTGCTCAAATTATACACATTTATCGTGTAAACCTTGTGGAGAAAACATTGGGTGCAACCCTCTGAATCAAAGAGAGTTGCACCCAACTAATTGATAATCAGTAGGTTTCTACTCTTCTTCGACAGCCCCCTGTGCGGCAGCGAGGCGGGCGATGGGGACGCGGAAGGGCGAGCAACTGGCGTAGTTCATACCAATCTTGGCGCAGAACTTCACGGAACTGGGCTCACCACCGTGCTCACCGCAGATACCGCAGCGGAGGTCAGGACGCACCTCGCGGCCCTCCTTGACGGCGAACTTGATGAGACGGCCAACACCCTTCTGGTCGAGCACCTGGAATGGGTCGACCTTCAGAATCTTCTTGTCGAGATAGACGGGCAGGAAGCTGGCGATGTCGTCGCGGCTGTAGCCGAATGTCATCTGTGTCAGGTCGTTGGTGCCGAATGAGAAGTACTGGGCCTCCTCGGCGATGCGGTCGGCGGTCAGGGCGGCACGAGGAATCTCAATCATCGTACCAATCTCGAACTCGACCTCGATGCCCTCGGCGGCGAACACTTCCTTGGCGGTGGAGGTGATGACTTCCTTCTGCTGCTTCAACTCGTAGAGCGTACCGATCAGCGGCACCATGATTTCCGGCATGGGGTTCTTGCCTTCCTTCTTCAACTCGCAGGCGGCGCCGAGGATGGCGCGGGTCTGCATGGCGGTGATTTCGGGGAAGGTGATGCCCAGACGGCAGCCACGGTGACCCAGCATCGGGTTGTTCTCGGCCAGAGAAGCCACGCGGCGCTGGATAGCCTCCAGGCTCACGCCCATCTCCTTGGCCATTGTCTCCTGACCGGCCAGATCGTGGGGAACGAACTCGTGGAGAGGAGGATCGAGCAGACGGATGTTCACGGGCAGTCCGTCCATGGCCTCGAGGATGCCCTTGAAGTCGGCCTTCTGGTAGGGCAGCAGCTTGGCGAGTGCCTTCTCACGGCCGGCGAGGCTGTCGGAGAGAATCATTTCGCGCATGGCGATGATCTTCTTGTCCTCGAAGAACATGTGCTCGGTACGTGTCAGACCGATACCCTTTGCACCGAAGGCGCGTGCCACCTGTGCATCGTGCGGGGTGTCGGCATTGGTGCGGACCTGCAGCTTGGTGTACTTGTCGCAGAGGTCCATCAGCTCCTTGAAGTCGCCTGACAGCTCGGCAGCCTTTGTGGGCACCTGTCCGGCATAGACCTGTCCGGTAGTGCCGTTCAGTGAGATGTAGTCGCCCTCCTTATAGACAACGCCGTCGATTTCGACCGTCTTGTCCTTGTAGCTGACGTTGAGTGAGCCTACGCCCGAGACGCAGCACTTACCCATGCCACGTGCCACCACTGCGGCGTGCGAGGTCATACCGCCACGTGCGGTCAGGATGCCCTCTGCAGCGGCCATACCGGCGAGGTCCTCAGGCGAGGTCTCGATGCGCACGAGCACCACCTGATGGCCGTCGGCGTGCCACTCCTTGGCATCGTCGGCGTGGAACACAATCTGTCCGCAGGCGGCACCGGGGCTGGCGGGCAGACCCTGGGCGATGACCTTGGCCTGGGTGAGGGCCTTCTTGTCGAATACGGGGTGCAGCAGCTCGTCGAGCTTCTGTGGCTCGCAGCGCATGATGGCGGTCTTCTCGTCGATCTTGCCCTCGTGGAGCAGGTCGATGGCAATCTTCACCATGGCGGCACCGGTGCGCTTGCCGTTACGTGTCTGCAGGAACCACAGTTTGCCTTCCTGTACGGTGAACTCCATGTCCTGCATGTCGTGGTAGTGGTTCTCCAGGTTCTGCTGGATCTGGTTCAGCTGAGCATATACCTCAGGCATTGCCTCTTCCATAGAGGGATACTTGGTGGCACGCTCCTCTTCGCTGATGCCAGCGCGCTCGGCCCAGCGCTTTGAGCCTACGATGGTGATCTGCTGCGGTGTGCGGATACCGGCCACCACGTCCTCACCCTGGGCGTTGACGAGGTACTCGCCGTTGAACAGCGGCTCACCGTTGGCGGCGTCGCGGCTGAAGCATACGCCCGTAGCGCTGGTGTCGCCCATGTTTCCGAATACCATTGCCATGACGCTGACGGCAGTTCCCCACTCGTCGGGTATGCCTTCCATCTTGCGGTAGAGGATGGCGCGCTCGTTCATCCAACTGCGGAACACGGCGCAGATAGCACCCCAGAGTTGCTCGATGGGATCGTCGGGGAAGTCCTTGCCTGTGCGCTCCTTGATGGCGGCCTTGAACAGTTTGACCAACTTCTTCAGTTCGTCCACGTTTAGGTCCTTGTCCAACTTCACGCCACGCTCTTCTTTCACCTTCTCGATAATCTCCTCAAACGGGTCGATGTCGGTCTTGTTCACGGGCTTCATCTCGAGCACCACGTCACCGTACATCTGCACGAAGCGGCGATAACTGTCGTACACGAAATGCGGATTCTGCGTCTTCTTCACCATGCCTTCGGCCACCTCGTCGTTCAGACCGAGGTTCAGAATCGTGTCCATCATACCAGGCATAGAAGCGCGGGCACCCGAGCGTACAGAGACGAGCAGCGGGTTCTCCTTGTCGCCGAACTTCGAGTTCATCAGCACCTCAATGTGCTTCACGGCTGCCGTCACGTCCTCGTTGAGCAACTCCATAATCTTCTGTTGTCCAACCTGATAGTACTCGTTGCAGCAGTCGGTAGTGATAGTGAAACCAGGAGGAACGGGAACGCCGAGCAGGTTCATTTCGGCCAGGTTTGCACCCTTTCCGCCGAGTTCCTCACGCATTTTTGCATTTCCTTCGGCCTTACCGTTGCCGAAGAGGTAAACTCTCTTTTGACTCATTAGATGTTAGGTTTAAGAATAAATATTACTATTGACTATTGTTTCCAATTGTGCAAAGATACGTTTTTTTCTGCACACCGCCAAAGAAAATGAGAAAAATTTGCCATATTGGCCCAACAATTATCTATTTTTAACCACTACGCTCCCCTCAAAACCTTTCCCGCCCGCCAACATTTGCCCCTCGGCTACGCCTTCAGTTCCGGCAATCGCCTACACCTTATTATATAATATAAGATTGTAGGGGGTCTGTTTGTGGTGTGCTATCTTATCCGTCTGTCATTCATTTACAAACTTGAACTCCGTCCAGTCGAAGTCGGCGTGGCTGACAGTCTTGGAAAGGGTATGGGCAAAGATGCCGAGATGTACGCCCGTGAAACCGCCGATGGTCTCTGTACTCAGATAGCGGTAGCCCATACGGGCAAGAGGCGTAAACTCCTTGTTGTCAACAGAATAGTAAAGATGATAGAACTGCCTGTCGGCGGTGATGCGCAGATAGACAATATGTTCGTTCAGCGGAATCTCTTTTTCGATATGCTCCATCTCGCCAATGCGGATTTTGGCTTGCAGGTATCGCCTGCCACCATGCATCGCCACCTGCACGTCGTAGTGGTTGTGATGAGCGGCGTAGGCCGTGATGCCTGCCACAGCGCCGTCTTTCATGCCAGACACGTCAACCTTGGTTGTCGCGCTGAAGTTCGCTTCCGACTGGCGATGGCCGATAAACGTGGGGTTGCCCACCTCGTCGAGTGTGACCGTAGAGGTCTTCAACCTGAGCCATCCCTTGCGCACATCCAGAGAGTAGTTCTCCCTTTGCGGCATATTCAAGTGGCTCCAATAGAGCGACAGTTTGTCGGACTCGAAGTCATCTCTTGATGGTTCAACTGGCATGGATACTTGCGGCAGCGTTTGGCATTTCATGTCCAGTTGCAGGGTGCCATCGCCATTTACCACTGGCCATCCACCCGTTTCCCACGTTACGGGAGCCAGGAAAGTCTCACGGCCCATGACGTGTTGAAGATAGCCGTGGGTGCGATAGCCCAGGCAAATCATCCACCAGGAACCGTCGTTGGCCTGCACCAAGTCGGCGTGCCCAAGTCCCTGAATCGGACTGTTCTGCATCTTCATGCTGAAATGCGAGAGAATCGGATTGGAACTATTTGGCTCGTATGGACCAAACAGATTCTTGCTGCGAAAGATATTGACGTGATGGCCATGCTCTGTGCCGCCCTCTGCCAGCAACAGATAATAATAGCCATCCTTCTTGTAGATATGCGGCCCTTCCGGGTATCGGCCGCCAAGACCCACGCCCAGAAGATGTATCTCGCCAAGTTGCCTGCCCGTCTTCACATCAATCTCGCAAATCTTGATTTCACCCTCTTTCCACAAGAAATAGCATTTGCCATCGTCGAAGAAAAGTGTGGGATCGCAACTGCCGATGGCGAAGTCGATGTAGATGGGGTCAGACCATTCGCCCTTCGAGTTGTCGGTATAGACATAGAAATGGCGGCGCGAGGGGAATACCGTCGTCACCATATAGAATCGGCCCTCGTGATAGCGGATGGTGGGGGCATAGATGCCCGTCTGCTCGTCCATCCCCTCGATTCTGATTTGTGACTCACGTGTGAGGCAGGCCCCCACCTGTTCCCAGTGAATCAGGTCCTTACTGTGGAAGACAGGCACCCCAGGGAAATACTGGAACGTGCTGTTCACCAGATAGAAATCATCGCCGGCACGACACACGGAGGGGTCAGCGTGAAAGCCTGGGAGCACCGGATTCTTGAATCCCTGCGCCCATCCCATTAACAGAACCAACAGTAACGTTGAAATCAAAAACAGTTTCTTCATAATATTATATTCTATATTCACTTCAGTCTGGGAACAAAGGCAGCCAACATCTTCTCAATCAAAGGCACGTACCATGTTCGGACTTCATCGGCTGTCGGAGTATGGCCGCCAGGGAAGTGGAACGACTGGTTGTAATGCTCCAAGAACAACGGTTCGAAGTGGGCCAGGGTGTCCTGCTCTCCGAACAAGCCCCACACTCTGTCCCTGAACTCCGTTTGAGGCTGGAACTGAATGGCCTCCAGTTCCGCAAACTCCTGTATCAGGGCTTCGTCGATGACAAACTTTTGGTTGCCGTCTTTCCGAGGCGACTTGTACTCATGCTCCCCAATACGTTGCTTCAGGAACTCCGTCATCCGGAAATGCGGATTGCCCAACAAAGCTGGCACTCCAACGACAGGCGCAACCATCTGGGCATAAAACGAGCCGCAACTGTTGCCGACCAGCAAGTCAGGCATCTCCTTGTCGCATATCTCCCTTATCTGCTCCAAAGCCATTCGCGGATACGTCGGCAAGTCTGGTGTAATCACCTCTGCACGCCCCTCAAATGCCTCTCTCAATGCCAAAGCCGGCACGCACCGGCTACTGGCAAAGAATCCGTGTAAAAAGAGTATCTTCTTCATCCTTTCAACTATTGATTATGCAAGTCTTTCGTCACCAGAAGAAAACTTGTTGCAAAGTTACGAAAAAAGGTTGTAAAGAACAACGGATTTTGGAAGATTAACGCAATTCGGCCTGAAATAAAGGCAAGACGGGGAAGAACGGGGAAGTTCAAATTTGGACTAAAAGCAAATTGGGGAGGATTGGTGAAGGAGTTAGGTTTCTTATTCGTAACCCAATTTATGTCCTTGGAGCCGAGTAAAGTTACCACGCAAAATGGTGAAGAATGGGGCACCTTTCACCGCCAGTTTCTTATTCCGCGAACTGCTACATTTTGCATAGCGATGGATGCCAAAAGAAATAGTAGTTTTGCAGCCAAAATTAAAAA
>JAGCZA010000029.1 GCA_017960525.1 Prevotella sp.
ACCGGCAGTTTTTTCGGTAGCGGCGGCAGCGGTGGCTCGTCCGACGGCACCATCCGCCTGACCGCCGACCCCGACTGGGACAGCGTGAACGGCTACACGTTCTGAGGCGTTTTTGACACTCGGTCATTTGCAAGTTACGCGACTGGCCATGCTTGCATGACCAAACCTCTATCAACTTCGAGAGCCGAGGCTACTGTGCCCCGGCTCTCGTTGTACTTCCATCAAATGAGGTCACTTCCTTGCTCTTTTCCCTCTCGTTCTTCAGTTAACCGTTGTAAACTCTTGTCAACCTTTGTCAACCCTGTCCACGAGATGGCAAAATAAAAGTCCTCAAAATTCTCCGCGGTAGAAATGCGTTGCAAAGGTAAGCGGATTTTTGAGAACCACCAAAAAGCAAGTCTGAAGTGTTAAAATCTAAAAGTGGTTGATATACAAAGGTTTATCTCTATGTGTTTTTCATTGTTTGTGGTTGTTTAGAGGTCTCTAAATACAACCAATGAAAGCAGAATTACCAATATTTGTCACACTATTGGGAATCGTGACGGAGGTCAAGTCACTACAAAAATAAAAAGCATTGCTACCAATCTTTGTCACATCATAATTCAGACCGTTATAGGTGACAGTCTCAGGAATACTGACAACACCAGTATAATATCCGCTCGGTTTCCTTGCAACTACAGCCGTTTTGGCCTTCGACACTAAATTGTAGTAAATACCGCCAATCTCCACGGCATCTGCACTAGCCATCAGGGGCAGGAGGGTCATAAGAAATAAAACAATCTGTTTTTTCATATTCTTAGTCTGTACACATTCACGGTTTTAAGTGTTCAACTATGTTTGTTCTGCTTGCTTATAGGGTAGTTCTGACAGTTGTCCAGAATCAGCTCGTCGCAATCCGACGGCAAAGATAGTGATTATTTCTGATACCGCCAAACAAACGTTTGCTTTTTTCTTTTCCATACGGAAATGGCCCTCTGAGTTTGGTTCGTCCTAACTATGAGTTTGCTCCGTCCAAACTGGTAGTTTGGTTCGTCCAAACTTCTGGTTTGGTTCGTCCAAATTTCCATCACCCTCCGAGGAAGTGTTTTAAAAGAATTGTTCAAAGAATTGTTCAAGAGAAAAAGATGATAAATATTTGGGAAAAACTTTGGTCGATAATAAACATTTTACTATCTTTGCACCGAGTTTCCAAGCAAAGCCAAGAGTGGTGGCGCACTTCAAAGGATTCTCACATTTTACTACATGAGCGTTTAGCGCGTATTTGTCCCAATCTTGAACGTGGAAAATTCATTGGCGGACGATATGCAATGACGTTCACGCTGTAGGTGTAAGTTGTGCTTTCATCTGTGTTGAAGATGATGGATGATTATACCTTGAGGCGTGGACTATTGTATCGTTATGCCAAGAGGTATTTCCACGACCCAAGATTGATAATGGTGCAATCCGTCCACGCATTCCTCATATCTGGTAGGTTATCCAACTAAGTTTTATATTAACAACTAACAATTTACAACGATGAAAGCAAAAATTATCTTTAGTGTACTAATCTTTGCCGCCTTATCACCTAATAAGGCCAAGGCGCTTGTGTGGCAAGACCCACAAACAAAAATCAATTATGAATATACTGTAGGTGAGAGTGAAGCGTCTGTAATGGCAGGATATATGGGCGCAGGCTCTCCTGACGTGTCTGGCGACGTGACCATCTTGTCAGAATTTTTCGTTGATGGATGCAATTATTCCGTTAAAAGCATAGGAGGAATGGCATTCTACCATTGTGAAGAACTGACCAGTGTCACCATCCAGCCAGGTATAACCAAAATCGGTACAAATGCATTCGATGGATGTAAAAATCTGACTGCCATCAACATTCCTGAAAGTGTTGCCACAATCGAATCCTGGGCTTTCGATGGCACCAAATTGGATGAAGACCGTCCAGACGGCTTGATATATTTAGGAAAGTGGTTGTATAAATATAAAGGTACTATGCCAGAAAACACTCAAATCGACATAGCAAAAGGTACTGTGGGCATTTGTTACAATGCTTTTAACGGGTGCGGTAATCTGACCAGCGTCACTGTTCCAGATGGCGTTTCGTTCATCGGCCAAGCTGCATTTGCTGATTGCCCAAAACTGTCATCCATCACCATTCCGGAAAGTGTCTTACGGATAGAGTCATACGCTTTTAGTGGAACTGCTTGGTATGATAATCAACCAGATGGTGTGGTCTATGCAGGAAAGGTGGCGTGTGGCTATAAAGGAATGTTGGACGGAGACCTAACCTTTGCAGATGGTACATTGGCCATTGGTGCTGGTCCTTTCAGTTTTTATGTTATGGTTAATTTTAATAGAATTATTATTCCCAAAAGCGTAGTGGCTATTAGCGAACTCTTTTTTCAGCAAGATATTAACAGTTTCATCGTTGAAAAGGGCAATATGGTCTATGACTCTCGCGACAACTGCAATGCTATTATAGAAACTGCAAGCAATCGTCTCATAAAAGGCTGTCATACAACCAAGATACCAGATACTGTCAAAGAAATCGGAGACAATGCTTTCAGGAATGTCACCGGCCTTACCAATATCGAAATCCCAAAAGGAGTGAGGAAAATAGGTGACTTTGCATTTGCTAATTGTTCTGGTTTGACCAGCATAGTTATTCCTGAGGGAGTAGTCACTATTGTCGAAAGGGCGTTTAGTGGCTGTAGCGGTCTGTCGAGCATCACTCTACCCGAAAGTCTTGTCAATATAGGCTACTTGGCTTTTGGATACTGCAGTAGCCTCCCAAATATTACTATACCTAAAAGCGTAACAAGTTTCAGTATTAATGTGTTTTGTGGCTGCAATAGTTTGTCCAAGATTGCCGTGGAACAGGGAAATCCGGTCTATGACTCCCGCAACGATTGTAACGCCGTCATAGAAACCAGTAGCAATAAGCTTATCGCTGGATGTATGAATACTGTCATTCCTGACGATGTGGTCAGCATCGGGGAATATGCATTCCATAATTTGACCGATATAAAAATTCCTGCTAATGTGAGAAGCATCGCAAGTTCATCGTTTAGTAATTGTAGAAGTGTGACCAGTATCACAATAGATGAAAACAATCCGGTCTATGACTCCCGCAATGACTGTAACGCCATCATAGAAACCAGTAGCAACAAGCTTATGATTGGGTGTATGAACACGGTTGTGCCAAGCGACGTAAAAGTTATCGACGACTATGCTTTCACCGACTGTTACGAACTGTCAAGTATCAATATTCCTGACGGTGTGACCACCATTGGTTCCAGCTCATTTCAAAGTTGTAGTGGCCTTACCAGTCTTGCAATTCCATCGAGTGTGACCTCAATGGGTACATACTCCTTCTGGGGATGCTATGGTTTGAGCAGTGTGACTTCGTACATTATTGAGCCTTTTCCCATAGGCGATGTTACATTTTATGGCATATATGAATCAGCCACTCTCTATGTGCCTTACGGCACTAAATCGAAGTATGAGAGCACCGACGGATGGAGCAAATTCAAGACCATTGTTGAGATGGAACCAGCTGAAAATGGCGACGTGAACGGTGATGGTGTCATAGACGTGGCAGACATTTCGAAAATCCTTAGTTATATGTCTGGACAGACTACAGGCGCGAATGAACAGCAGGCTGATATAAACGGTGACGGTAAAATAGACGTGGCTGACATAGCCTGCGTCCTCAGCCTTATGGCTGCTGCAAAGCAAATGATGCCGCAATAGACGTCATTGCTATATTCGGTTCCCAAACTAAGGAAGCTAACGACAGGAGCGACATTGACAAAACTCAATAAATAACAATATTCCCGCAAGATTTCCAGAGAAAGACTTGCGGGAATAATGTTTTTCTGCTATCTTTGCACTTGTACAAGCTTATTGGATATGAAGATACGAACACAGATATTTATTGTCCTGCTGTTGCTCTCCGTTCCGCTTTTGGCGCAGGAAGAGCCGATGGTCAGCGAACTGCCACAGGCTACTGAAGATGGGCTGGTGTGGCCGCAGTCTATGCAGCAGCGGTTGGATGAGATGATGCGCCATCCGCTCACCGAGACCACCCAACTGGGACTGATGGTCTGGGACTTGACCGACGACCGCTCGCTGTTCAGCTGCAACCACCGGCAGCTTTTGCGCCCAGCCTCCACTATGAAGCTGCTCACGGCCATCACGGCGCTCGACCAGCTGGGGCCTGCCTACAACTTCTTCACCCGCCTCTATACCAGCGGCGAGCGAGTGGACCACGTGTTCCACGGCGATGTGTGCTGCGTGGGCGGGATGGACCCGCTCTTTTCCTTCGACGATATGCGCAGTTTTGTCGACGCGCTCAAGAGCACAGGCATCGACTCCCTCTGCGGTCGCATTGTGACCGATGTCTCGATGAAGGACACGCTGCGCTGGGGCGAGGGTTGGTGCTGGGACGACAAGAACCCCACGCTGACACCCCTGCTGGTGGGCCGCAAGGACATCTTCGCCCCCACGCTGGCCAATCTGTGTGAGGAGGCCGGCATCGCCGTGATGAACAATTTCTATATCAAGGACCAACTGCCCAAGGATGCCGTGCTCGTGGCCGAGCGGCGCACACCGCTCACTCTCATTTTGCAGCAGATGATGAAGGACAGCGACAACCTCTTTGCCGAGTCGGTCTTCTATCAGGTGGCTGCCAGCAGCGGCCACCGTCCGGCACGTGCCATCGATGCCATCCGCCTGGAGCGTGCGCTCATGGAGCGTGCCGGGCTGGAGAGCAAGCAGTACCGCCTGGCCGACGGCAGCGGGCTGTCGCTCTACAACTACCTTTCGGCAGAGGCCGAAGTCAGGCTCCTGCGCTATGCCTACCGTAACAAGCGCATCTTCAACACCCTCTACGACGTGCTGCCTATAGCCGGCGTCGACGGAACGCTGAAGAAGCGGATGAAGGGGACTGCCGCCGCCTCAAACGTAAGGGCCAAGACGGGCACGCTCACAGGCGTCATTTCGCTTTCGGGCTATGCCACCGCTCCCAACGGCCACTTGCTCTGTTTCGCCATTATGAACCAAGGCACCCTGAAAGCCGCCGATGCCCGCAGTTTCCAGGATCAGGTGTGCCAAATCATCTGTGAACCATAAGCTTATGGAAAATAAACGTATTGCCCTGCGCAAGCTGATGGAGGCCGTGGAGAAAGAACTGTTGCGCAAGCCCAACCACAAGACTCTGGACCGGCTCTCGCTGTTGGTCGGCTTCCAGGACTGGAACTCATTTCAGGACGCACTCCACGGCGATGCCGATGGAAAGACCAATTATGAGGTTTGACGGTTCAGAATCGGCATTATTTTCCATTCCTGCAACTATTTTGCTTGGTTCAGGAAAATCACTCCTGCGCCCGTTTTGACTGACATCTAAACATGCATCGCTGGCTAAGGTCTTCTTGAGATTGCTGCAGCTTTTCAACATTATGCAAAACTTTGCAGCCAACTTTTCGTATAAGACGAAAACAAATATGGATAATAACAATACAGACCCCACCCTTGCCCCTCCCCTTGAAGAGAGGGGAATTGCCACCGCCAACCTATCCGCAGGGGCTCCCCTCCCTTCAAGGGGAGGGGCAGGGGTGGGGTCTGTATTCTTTATTTATAGAAGACACTTGCGCTTGTCGATTGACTCTAAAAGGGTGGCGAATAACCTTAAATAAAACTAATTTTTGAGGCAAGGTGACAGGAGTGTCGCGGAAATTGAGTAATTTTGCACGGTTTTTCCAAAGACCACACATATTTATTAATTATAGAGAAAGCAAAATGAGTAATCTTAGTTATGCCCTCGGTCTGGGCATAGGCCAGCAGCTCTCGCAGATGGGAATCCCCGATTTCAGCGTCGACAGCTTTGCACAGGCCGTGAAGGATGTGCTGGAAGGCAATCAACTGAAAATCTCACACCGTGAGGCCCAGCAGATGGTAAACGATTTCTTCGCCCGCCAGGAACAGAAACTCAACGCCGAGCGCGAGCAGCAGGGAAAGGTACACAAGGATGCCGGCGAGAAGTATCTGGCCGAAAATGCCAAGCGCGAGGGTGTCATCACACTGCCCAGCGGTCTTCAGTATCAGGTGCTGAAAGAGGGCAATGGCCGCAAGCCCAAGGCCACCGACAGCGTGAAGTGCCACTATGAGGGCTTCCTCATCGACGGCACCGTGTTCGACTCCAGCGTGCAGCGCGGTGAGCCTGCCGTCTTCGGCCTGCAGCAGGTTATTGCCGGATGGACTGAGGGTCTTCAATTGATGCAGGAGGGTGCCAAGTACCGTTTCTTCATTCCCTACCGCCTTGCCTACGGCGAGGGTGGGGCAGGGCAGATGATTCCGCCTTACGCCGCGCTCATCTTCGACGTGGAACTGATAGAAGTGAAATAACCAAGACATAGAACATAATTATATTAACATTTATAATTTCAAGAAATGAAAAAGTTTACTTTTGTGGCCGCTTCGGCCATTGCAGTCTCCGCTCTGTTTTCATGCGGCGGAAACACCCCCAAACCAAGTCTGAAGAATGATATCGACACCGTGAGCTATGCCATCGGTATGGCACAGACACAGGGTCTGATGCCTTATCTGGCAAATGCCAAGGGCGTGGACACTACTTACATCGCTGAGTTCATCCAGGGTCTGACTGACGCTGTGAACGCTGGTGAGGACAAGAAGAAGGCAGCCTACTTTGCAGGTATTGAGATTGGCCAGCAGATTTCCAACCAGGCTTTCAAGGGCCTGAACGGCATGCTCTTCGGCGACGACAGCACGCAGACCATCTCGAAGAACAACTTTATGGCCGGATTCATCAGCGCCATCACTGGCAAGGACCAGCGTATGACCGTCAAGGAGGCCGACTCTACAGCCCAGGCTATGGTCGAGGTTATCAAGGCCCGCACAATGGAAAAGAAGTATGGCGATGCCAAGAAAAAGAACGAGGACTTCCTGGCCGAGAACAAGGTCAAGGAGGGTGTCGTCACTCTGCCCAGCGGCGTGCAGTACAAGATTCTGAAGGAGGGCAAGGGTGCCATCCCCGCCGACACTTCGACTGTTGAGGTCAACTATGAGGGCAAGCTCATCGACGGTACTGTCTTCGACAGCAGCCTGGAGCGCGGCAAGCCCGCCAGCTTCGGTGTTGGTCAGGTCATCGCCGGCTGGCAGGAAGTGCTCAAGATGATGCCCGTTGGTTCCGAGTGGGAAATCTATATTCCCCAGGACAAGGCTTACGGCTCACGCGAGACGGGTAACATTCCTCCCTTCTCAACACTTATCTTCAAGGTTGAACTTCTTGGCATCAAGTAATCTGTCACTATGAAGAAAGTCGTATTATTGGCACTCACCCTCGTGGTGGGTGCCACTTTCAGCAACATAGATGCTGCAAAGAAAAAGAAGAAAGAGTCCCAGCAGGAGCAGAACGTCAAGGAAGTGGTCAACCTGATTAGCAGTAGCGACTCTCTGAGTTATGCCGCCGGTATCACTATGACCAACGGCCTGATGCCCTATCTCCTGCAGCAGGGTGTGGATACTGCCTATATGTCCGACTTCGTGACGGGCTTCAGCCAGGCTGTCAAGGATGCTGTGGCTGCCAAGACCAACCCCAGCGTGAAGGCCCGCCTGTCGGGTGTGCTCATTGCCGACCAGTTGGTGCAGCGGCTCATCCCCGGCCTGAAGATGGAGTTTACCGACACGCCCGACTCAGTCATAGACCTCACTTTCTTCCGTGGTTTCACCGATGCCCTGCAGAAGGACTCCAGCGTGATGAACCTGGCTGTGGCCGAGACACTTTTCAAGGACAAGCAGAAGAGCAACAAGGCTGTCAAGGTGGAGAAACTTTCGAAGCCGGGCCGCGACTTCCTGGCCGAGAACAAGACCAAGGAGGGCGTCATCAGCACTCCCAGCGGCTTGCAGTACAAGGTGCTGAAGCAGGGTGAGGGCGAGGTGCCCCAGCGGACAGACAAGGTGAAGGTGCACTACGAGGGCCGTTTGATTGACGGTACTGTGTTCGATGCTTCTTCCAAGCACGGCTCAGAGCCTGCCTCCTTCCGTGCCGACCAGGTCATCAGGGGCTGGACTGAGGCACTCACTATGATGCCCGTCGGCTCGAAGTGGCAACTGTTCATCCCGCAAGAACTGGCCTACGGCGAGCGTGCACAGGGCCAGATTCCTGCCTACTCGACGCTCATCTTCGACGTGGAACTTGTGGAGATTGACAAGCCCGCTCCTGCTGCCCCCGCAGCCTCTGAAACCAAGCCTGCCAAACCAACAACTGCTAAGAAGAAAAAGAAATGAGAAAGAACTTCGTAGAAGAACTGCGCTGGCGAGGCATGCTGGCACAGATGATGCCCGGCACGGAGGAACTGCTGCAAAAAGAGATGGTGACGGCCTATCTGGGTACTGACCCCACGGCCGACTCACTCCACATAGGACACCTCTGCGGCATCATGATGCTGCGCCATTTGCAGCGTTGCGGCCACAGGCCCATTATCCTGGTCGGTGGCGCAACAGGTATGATTGGCGACCCCAGCGGCAAGAGCCAGGAGCGCAATCTGCTCAACGACGAGACCCTCCGCCACAACCAGGAGTGCATCAAGGCACAGGTGGCCAAGTTCCTCGACTTCGAGTCGAAGTACGAGAACGCCGCCCTGATGGTGAACAACTACGACTGGATGAAGGACTTCACGTTCCTCGACTTTGCGCGCGAGGTGGGCAAGCATATTACCGTGAACTACATGATGGCCAAGG
>JAGCZA010000002.1 GCA_017960525.1 Prevotella sp.
ATCTCCAGACATGGGAAAAATGTGTCTGGAAGGGGATTTCTTGGCAGTTGTTGAGTAAAAATAAAGTAAAAACGAATATAAAACAATTAAAAAACAATAAAAGTCAGACCAATTATTTGGTTTGCAACATAGAAGAAGCAAACCTTCAATGTCTTTGTGAAAGCTTCCTTTATTGGGCTTCGTCTTCGGCTGCTATCAGTATGGGCTGCTCTTTCTCTTTGGTAGTTTGTTTTATGGGTATAGAGTGGTCTTGCAGCCAGATGTGGTTCAGCGTGAAGGCGATAGACTCCAACGTCTCTTTCCTGCGTTTCGGCGTCAGTTCACATTCCCAGACGGTGATGCAGTGCCAGCCCATTTCTGCCAGTTTACGCTTCTCCTCGCGGTCGCGTTCTTTGTTCCGGCGAATCTTTGCCACCCAGAACTCTCGATTCGTACTTGGAATTTTGCAGCACTCCGAGTTTTCGAGTGTTGACATATCCACCAGATGACCATGCCAAAAGCATCCGTTTACGAAGATACATGTTCTGTATTTCCGCAAAACCAGGTCAGGGTGTCCTGGCAGTCGTTTGTGGTTCAGCCTGTATCTGAAGCCCATGCTCCACAGACCACGGCGCACTATTATCTCAGGCTTTGTGTCCTTCGACCGAATCGCTGCCATGCATTTGTGGCGCTGTTGTGCAGTGAGCTTATCCATTGTCAACTCAATTTCTTTATTTTCTCCACTACTTTAAGGTCTGCAGGCAGCCACTTCACACAGTCCAATTCGCCTTTCGCAAGCCATTTGGCTGCCTTATGCTCGTTCAGACGCAATGACTTCGTCAGCTGTGAGCATATATAGCAGTACATCTTCAGGTGGAACTTAGGGTAGTCGTACTCTACGGTGCATAGGTACTCATCTACGCTGATTTCTGTTGAGAGTTCCTCGTGTATTTCCCGCTTCAGAGCCTCCTCTGGTGTTTCACCAGCCTCCATCTTTCCGCCAGGAAACTCCCACCAGTCTTTCCACTCACCATAGCCCCGTTGTGTAGCGAAGATGTGCTCTTCTGCATTTCGGATAATCGCTGCTACAACTTCAATCTGTTTCATAGGTGCATAATTACGAAATGTCACTCTCATTATGATATAAAATAGCTCGCTCCGCCTCCTTGCGGGCAATTTTCCCTGTTGGGGTGAGCGGGATCCGGGCTGTGTGACAGTAGTCGCGTGGCACCCAGTAGGGTGGGAGCACACGACGACAGACGGCTTCTACTGTTGCCAGGTTGCTATCTTCGGTGAGCAGGACTACGGCCTCGCCCCACTTCGCGTCTTTCCTGCGGGTTATGCAGAAAGGAGTTGCCAAATGAGGACGCAGCAAGGTCTCTACCTCCTCTGCCTGAATCTTGATGCCACCAGAGCAGATGACGTTGTCGCGGCGGCCTAAGATGCGGAAGCGGCCGTCGGGACGTAGTTCTGCAATGTCGTTGGTGACCAGACGGTCAGGATACACCAGCGGGGCATCGATGACCAGACATCCCTCGTCGTTGAGCGAGAGAGTGATACCGTTGAAAGGCGTGTACCACTGGCTGGCATCGGGGCCGCTGAGTCGTCGGAGGGCGATGTGCGAGAGCGTCTCGGTCATACCGTAAGTGCTCCACACACCGTTAGGGAAGATCTTCAGTTCGTCTGCCAATGCATCGTCTATGGCCCCCCCGCCGATGATGAGTTGCCGAATCTGGCGCAGACGGCTGCGCTCCTCCTCTACCTGTAGTGAGTTGTAGACCTGGGAGGGCACCATAGCAGCGAAGTCAACAGAGGCCGATTCTGCCAGCGGATGGCCGGAAGGGGGCACAGCAATGAGACGGAGGCCACAAGTAAGTGCGCGCACCACCATCATCTTGCCCGCGATATAGTCTAATGGCAGGCACAGCAAAGCCGTGTCGCCCTCTTTCAGTCCGAGGAACTGACAGGTCATACGGGCCGAAGCCTCCATACGCCGCTTCTCCACCCACAGGGGCTTTGGCTCGCCTGTCGACCCGCTGGTGTGCACCAACAGCCGGCCCCTGACATTATTCCACTCGCTCAGGAATTTGTCTAAAGTCATATTCATAAGGACATCCATAGTTTGTCTCTGCGGATTTCCAGCGGCATGGGGATGTTGTCGGTGAATAGTTGGCCTGTTCCCAAGCCTTGTGGGAGGGTGATGTGGTCGCCGTAGACTGCGCTGCAGAACTGGGCGATGGCGTTCAGGCCCACGTTGCTCTCCAGGGCCGAGGTCATCCACGAGCCGATGCCCTCTTCAGTGGCAATGTCAATCCACTCGCGGCAGCCCGCCATACCGCCGTGGAGCGACGGTTTCAGGATGATGTAGTCGGGCTTGATGATGTGCAGCATTTGCCGTTTCTGCGAGGGGTCGTTGATGCCGATAAGTTCTTCGTCGAGGGCGATGCGCAGCGGTGCTTCGCGGCAAAGTTCAGCCATATTGGCCCACTGGCCCGCCTTGATGGGCTGCTCGATGCTATGGATAGCATACTGCGAGAGCAGTTCCAGTTTGTAGAGGGCCTCGTCGAAGGGGAAAGCACCGTTGGCGTCGAGCCGCAACTCCACTTCGTGGTGGGAGAAACGCTGGCGGATGCGGCGCACCAAGTCCAACTCGCGGTCGAAGTCAATCGCGCCGATTTTCAGTTTGATGCAGCGGAAGCCCTGTCGCAATTTCTCCTCCATTCGGGTCAGCATTTCGTCGTAGGTGCCCATCCACACCAGTCCGTTGATGGGGATGCCCACCTCGCCACGGCTGAAGGCAGTGTCGAAAAGGATCGGAGAGCGGAGGGCGAGCAGGGCCGTCTCCAGTCCGAAGAGCATAGAGGGATAGTCGCGCATAGCCTCATAGTCTATCTGGCCCGTTTGCTCCACCTGATTGCAGAAACCGCGCAGTACCTCGACATAACGTTCAGGCGACAGGGCGTCGCAACTCAGGTCGGGCAGCGGCGCACACTCGCCGGTACCCTCGGCAATGCCGTCGCTCACGGTGACAAACCACGACCGCCGTTCAGTATAGACCCCACGTGACGTGCCCGCCGGCTGGCGGAAATGGAGCACCCGTTCCTTCACGTCTATATTCATTTTCTTTTTCATAGGGGCAAAGGTAAGGAAATTATATCGATTTGGGGCCAACGGAAAAGTTAAAAAGTGTGCATTTCTGACTTGTTTACGAATATTATGCTTACCTTTGCAGAAAATAATGAGACTGAGCCGCGCCCGACAGATCGGGATACTCATCAAATAACATTGAAAACCGGGACGTTTTCTCTTGCTAATGGCGGGCCACTAACCAAGCGGGGACAGTTTGCTGTCTGTTGCCGGTGGATTACAAAGGCGGGAAACTCCCACAACCTGTGATAAAGGAGTTTTCATCACATCGCGGGTGCGGCTCTTTTTATAATTCCAAATTACGAATTCCTGATTCCGAATCACCCGTAATTCATAAATCCGCAAATCGAAAATCCGTAAATCGAAAATCACATTATGTTCTCCGGAATTATTGAAGAGTTCGCCACCGTAGTGGCCATTACGCCCGATAGGGAAAACATCGACTTCACCCTCACCTGTTCGTTCACCAGCGAACTGCGCATCGACCAGAGCGTAGCCCACAACGGCGTCTGCCTGACGGTGGTCAGCATCGACGGCGACCGTTACGTCGTCACGGCGATGAAAGAGACCCTGGAGCGCTCCAACCTGGGCCTGCTGCACGTGGGCGATAAGGTGAACGTGGAGCGCTCGATGCTGATGAACGGCCGGCTGGACGGCCACATCGTGCAGGGCCACGTTGACCAGACCGCCCGTTGCATCGCCAAGGAAGACGCTCAGGGCAGCACCTATTTCACCTTCGAGTACGACTGCGACCGCGAACAGGCCCTGCGCGGCTACTTCACCGTCGACAAAGGTTCGGTGACCGTCAATGGCGTGTCGCTCACCGTCTGCCGCCCCACCACCAATACCTTCCAGGTGGCCATTATCCCCTATACAATGGAGCACACCAATTTCCAGGACATTGAGGTGGGCACAATAGTAAACATCGAGTTCGACATTTTGGGCAAATACATCGCCCGCCTGCAGCAACTCAATTCGTAAATTCGTAATTCGTAATTCCCAAGATGAAGAAGACCATCGTTTCGATTCTGCTGACGGTGCTTTCTCTGGCAACCGCCAGCGGCCAGCCCCTCGTTTACGACAAGGAGAACACGGGCCGTAAATTTGCGTTGAAATCATTCGCAGACCCAGCAAAACTGCCGGTTATACGCAGTCTGCCCGATGCGCTGGAGGGCGTGAAAACCTTTAAAGACTGGAGTCGGCGCCGCAACGAGATTGGCTCACTCATACAGCACTATGGCATAGGCACGAAGCCCACCGTGAAGCCCAGTCAGGTGAAAGCCCGCATGGAGGGTGACACGATGCTGGTGGTCGACGTGACTGTGGGCGGAGAGACGCTTACGCTGCAGTCGCACATTCGCTATCCCAAGGTGGGCCAACCGCCCTACGCTCTGATGATTGGCACCGATATGATTGCCCTGCCCCGCCAACTCTTCGACGGGCAGCCCATCGCCACGATGAACTTCAGTTCGGCCCAGGTGAACGACTATAAACAATGGGGCAAGCACCATGACCGAGGCGAACACCACTTCGACCGGCTTTACCCGGAACTGAAGGATAACGGCGCCTACAGCGAGTGGGCGTGGGGCATGAGCCGGCTCATCGACGGCTTGCAGCAGTTGGGGCCCAAGGTGACGAAGATTGACACCCGCCGCATAGGCGTGACCGGCTGTTCGTATGCTGGCAAGATGGCCCTCTACTGCGGCGCCTTCGACGAGCGCATCGCTCTGACCATCGCTCAGGAGCCTGGCGGCGGAGGTGCGGCTGCTTGGCGTGTGAGCCACGAGTCGAAACAGAACGTGGAGGACCTGGACAAGACCGACTACCACTGGTTCCTGGAAAGCCAGCGCGACAATTTCCACGGCGATTCTGTCTACCGCCTGCCCTACGACCAGCACGAACTTTGCGCAATGGTCTGCCCACGCGCCCTTCTGCTGCTGGGCAATCCCGACTATGTGTGGCTGGCCGACTCGTCGATGAATATTTCCGCACAAGCAGCCCATAAGGTCTGGGAGCACTTCGGCATCGGCGACCGTATGGGCTGCGACATTGTGGGAGGGCACGGCCATTGCCAGTTGCCCCAGAGCCAGTTCCCCATCGTCCAAGCCTTCATAACCCGCTTCCTGCTGGGGAAGCCTCAGGAATAGCTCCGATAGGCCCTAAAGTTTGGTTCGTCCAAACTTCGGGTTTGGTTCGTCCTAACTGGTAGTTTGGTTCGTCCAAACCCAGAGGCAGGTTTGTCAAGCAGATTTCACCCAAAAGCATTAGTCAAATGAAGAAAATAGTTTTCTTGTTTCTTTTTCTGTTCAACATCTCATTTGTCCAAGGGCAAGAGGTGGAAACAGCTGCAGACTCAGCGTCTGTTGTTACCAACTCGTTCTGGGACAACTGGTATGGGCAGGTTGGAGCAGATATGATTCTGCTGTTCCCTACGCACCATTCTGTTAAAAACGTGTTCCCTAACGGCAAGTCGCTCGGCCTGAGCATAGCCGTGGGGAAGTGGTTCTCTCCGGAATTCGGCGGCAAAGTGAAGGTCAATTGGAACAATGTCATCATCAAGGAAATGCATAACGTGTGGTATCACCCCTACGGAGTGGAAGGCGGAAGTCACCACAACGGGGGATTCCTGACATTCAGCGGCGATATGCAACTGAATCTGCATAACCTCTTCGATGTGTATAAGCCGGAAAGAAAATGGAACCTCATTTTCACACCCCGTGCCGGAGCATGGCTAAATGTCAGGGAAGGCAAAGGCGGCCCGATCCTGGGTGTTGGATTGTCGAACACCTATCGGCTCAACGATAAGTGGAAACTGTTTGCCGACGCTAATTATAGTTTTGTTTCGAGCTTGAATGGTGTTGATTCTGGAACTGACAGCGGAGGCAACAGCTTCGGCGAAATCGTTGTCGGCGTAGAGATGGAACTGTCGAAGAAAAACTCATTCCATCATTTGTCGGCAGACTCCTTGCATTGCGACAAAGCTGTTGTGCTAAACTCATTCTGGGACAACTGGTTTGCACAGGCAGGCCTTGGCATGTCGTTGCAAAATGCTTGGGGAACGAATTTCACCAATGTATTCCCGAATGGCAGCACCTATGGCATAAATCTGGGCATTGGTAAATGGTTTACACCAGAGTTTGGCGTGCGTGGTGGCGTGAACTGGCAGAACAGCATTATTGTTAATCATCATGCAGTCTATCTGGCTGCCATGGACGACCCGGAATGTAAACTGGACAAGAGGGGTTTCTATGCACTCTATGCAGACCTCTTCATCAATCTCCACAACATCATTTCCGGCTATTCTGTGGAACGCAAGTGGAACGCCATCCTTTTCCCACGTATGGGCCTTGCCACCAACTTCTCGTCCAGCTATCCTGAGTGTCCGATAATTGGTTTGGGCACAGAGCAGACCTTCGCAGTCAGCGACAAGATAAAGCTGTATGCGGACGTGACATACCAGGTGACGACAAGCGGTTTCCACGATAAGAAGTTCCAGACTCCCAGAAATGGAATCAGTTGTAACGGCTGGTTTGACATCAATGTCGGCGTGCAATATGACTTGGGCAATAACACTTGGAAACGGGCAAGATGAGGCATTGCTGTATAGTCATACTGATGCTGGGGCTTTGCTTTCAGGCACATGCCCAGCAGAAACACTCCGACGGGATGGACGACGCCTTGCAGTATATGCCGTATGCCTCGGTGTTTGCCCTGAAGGCGTGCGGCGTGGAGTCAAGGGATGACTGGACTAGACTCGCAGTAACAACGGCAGCATCGTGGGTCGCTTCCGCAGGCGCGGCGTATGTGCTGAAACATTCCATCAAAGAGACAAGGCCCGACGGAACAGACCAGAAGTCGTTCCCCTCAGGCCATGCAACGATTGCCTTTGCTGGAGCCACAGCCTTGCATAGAGAGTTTGGGAAGGTTTCTCCGTGGATTTCTGTGGCGGGCTATGGCGTTGCCACATTTGTAGCCATAGACCGCGTCGCCAAAGATCGTCATCACTGGTATGATGTGGCCGCAGGGGCAGCGGTTGGAGTGGCCGCGACCGAAGCCACTTGGTGGCTTTCAAGCAAGGTGTTCAAGCACAAAAGCAGCCAAGTCGCGCTTGGATTTAGCGGGAACACGCTCGATGTGGCCGTGAGATTCTAAGACACTCAGTATCAGATAAAGAGGGCTGGCAATCACCAGCCCTCAACCAACACAAAAACTAAACTAGACTTAAATAAATAAACGACTTTCACAAGCCAATTCATTATTACGGGGCAAAATTAAACAAAAAAAATGGAAGCGCAAAATAAATGCGCTTCTTTTTTGAAATAAAATTCAATATTTTCTACTTTTTATATGTTTTAAGGCATAAAAACTGGTCTAAAATGGTCATTGCGGCCATTGCTTCGACCACAGGAACGGCGCGAGGCACCACACACGGGTCGTGTCGGCCACGGGTGGTAAAGCGGGTGGGATTTCCTTCCAAGTCGACCGTTGGCTGTTCACGCAACAGGGTGGCTACGGGCTTGAAGGCCACGCGGAAATAAATATCCTGTCCGTTGGAGATGCCGCCCTGTATGCCGCCGCTGTGGTTGGTGGCAGTATTCACCTCTCCCTTTTCGTTGACAAAGATGTCGTTCTGCTGGGAACCTCGCTGGGTGACGCCGTCGAAACCCTCGCCATATTCGAAGCCTTTGGCCGCATTGATGCCCAGCATAGCACTACCTAAAAGGGCGTGCAATTTGCCGAATTCCGGCTCGCCCAGCCCTGGAGGACAACCTCTGACCACGCATGTCACCACGCCGCCGATGGTGTCGCCCTCGCCCTTCACCTGCAGGATGAGTCGCTCCATTTCGGCAGCCTTTTCGGGGTCGGGGCAGCGCACGGCATTGGTTTCGGCCAGCGAGAGGTCGTAGCGGTGGTAGTCGCGGTCGAGGGCAATGTTGCCCACCTGTGAGGTGTAGGCCTCGATGGTGATGCCCATCTGGCGCAAGGCCAGTTTGGCCAGTGCACCGCCCACCACGCGGGCAATGGTGATGCGTGCCGACGAACGGCCCCCGCCCCGATGGTCGCGCACACCATATTTAATATAATAGGTGTAGTCGGCATGGGAGGGACGGAACAGCGTGCGCAGATTCTCATAGTCCTGCGAGTGCTGGTCTTGGTTGCGCACGAGGAAAGCGATGGGTGTTCCTGTAGAGCGGCCCTCGAACACACCACTGAGCAACTCCACATGGTCGGGTTCCTGCCGCTGGGTGGAAATGGCGCTCTGGCCGGGTCGGCGGCGGGCCAGTTCGCTCTGGATGAAGGCTTGGTCAATCTCGATGCCCGGAGGCATACCGTCGACGATGCCTCCGATGGCTGCTCCATGGCTTTCGCCGAAAGAGGTCAGGGTGAAGAGTGTTCCGAATGTGTTGCGCATAGGCGGAAGGGGCGGGACTAATGGTGGCAATGGCCGCAACCGCAGCCGTGCTCGTGGTCATGGTCGTGATGGCCTTCGCAGTCATCGCAATCGTCGCAGCCGCAGCACTCGTGGCCCATACGGTTGAGCAGGCTCTCTATCTCCTCCTTGGTGGCATCGCGGTTTTCCAGCACCAAGCCGGTGAACTGCAGCGACAGGCCGGCCAGCGGGTGGTTGGTGTCTATGGTGACGGCATCCTCGTCGACCTCGACCACGCGGGCCATAAACCGCTTCTCGTCCTCGTCCATCAGGGTGATGATGGCTCCGGGGTAGATGTTCTCGTGGTCGAAATGGCCGTTGATGCAGAAGAGTTCGCGCTTCATTTTGTGAACGCCCTCGGCATCATAGTCGCCGAAAGCCTCGGCGGGCGGCAGGGTGAAGTCGAACTTCTCGCCAGGCTGCAACCCTACGATGCGCTGCTCGAAGGCGTCGAGCGAGAAGCCGAAACCGCTGATAAACTGGAAGGGCTTGCCGGGCTGGGTCTGCTCTTCGAGATGCTTCTCACCGTTCTCGTCGATGGAGTAGAGTTGGTAACTCACGGTGATGTACTTGCTTTGATTGTTGTCCATTGCTGTTTGTTGCTTGGTTTTACGGTTGCAAAGGTATGAACAATTTCTGACATCTCCAAATTTCGCCTCAAAAACTTGCGGCGTAAGTGTGTACACTTGTCTCTTTGGCCGCAGGCAGATAGTTAATGCCCCACCAACACATTTGCAGGAGCATAAAGGAGACAATGACCATCCATAGGGCCAGGCGGGGCTTGTGGTGAGGCATCTGGCGATAATGGATGTAAACGAGATAGGATAGCCAGGTGATGGCTGCCCACGTCTCTTTGGGGTCCCACGACCAATAGTGGCCCCAGGCCTCCTTGGCCCAGAAAGCGCCAAAGAGCATGCCAAAGGTCATAAATGTCAGACCGATATAGACGAGGTTGTCCACCAGTTTAATTGAAGATTGGTGCCTGATGATTGAATAGACGGCGATGACGGCGGCGACGCCCATCAGGGAGTAGCAGACGATATAGACCAGGATGTGGGGCGTGAACCACGGGCTTTGCAAGGCTGGCACAAGGTTGGTGGAACGGATAATCGGCATCAGGTAACTGACGCAGGCCAGTGCCACCGCTACCAGTGCGGCAATGGGCACCAGTCGCTTGTAACTCCAGCGCGTATAGGCCAGCAAGAGCAGTGCGCCAGCCAGCATGAGGTAGAACCCCGTATAGACCAGCGGCAGCCAGGGGTCGCTGACCAGTTCAAGTGTCGATATTCGGCTCTGGGCGCCCATTTGGGTATCGTAGCCATACTGGTAAATCATCCAGCCATCGACCTTGTATGGCTTATTCACGTCGACCGTGGCCTCGATGCTTTTTCCCGATTCCGTCAGTATCTGAATCTCCGAGGCAAAGCGCTTGGGCATACCGTCGTCGTAGGTCTCCATAATGAAGCGCTTCAGTTCGATGGCCATCGGCATTTCCTTGACAGTACCATCTTCAGACAGTGCCCGCCACTCAGGCTCTCCAATGGCGGTAATCATTTTCACCCGCTGCATATCGGCATTGCCAAGGGTGGCAGCGGTGAGTGCGAGGAAGAGGCCGAGGTGGGGCAGGAGTGACAAATTGGAAGTGATTTGCGACAAGTTGGTGGCTACTGCCCTGATTTGGCGCAGTATCACCAGCCCCAGATTGACAGTCACATAGACGTAAATGAGCACAAAAGGCCAGAATGTCAGCATGTGGTTCAGCCATAAACTCCCCTCGCCTTTAGGAAAAGAGCCGGGGCTGAGGTTTGTCTGCCGTGTCACTCCCATAATAATCGTCAATACCACGGCATATACCATCGCCGGGATGGCAGCCTGCCGTGTGCCTAAAAACTGGAAGGCCCAGACCTTCTCCCTCAACCAAAACATTGCGGCAATCACCGCCAAGAAACCTCCAAACACAATGCCATTAACAGGCCAGGCAAATGCCTCCCACACCACCGGCCCGACACTCAGTTCGAGTGCCAGGCCCACTATCACAAGTCCTCCCCCAAAGAGGAACCCTTCTTTCATTGTCTAAATTATTTTTTTAAGAAACCATATTCATAAACCGTTCGACAAGTGCATCGCTTTTCTCTTCGCAAAGCAAAATGCCTATGGTTGGTTTTTCGAGGTCTTGCTTTATATGACGGTCATAATAATTGACGTACATCTGCATCTGTCCCAAATCTTGATGAGTTAGGTCTCCTGTTTTCAGGTCTATCAGGACATAGCATTGTAGTAATCGGTTATAGAAGACCAAATCAACGTAAAAGTGACGTTCATCGAAAGTGAAACGTTTTTGACGAGCCTCAAACAAAAAGCCCTTGCCTAACTCCAAAAGGAAGTGTTGCATCTTCCCTATGATAGCATTTTCTAATTTGCTTTCTGTATAGGCTGCTTCTGGCTTTAACCCCAGGAATTCTAATGTGACTGGATTCTTAATAATGTCGGAAGGCTTTTCTATGGTCTGTCCTTCACGTGCCAGTTTCACCACTTCTTCCTTGTTTCGGCTCAATGCCAATCGCTCATAAAGGCTACTGCCTACCTGGCGGCTGAGTTGTTTGACAGACCACTGTTGCTGTGTCGCCTCAATCTCATAGAAACTGCGGGCCTCGACATTCTCTATTCGCATCAATATCAGATAGTGAGACCATGAGAGGGTAAAACGAGGCAAACGAATTGTGGCAACACCGTTGCTCCAATTTTCAACTCCTTCATTTACAGGTTCTTCATGCTCTTTTCCCAATTGAGGCAACACCGTTGCCCCAATTACAGCGTTCTGGTAGGCTTGGTAAAAGAATCGACAGCGTTTTAATGTATCGTAACTCCAGTCATTGCCAAATCGTTCTGTCAGACGTATAGAAAGATTCTTTAGAATTTGCTTTCCGTAGGTGGCTCGTTCACCCTGTTGCTCATCTTCGAAGATAAAGCGTCCTACTTCATAGCGAGTTCTCACTTCCGCCACATTGACAGCACTGACCACGAATTGGCGTGATAGCTCAATGAGTGCAGCTATTCGCTCAAACAACACATTTGTTCTACTTGTTTCTTGTATATCACCCATAACTATGTTCGTATTGGCACAAACTCAGAAAAATGAATTTACTTTCGCGAATATGTCTATTTACTATGCTATTTCCTTATTATGTAGTTTATTGGCTACAAAATTACGATTTTTCTTTGAGAACAAAACTATCTGCCGCTGAAATTATACATTATTTAATAGAAAACTGCTAAACGCTTCGCCATTTCGATTTCACGTTTTGTGTCTTTTAAAGTTGCGAAAAAAGCCTGTCTCCTGTAGCAAAAGGTGTGAAAAATGTGCAAAAGTGCTGCTGTTTCCAAAATAAATGTGTAATTTTGCGGCGGAAATCCAATGTTAATATTTGATGCCGAAATGGAGAGGATGGATAAGTACCCGTTGCTTTTGTTGCTATGGCTGGTCAGTCTGACGGGCATAGGGCAGACGCTCAGTCTGGCTTTTACGGGCGACGTGTTGCTCGACCGTGGCGTGCGCCGAGTGGTGGAGGCTCACGGTATGGACTACCTATTCACTGCTGGCATCGACTCGGTGTTTGCCGCTTCTCAGGTGGTAGTGGCCAATCTGGAATGTCCTGCTACCAAGGTCAAGGCCCCTGTGCAAAAACTTTATATCTTCCGTGGCGAACCTGAATGGCTCAACGCCCTTCGCCGTCACGGCATCACCCATCTTAATCTTGCCAACAACCACGCCATTGACCAGGGACGGAAGGGGCTGATGGACGCCCGCAACAACATTGCCACCGCCGGGATGGTGGCTGTGGGGGCTGGTGCCACGATGGCCGAGGCCGCCCAGCCCGTGCTGTTGGCCTCGCGTCCGCGTAATGTTTGGCTGGTGCCTTCGCTTCGGCTGGCGTTGGAAAACTTTGCCTACCTTACCGACCGACCTTGCGTGAGCCAGGAACCGATGGACACGCTTCTGTCGCGTGTGCGTCGGTTGAAGGCCGCCGATTCCCGTTGCGTGGTCATCGTCTCGCTGCACTGGGGAGCCGAACACACTTTGCAGCCCGTGCCCTCGCAGAGATTGGAGGCTCATAGGCTGATAGACGTAGGGGCCGATGTGATTGTAGGCCATCACAGCCACACTTTGCAGACCGTGGAGCAGTACCGTGGCCGTGACATCTATTATGGCATTGGCAACTTCATCTTCGACCAGCAGAAACCTATTAACACAAAGGCTTGCATCGTGAGGGTCGATGTGACGCCCAACGACGTGAAAACCACGGCGCTGCCCGTCAATATCAACTATTGCGTGCCCCACCTGTTGATAAGTGAAAAGTGAAAAGTGATAAGTGATAAGTGAAAAGTGATAAGTGAAAAGTGATAAGAAATACATACTTCTGACACTCTGCTTGATGCTGCTCGTGGGAGCCTGTAGCCGCAAGCAGGAGACACCGCCGCCGCCCGTGTGGGCTACTGAAGAGGACGACGGACGCTTCGACCTGCCCGACATCCAGCAGGCGGGCGAATTGATTGCCCTCACGCTGTCAGGTCCCGACACCTATTACGATTATCATAGCCGTCATTTGGGCGTGCAGTATCTTATGTGTGAGGAGTTTGCCGGCCATCTGGGCGTAAGGCTGCGTATGGAGGTGTGCCGCGACACCGCTGAGTTGCTTGCCCGTCTGGCTGAAGGCGACGCTGACTTGGCAGCGGTTCGGCTCCAGACGGACTCGCTCCAGGCGGGATGGCCCGTCGGGGTCGATAAACCATTGCTGGAGGAGGCGCTGGCCGATTGGTACACGCCTGCGGTCTATACCCGTATGGTGCAAGAGGAGAAGCAACTGCTCACTCAGCGACGGGTGCGCCGCCGCGTCTATGCCCCGATGCTCTCCAAGGGCGTCATCAGCCACTACGACGGGCTGTTCAAACTCTACGGGCGGCGCATAGGCTGGGACTGGCGGCTCTTGGCTGCCCAGTGCTACCAGGAGTCGTGTTTCGACCCGCAGGCACGTTCCTGGGCGGGGGCGCAGGGCCTGATGCAGATTATGCCTGCCACCGCCGACCGTCTGGGCCTGCCACGCGACCAACTGAACGACCCAGAGCAGAGCATTGCTGCTGCCACCCGCTATCTGGCCGAACTGGAGGGCAAACTGCACGATGTGGGCGACCGCGAGGAGCGCCGCAATATGGCCTTGGCCAGTTACAATGGCGGCTTGCACCACATACGCGACGCGATGCGCCTGGCCGAGCGCGACGGCCGCAACCCCCACCGCTGGGCTGATGTGCGCACATACGTGTTGCGCCTCAGTCAGCCCCAGTATTACCAGGACACTCTCGTCCGCAACGGCTATATGCGCGGCCAGGAAACTGCCGACTATGTGGACAAAATCCGCCAGCGCTACCAGCAATACCGTCGTACCGCCCGTTAGGGGGTTGGGGGTCTGAACATTAGCCCCCTAAGTTAGGGGGTTGGGGGTCTGAACAAAACCTATAAGAAATCTTAGTAAATCCAAGCAAAAATGAATAAAACACTCCTCGTTGCCGATAGTGGCAGCACCAAGACCGACTGGCTCCTGGGCGACTTGCACCTGCAGACACAGGGCATCAACCCCATACACCAGACCGATGAAACCATCAGCGCCATACTGCGCGACGAACTGCTGCCGCAATTGTCGGGTGGGGGAGAAGAGGTGGAATCTGTCGAGTTCTATGGCAGCGGCGTGCGTCCTGACCAAGAGGACAAGATGGTGAGGCTGCTGCGCGAGTGTTTCCATAAGGCCATCGCCATCGAGGCGCATAGCGACCTGCTCGGTGCCGCCCGTGCGCTTTGTGGGAACAGCGAGGGCATCGCCTGCATTTTGGGCACGGGCGCCAACTCGTGTCTCTACGATGGCCAGCGCATCGTCCTCAACACGCCTGCGTTAGGCTATATTCTGGGCGACGAGGGTAGCGGTGCCGTGCTGGGCATCCGATTCATCAACGCCCTCTATAAAAACAGGTTAGGCACACAGTTGGTTGATGACTTTGAGGCAACCTTGCAGATGCGGCTGTCCGACGTGATAGACCGCGTATATCGCCAGCCTTTGGCTAACCGCTGGCTGGCCTCGCTGTCACCCTTTATCCATTCCCACTTAGACGTGCCAGGCGTTGAAGCCATCGTCGTCGACAACTTCCGCGACTTTATCCGTCGCAACATCGTGCCCTATCAACGTCCCGACTTGCCCATACAGGCCGTCGGTAGCATTGCCCATTACTACCGTCCGCAACTGGCAGAGGCCGTCTGCGCCGAAGGGTTTACGCTGGGCAAGGTGATGCGTAGCCCGCTGGAGGACTTTAATAGTGAATAGTGAATAGAGAAAAGTGAGTAGGGGCAGGCTCCGTGCCAGCCCGAGAAAGTTTCTCTCAACACTCAACTCTCAACACTCAATTGTCTCACGGGGAAAGTGAAGTAGGTGTCGGGGAACGGCTCATCCTTCAGCGTGAAGTGCCACCACTCGCTGTCGAGTGGCTTAAAGCCGTGACGCAGCATAGCCTGACGCAGAATCATACGATTCTTGAATTGCTGTTCGGTGATAGTGCGGCGTGAGGTGCTGCTATCCTTGCCCGTATATTCGCCAGTCTCAGGATTGCCGCAGAAGTCGGGGTGACTCTCAATGCCGAACCAGTCGAATGTGCCGCCCATATCGAGTTCCTTTTCCGTCGCCATATCGAAAAGTGTCAGGTCGACGGTGGAGCCGCGGGTGTGACCGCTCTTCTCGTAAATGTACTCCTGCTCAAAAAGCACACTCTTGTCGAGGTCGGGGTAGAAGTAGGTCTTCATCAGCGTGTCGGGAATGTCGGCAGCCCAGCGCACAAAATGGTCAACGCCCCTCTGCGGCCGATAGGCGTCGTAGATTTTCAGACGGTAACCCAGACTTTTCACATCGTCGCTAACGGCACGCAGGCTGTCGGCTGCCTGTTTCGTCAGCAGGGCCGTCGGCTGCTCGTAGCCGTCGATGCGAGTTCCCACGAAATTGTAGGTGCCGTAGTAGCGGATTTCCAGGATGGCATCGGGCACAGCGTCAGTCAGCGTCACAAACTGGCTCGTGTCTTCCGTAGGGTTAATGACTGATTCTTCAACGTTGCTCTTGCGGCAACTGCTGACTGCCAAGACGGCGCAGATTAAAACCAATAGTTTTTTCATCATTGTATGAGTGTTTTTACGTTCTGACAGTTGAAGAGGTTTCGGCAAACGTTGCTGTTGGTGCCGGCCTCGCTGAAATTTGCTCCGTCCTTTCTCTCAAATTCTCTAGAGAATTTAAGCGTTTGGACGAACCTTTTTGTGAATCCGGTTACGGCTCTTCTTTTAACACCTCCGGGGGCTTTGTGTGTGAAGACATACCAGTGCGATTGTTGCTTGGGTTGAAGCCTCCGGTTTCAGATGAGCCGCTTGTGGCGGAAGAGCCACCAGGCGGCGCCGGCGGCACCCACGCTGATGACCAGCGCCAGGAGGAAGCCGAAGGGACGGCTCTCCATGCCGTTGATGAGATTCATACCGAAGAGCGAGGCAATGAGCGTGGGGAACATCATGATAATGGTGACGGAGGTGAGTGTACGCATCACGGTGTTCATATTGTTGTTGATGATGCTCTGGTAGGTGTCCATTGTCGACTCCAAGATGTCGCTGTAGATGCTGGTGGTCTCGCGGGCCTGGGTCATCTCGATGTTCACGTCCTCGATGAGGTCGGCGTCCAGTTCGTCTATCTGCAACTTGAACTTCAGTTTCGAGAGCAGCGTTTCGTTGCCTCGGATGGAAGTCTGGAAGTAGGTGAGCGAGTCCTGCAAGCGTGAAAGGCTAATGAGGCTCTCGTTGTTCACATTCTTGTCCAGGTTGCGTTTCGCCTTGTCTATGAGCGAGTTAATCTGCTTCAGCCGCTTCAGATACCATACTGCCGAAGAGTAGAAGAGGCGGAAAATCATATCGACATAGTCGGTGAAGCCCACGCCGCGCTTCTGCTGGTAGGAGACGAAGTCAATCATCATGTTCGTCTCGTAGTAGCAGACGGTGATGGTGACGTCGCGCTTGTGGATGATACCCAGCGGCACGGTGGTGTACGGCGTGCGCGAGCGCACCTCCTTGACGTATGGGATACGGAGGATGATGAGCATCCATCCGTCGTCGTATTCATAGCGTGCGCGCTCGTCGGTATCGCTAATGTCAGTGATAAAATAGTCGGGTATGCCGAAGCGTTGCTCCAGTTCGTGCTGGTCTTCCTCGGTGGGGCATGTCACCTGAATCCAGCAATTAGGCTGCCACTCTGTGAGTTGGGTCAGCCCACCAGTCGTGTTCCAGTAACTTTTCATTGTTGCTCGTCCTCCAAAAAGGGTTAATAAGGCCAGAGGAGCGGCAACCATCTATAACAAGCAGCCATCCTCGCGCCTTAGCGTTTAAAACTATCCGCCGGGTAATCGTCCATAGCTGTTTCTTTTAGTATTTAGTGTATGTTTTGTTAAAATTTGCTGCAAAGGTACACATTTTAGCAGAACTAACCAAAAAAGAAACCATTTTTTTCGACAAATCAAAATTAATTCGTACATTTGCAGCCAGTTTATAAAGTGCAGACACCTTTTTTATATTATAATGATAAACGTTAACAGATCAATATGAACAAGGAAACAAGGAGAACAGCAGGGGGAGTGACGGTTGGCGCATTGACGCTCTGCCTGCTCGCCCTTTTGCCTCTGCCAGCCTGGGGCCAGCGGCTGCTGACGCTGGACAGTTGCCGGGCAATGGCACTGCGCAACAACAAGCAGATGCGCGTGGCGGCAGTGAAGCAGGACGTGGCGGCAAACGTGCGCAAGGCAGCTCGCACGAAATATCTGCCACACGTGAGTGCCGTTGGCACCTACGAGCACACCAGCCGTGAGGTCTCGCTGCTGAACGAGACTCAGAAATCGACCCTGCCGAACATGGGAACCGGCACGATGGCCGCCCTCCAGCCACACATGGAAGGAGTCGGACAGGCACTGCAACAACTGGGAGGTACGTTTGTGAAACTGGGCATACCGGCCAGCGATGTGCAACAGATGATGGGCGGTATGCAGACACAACTGACCGACGGCTCGAAAGCCCTGGCCGCACAGTTAAACGGCATCGGGCAAAACATCGTAGATGCCCTCCATACCGACACCCGCAACCTCTGGGCCGGTTCGATTCTTCTGACGCAGCCCGTATTTATGGGTGGTGCCATCGTGGCCATGAACAAAATGGCCGACATAGGCGAGCAGATGACCGAGAACTCGGCTGAAGCCCGTCGGCAGGCCACGCTCTATAACATAGACCACGCCTACTGGCAGGTGGTCTCGCTGACGCATAAGAAGAAACTGGCAGAAAGTTATCTCGAACTGGTGAAAAAACTTGACTCCGACGTGGCCAAAATGATTGAGGAGGGCGTGGCCACCAAGAGCGAAGGCCTGAGCGTGAGCGTCAAGGTGAACGAGGCAGAAATGGCCCTCACCCAAGTGGACGACGGACTGGTGCTGTCGAAAATGCTGCTCTGCCAACTCTGCGGCTTAAACGTGAACGAGCAAATCACGCTGGCCGACGAGGAGTCGGAGAACATTGCCGTGGTGCAACTGACGCCCCAACTCGACGTGGAAATGGCCGTACAGAACCGTCCGGAACTGAAGATGCTGCAAAACACGGTAGACTTGTCGCGCCAGACCACCAATCTGCTGAAGGCCGGCAATCTGCCGCAACTGGCTCTGACAGGCGGCTATGCCGTGTCGAACCCCAACACGTTCAACGGTTTCCAAAAGAAATTCGGCGGTTTCTGGCACGTGGGTCTGTTGCTCAGGGTGCCCATCTGGAACTGGGGCGACGTAAAATATAAGGTACGTGCATCGAAAGGAGCCACCGCCATTGCCGGACTGGAACTGGAAGAGGCCCGCGAAATGATTGAGTTACAGGTGAATCAGAATACCTTCCGTGTAGGCGAGGCCAACAAGAAACTGGCGATGGCCCAGGCCAACATTGCCCGTGCCGACGAGAACCTGCGCACGGCCAATCTCGGTTTCAGCGAAGGTGTCATCTCGTCCACCGTCGTCCTTGAGGCGCAGACCAGTTGGCTGCAGGCGCAGTCGCAGAAGATTGACGCCGAAATCGACGTGAAGTTCAGCCAGGTGGAACTTCAGAAATCCCTCGGTACTTTAGAGTGATTATTAAATCGTAATTCGTAAATTCGTAAATCGCAAATAATATTATGTCAAACCAAGCAAAGAAACAGCATAACAACATCCTGCTTGCCATAGCAGGATTCGCAACAGTAGTGGTTATCGTGGCGCTCATCGGATACCTCGCCCTTGACCGCGACCCGGACGTGATTCAGGGACAGTTGGAGGTGGAGGAATACCGTGTGTCGAGCAAGGTGCCCGGCCGCATCCTCGAACTCCGCGTGAAGGAAGGCGACTTTGTGAAAGCAGGCGACACCCTCGCCATACTCGATGCGCCGGAGGTGAAAGCCAAGATGTCACAGGCACGGAGCGCCGAGGCTGCTGCCGCCGCTATGGAGCAGATGGCACAAAACGGTGCCCGCAAGGAGCAGATACAGGGTGCCTTCCAACTGCTGCAGCAAGCCAAGGCCGGACTGGAGATAGCCGAAAAGTCGTACAACCGCGTGCAACGCCTCTACGACGAAGGTGTGATGTCGGCCCAGAAACGTGACGAGGCCTATGCCCAGTATAAAGCAATGGAGGCCCAGATGAAGGCTGCCGAGAGCCAGTATGAAATGGCCAAGAACGGTGCCCGTCAGGAAGACAAGATGGCTGCCGCCGCACAGGTGGGAAGGGCCAGGGGCGCCGTGCAGGAAGTGAACAGTTACATCAACGAGACCATTCAGACGGCCCAGATGGACGGCGAGGTGAGCGACATCTATCCGAAGGTGGGCGAACTCGTCGGAACCGGCTCACCCATTATGTCTATCTCGGTGATGGACGATATGTGGGGCACGTTCAACATTCGCGAGGACTTGCTGAAGGGGATGAGCATTGGCAGCGAACTGACCGTCTATGTGCCATCGTTCGACAAAGAAATCAAGATGAAGGTCTACTATATGAAAGACCAGGGCAGTTACGCCGCTTGGAAAGCCACAAAGGCTGCCGGCCAATACGACCTGAAGACCTTCGAGGTGAAAGCCCGCCCCATAGACAAACTCGACGGCTTGCGCCCAGGAATGACTCTGATTATCAAGAATTGAAGATTGGAAGATTGAAGGTTGAAGATGAAATATCTCTCTCAAATCTTTGATATTGCGTTGCGCGAACTCCGCATACTCTGCCATAACCGCATCTATGGCTTCTGTATGGTGGTGTTCCCGTTGCTGACGATGCTCTTTTTCACCGGCTTATTGGATGAGGGATTGCCGCAGAAACTGCCGATAGGCGTGGTCGACCTGGACAACAGCGCCACTTCCCGCGGTCTGGTGCGCAAACTCGACGTGCTCCAGAGCACCAGAGTGACAGCCCATTATCCGTCGGTGGACGCGGCACGGTGCGCTATGCAGGAGAACGAGATATACGCTTTCCTCTACATCCCCAAGGGAACATCGGAGAAACTTCTCTCTGGGCGTCAGCCCAAGATTTCCTATTACTACACGATGACCTCGATGCTGGCAGGCTCGATGGCTATGAAAGACCTGAAGACCATCACCACGCTCGGCTCTGCCGCCGTGGGGCAGGCTGTGATGAGCGCCAAGGGGTTCACTCCCAAACAGATAATGACCTTTTTGCAGCCTGTGCGGATTGACACCCACCAGATAGCCAATCCCTGGGGCAGTTACGATGTCTACCTGACCACTGCCCTTGTGCCAGGCATTATGATGCTCTTTATGATGCTCATAGCAGCCTACTCGCTGGGTATGGAGTTGAAATTTGACACTGGCAAAGAGTGGCTGGCGAAAGCCGACGGGAACATCGTCGTGGCCATCCTGGGCAAGTATTTCGTCCATTCGCTGGTGTTTCTGCTCATCGTGGCCATCTTCCAATTCTACATTTACGGTGTGCTCCACTACCCCCGCATAGGTACCGTATGGGACATCGCCCTGCTTTGCCTGCTTCAGGTCTTCGGCTCCATCGGCTTCGGCATCTTTGCCTTTGGCCTGATGCCGTCGCTGCGTATGTCGATGAGTATCAGTTCGCTCTGGGCTGTGCTCAGTCTCTCGATGGCTGGCTCCGCCTTTCCCGTTATGGCTATGGACGCGCCATTGCAGGCCCTGTCGTGGCTGTTCCCGCTGCGCCACTACTTTATGCTCTACCAGATTACGGTGTTCAACGGTTTCCCGCTCATCGACGCATGGTTCCACCTTGTTGCACTCGTGGCCTTCACGCTACTGCCCTGGTTCGTTGTCCGCAAAATAAAAAACGCAATGCTCACCTATGTCTATATTCCATAAACTCAAAGAGTTCGCATACGACACTGCCTACATCTGGTGGCAGGAAATGAAGCAGGTGT
Source organism: Prevotella sp. (assembly GCA_017960525.1). Lineage (GTDB taxonomy): Bacteria > Bacteroidota > Bacteroidia > Bacteroidales > Bacteroidaceae > Prevotella. The sequence goes on from JAGCZA010000002.1 coordinate 21,066, forward strand.
TTCGCGACGAGGGCGTGCTCATATTCTTCATCGTGGTGCCGCTGGCCTATCCGCTTATCTACTCGTGGATCTATAACAACGAGACAGTTCACGAGGTGCCGGTGGTGGTGGTCGACGAGTCGCACTCGCACCTGTCGCGCCAGTTCATCCGCCTTTGCGATGCTTCGCCCGATGTCCACGTGGCCTACTATGCCGAAGACCTCGACGATGCGAAATCGCTCGTCAGCCGCCAACTGGCAAGGGGTGTGTACCTCATTCCCTCCGACTTCTCCACCCGTCTCAACCGAATGGAACAGGGCGTCGTCAGCGTCTATTGCGACATGTCGCTCATGCTCACCTACAAAGCCATCTTCCAGACAGCCATGACCGTGTCGCAGCAGATGGGGGCGGGAATGAGGGTCAAACTATCTGGTAATTACACCAAACGCGAGGATGTCATCAGCGTACAGCCAATGGCGGTCGACGAGGTGGCTATGTTCAACCCCTCCGGCGGCTATGGCAGTTGCATCCTGCCCGCCGTGCTTATGCTGATTCTGCAGCAGACACTTGTGCTCGGCATCGGAATGTCGGCAGGAACAGCCCGCGAGCGCAACCGCAACGGACAACTTGTACCTCACGACAAACGCTACAACAGCGTCTATCCCATCGTCGGCGGCAAGGCCCTTTGCTACGCTATGATTTTTGCCGTAATGGGTGCCTATCTGTCGATGGTCGTCCCCAGGCTGTTCTCCTTCCCCATGCTCGCCGACGGGTATGGCTTGCTGCTCATACTGATTCCCTACATCACGGCCAGCATTTTCTTCGGCATCACGGTTTCCTGTGTGGTACATTACCGCGAGAATGTGATGCTGCTTATGGTATTCGTTTCCGTTCCGCTACTCTTCCTGAGCGGTGTTTCTTGGCCGCAGACCAGCATACCAGGGGCTTGGCAGGGTGTGTCGTGGCTTTTCCCCAGCACCTTTGGCATCAGGGCATACGTGCGAATGAACTCTATGGGAGCCACTTTCGGACAAGTGCTCCCTGAAGTGCGCTATATGTGGATTCAGGCCGCCGTCTATTTCGGTGCCGCCTGTCTGGTCTATGGCCACCAGTTGCGCATATCGAAGCGTTTCGCAATGTCTACTGACCCTAATGACAATACACTATGAGAAGACTGGCATTACTATATTCATTCCTCCTGATGTCTCTTTGCACCTTTGCCGACGACACCTTCAAGGAGGACTTTGATTCGGGACTTCCCACATCGGCATCGTCGAGTGAGACTAGTGTCACCCTCTCTTCGGGTATATGGCGCATCAAGAGCGTTTTAGGCAAGAAAGACAGCAACAACATACGCGCCCTGTTCAACGCGAATGGCGCCTACCTCATCACACCTGCCCTCAACCAGCCAGGGCGGGTGACATTCAACCACCGCTCGTCGGGTGCCGGCAAGAAAATCACCGTGGAGAAGAGTATCGACGGCGGACAGACCTGGGAAGAACTGGGTGTGGCCACTACCAGTTCGGCCTCGGCCTACGGCAGCAGTTCGTTCAAGTGCACCTCTGCCAAGGAGGACACCGAGGTGTTCATCCGCTTCACCAGCAACAGCAGTTCGACCTATCTGGACAATGTGGAGATTACCCTCAATGTGGCGAGCGACCCAATCGTCACCCCCGACATTCCCGAAGACCCCACTTATAACAGCGAGGGTGTGTGGGTGCCCACCAAACCTTTCCCCGAAGCCGCAAAGACCATCTATATTGCTCCTGACGGTAACGACCTGACGGGTGACGGTTCGCTGGAAAAACCTTGGTTCAACATTCAGAAAGCCATTAATGCCGCGACACCCGGCACCCATATCATCTGCCGTGGCGGCACCTACATCCAAGGAGTGCAGAGCGACGGCAAGTTCACCGTCCGTATCAAGAACAGCGGCACGGCAGAGAACCCCATTGTCATCCGTTGCTACGATGGCGAGAAACCCGTTTTCGACTTCAAGGATGGCCTTGCCAGCGAGCGAGTAGGCGAGCGCGGCTTCACCATTACCGGCAATAACTGGTGGCTTTTCGGCCTGCACATCACCCATGCCGCCGACAACGGCATCAAGTTGGAAGGCTCGCACTGTCGCATTGAGCGCTGCGAGTTTTCGTACAACCTCGATACGGGCCTTCAACTGGGTTTCGGCCATAAGTTCAGCGACACCTTCCCTGGCGTCAGCCAGAACGACGGCACTTATTGTGCCTACAACGACATCATCGACTGCGACTCGCACCACAACTGCGACTACGATTCCAACTACGGATCCGATGCCGACGGCTTCGCCTGCAAGATGCACAACGGCATAGGCAACCGCTTCATACGCTGCCGTGCCTGGCACAACAGCGACGATGCCTGGGACTGCTTCGAGACCGACTTCTCCGTCGTGCTGGCAGAGTGCTGGGCTTGGGAGTCAGGCAAGGCAGCCGACCACCAGTGGGTGAAAGACTTCATCCATAAGAGCAGTTCAATGTCGTTCTCAGGCAATGGTAATGGCATCAAACTCGGCGGCAACGGCACTGGCGGTTCGTCGAAAGGCATCCACTATGCTTTCAACTGCATCTCCTTCGGCAACAACAACAGTTCGTCGGTCAAGGGTTTCGACTGCAACAACCACAAGGAAGGCCACGTGCTCGTGGGCTGTCTGGGCTTTGACAACAGTTACGACTATATGTTTGAGAGTGGCGGCTCCGATGCCAACACCAAGTATTATAATAATGTGTGCCTTGGCAAGCAGGAGATAGACGTCGGCTACGACGACTACAACGCCATCGCCGTGCCTATGTCGAAGAACGGCTGGACGAACCATCTGGTGACGGGTGTCTCCCGTGCCGACTACATCTCGCTCGACGAAGAGGACGCCCTGAAGCCTCGCGACATCTACGGCGGTTTGCCCCGTAAGTTTGGCCGTCTCGCCGCTGACAGCAAAATGGTAGATGCTGGCAACGCTACGTTTGAGGACGATATGCCCGTGTGGCAGCAGTTGGTGCAAGACTTTCCGTTCCTGAAACGTTCCGTTACAGGCAACGCCCGCGACCTCGGCCCCTACGAGCGGTCTGACAACACACTCCCCGTCTTGACTGGAGACACCAATGGCGACAACAAGGTCGATGTGGCCGACATTGCCACCGTGCTCACATATATGGCCAACCAGACCGACAACAAGAAATGTGATGTCAACGCCGACGGCAAAGTCGACGTGGCCGACATCGCCACCATCATCACTCTGATGGCGAAGGGATAGTCAATATAGAAATAATCCCGCGATTCTTTTGTGAGTTGCGGGATTTTTAGTATCTTTGCCGCCCATAATATGTTGAACCCTTAAAACAAGAAATGCATAATGGGCAAACTGATGCTTCTGCTCTATTTCATCCTGTCTGTGTATTAAACGAATAAAATAAAGGACGACAAAGAATTATGTGTAAATACAAAGACACGAACTTAGGGATAAAGAAGCTGGACTTCAGAAAGAAGCGTGGTGCAATGGCTGTCTATCTGACCGATGGGCGGGAAGTCATCG
>JAGCZA010000030.1 GCA_017960525.1 Prevotella sp.
AAAAATTTGTATTACCTTTGCACATGAGAACGTATGTAACAATTTGATTTTAAGACGATTCAAAGTTACAAATTTTCCTGCAATTATGCAAGGAATGCGTTCTCTTTTTTATATCTATGAATAATTCAGGCTAGAGAATTTCAAAGAAAGGACGGTTCTTTCTTTGAGTCAGAATAGATGCAACATTGGAAAAGGATTGTTAATAATTGTAGAGAGGAGGCAAATTCTTCACGCTTCACATTCCTCTTTTCACTTTTTTTCTTACCTTTGCACCCTCAAACGAAAAGATTTAACTCTATATTGCAATGAAACAATTCCGTCTGGTGGACAACATCGTGGGCTGGCTGACGTTCTTCATCGCCGCTTTCGTCTATTGCTCCACAATTGAGCCGACAGCCTCGTTTTGGGACTGTCCGGAGTTTATCACCACAGGCTATCTGCTGGAAGTAGGCCACCCGCCGGGCGCACCCTTCTTTATGCTGACGGCCAACCTGTTTTCGCAGTTTGCCAGCAGCCCCGCCACGGTGGCCTATATGGTGAACACTATGAGTGCGCTGCTCTCGGCCACGTGCATCCTGTTCCTCTTTTGGAGCATTACGCATTTGGCGCGGCGGCTTCTGTTGAGTGATGAAAGTTCTCCCGCAAACACTGAAGTCTCTCAACTCTCAACCCTCAACTCTCAACTCTGGAAGATTATAGCCATTGAGGCCAGCGGACTGGTGGGTGCTTTGATTTACACCTTCAGCGACACGTTCTGGTTCTCGGCTGTCGAGGGCGAGGTTTACGCCTACTCATCGGCTTTCACTGCGGTGGTATTTTGGCTCATCCTGAAGTGGGAGGAGCATGCCGACGAGCCTCATAGTGACCGATGGCTGGTGCTCATCATGTATATGACGGGCCTCTCCATCGGCGTGCACCTGCTGAACCTGCTGTGCCTGCCCGCCATCGTGCTGGTGTGGTACTTCAAGCGATTCCCCTACGCCAACCTCAAGGGCAGCATCGTGGCCCTCATCGTGTCGTTTGTGCTGCTGGCCGCCGTGCTCTACGGCGTGGTGCCAGGCATCATCACCGTTGGCGGCTGGTTCGAGTTGTTCTTCGTCAATACGCTCGGAATGCCGTTCAACACGGGCGAATACATCTACATCATCCTGCTCGTTGCGCTCGTCATCTGGGCCATCTACGAGACACAGATGGCCAAGCCGGAACGCCAGAGCTGGATGCGCCAGAACATCGCTTTCCTGCTGGCCTTCGGTATGTTGGGCGTGCCGTTCTACGGCTTTGGCTGGAGCGCCTTCTTCATCGGTGTGCTGGTGCTGGCCCTCATTGCCGCCGTACTGTTCTACCGCACAAAGAACGGCCCGCTGATTCCCGCCCGCCTGAAAAACACCACGCTGCTCTGCATGCTGATGCTCATGATTGGCTACTCGTCGTATGCTGTCATCGTCATCCGCTCGTCGGCCAACCCGCCGATGGACCAGAACTCGCCAGAGGACATATTCACCCTGGGCAACTACCTGAGCCGCGACCAGTACGGCTACCGACCGCTGCTGTGGGGACAAGCCTACAACTCGGAGTATAAGATTGACGACAACGGTCGCGTGGAGATGGATGAAGGCGCCCCCATGTACCAGCGCCGCGAGAAAGCCAGCAGCGACGAGCCTGACAGCTATTTCGTGGTTTCGACCAAGGACAAGCCCGTCTATGCACAGAATATGTTCTTCCCGCGCATGTACAGCAACAGCCCGCGCCACATACAGCACTATGAAAGCTGGCTGGGCGGTATCGAGGGCAACCTGCGCCCGTCGAACTACAGGCGCGGCAGCACGGTGAAGATTCCTACCCAGTGGGAGAACCTTCGCTTCTTCTTCATCTACCAGTGCAACTGGATGTACTGGCGATACTTCCTCTGGAACTTCGCCGGACGGCAGAACGACATTCAGGGTCACGGAGAACTGGAACACGGCAACTGGCTCACGGGATTCTCGTTCATTGACAACGCCCGACTGGGCGACCAGTCGCTGCTGCCCGACGAACTCAAGCAGAACAAGGGCCACAACGTGTTCTACTGCCTGCCGCTCATCCTCGGACTCATAGGCATCTTCTGGCAACTGACCATGCGCGGACAGAAAGGCGTGAAGCAGTTCTGGGTGGTCTTCTTCCTCTTCTTTATGACCGGACTGGCCATCGTGGTCTACCTGAACCAGACACCCGAACAGCCACGTGAGCGAGACTATGCCTACGCCGGCTCATTCTATGCCTACGCCATCTGGTGCGGACTGGGTGTGGCCGCCATCATCGACATGCTCACGCGGATAATCAAGAGACAGCACCTTGTGGTGGCAGCCGTCATCTCGGTGGCCTGTCTGCTGGTGCCTATACAGATGGGCAGCCAGACCTGGGATGACCACGACCGCTCAGGCCGCTACACCTGCCGCGACTTCGGGCAGAACTACCTCATGTCACTACAGGAAGAGGGCAACCCCATCATCTTCACCAACGGCGACAACGACACTTTCCCCCTGTGGTACAACCAGGATACAGAGGGTGTGCGCACTGATGCCCGCGTCTGCAACCTGAGCTATCTGCAGACCGACTGGTACATCGACCAGATGCTGCGACCGGCCTACGACTCGCCTTCGCTGCCTATTTCGTGGAGCCGACTGGAGTACTGCTCCGGCACTAACGAGTTTGTGCGCATCGACAGCCACATCAAGGAGGCCATCGCCGTGCTCCGACAGGAATACCCCGCAGAGACCCGCGAACTCTTCGGCGACAATCCCTTCGAGTTGAAGAACGTGCTCAACAATTGGGTGCGCAACAAGCGCGACCCAATGACCCGTAAGCGCCAGTTGGACGCCATCGAGTATGCCTACACCAAACTGCCCAGCGTCATGGAAGACCGCTACTATGACCTGGACCAGACCCTGCAAGTCATTCCCACCGACACGCTCTACGTCACCATCGACAAGGAGGCCGTCAAGCGCAGCGGCATGAAGATGCAGGGCGACAGCATCCCAGACCGTATGGTCATTTCGCTCAAGGGACTCAGTTCGCTCGACAAGAGCAAGCTGATGATGCTTGAGATGCTGGCCAACGCCAACTGGGAGCGGCCTATCTATGTGGCCTACACCGTGGGACAGGAGAACTATATGAACCTGGGCGACAACTTCGTACAGGAAGGACTGGCCAACCGCATCACGCCCTTCACCACCAACATCAATGGCCAGCCTGTGGCAGGAATGACCGACTTCGACACAGAGAAGACCTACCACAACGTGATGGAGCGATTCAAGTATGGAGGCGCCAACACACCGGGCATCTATCTCGACGAGACGGTTATGCGCATGTGCTTCACACACCGCCGACTGATGGTGAAACTGGCCCAGAACCTGGTCTGGGAGGGCGACAGCGTGAAAGCCGCCGCTGTGCTCGACAGGGCCGAGCAGGAGTTCCCATCCAGCATCGTCCCCCACGACTTCCAGAGCCACAGCATAGAGATGGCACAGGTCTACGCAGCCCTCGGCAACAAGGAGAAAGCCACCGAGCTGCTCGACCAGCTGTGGACCAAGAGCGACCAGTATATGACCTTCTACAACTCGTTGGACCCGACAAAGTTCAAAAGCTCAGAGTCAAACTGCCAGTTCCACATGCTATATGTTATGCGAAAGCTCATCGCCATCGCCGACTTGGTGGACACGCCACTGGCCGACAAATACGAGAAACGGTTGGAGGAACAGGCGAAAACATACCTCAACAAGGGTGGAAGCCTGAAATATTGAAGATTGAAAACTGAAGATTATTAGGCCTTGATTATTGAGCAACCTGCGATTTATCTGCGTTGGCTTTACCCAAAGGCATTGTGGAGAATGGACCGTCGCGAACATGCAGTCTATCTGACTTTCGACGACGGCCCAATCCCCGAATCCACGCCGTTCATCCTGCAGACCCTGCGCGACGAAGGCATCAAGGCCACTTTCTTTATGGTGGGCGACAACGTGAGGAAATATCCCGAGTTGTTCCAGCAGATTATTGACGAAGGCCACCAGATAGGCAATCACACGCACAATCACATCAGCGGCTTCCGCCATTCGCTGCACGACTACAGTTACAACGTGGAAAAGGCCAATGCCTACATCCACAGTCCGCTGATGCGACCGCCCCACGGCTGGATGCGCCCCGTGCAGTATGCCTGGCTATCGCGCAAGTTCAAGATAGTGATGTGGGATCTTGTCACCCGCGACTACTCCAAATGGCTGACTGCCGACGACGTGCTCAACAACGTGAAACGCTATGCCCGCAACGGCTCCATCATCACCTTCCACGACTCGCTGAAAAGCATCGACAAACTGCAGACCGCCCTCCCGCAGAGCATACACTGGCTGAAGGAGCAGGGCTATGCGTTCAAGACATTTGAGTGTTGAGAGTATTCGTATGGCGGCAGCGGACTCTTCACTCTTTACTCTTCACTCTTCACATTTTAAGGAGCAGGCTTTAGAGGCAGGCTTTTCGGCTTGTGGCATCGCCCAGGCGCGGCCTGTCGACGAAGTCACGGCCAACAGTTACCGCCAATGGCTGGCACAGGGAGGCCATGCCAATATGAACTATCTGGCCGACAACGTGGACAAGCGCCTCGACCCAACTCTCCTGCTCCCAGGTGCCCAGAGCATTGTTGTCGTCGCTCTGAACTACACGCCAGCCAGCCAGTTGCCTGACGGCGAGTATCAGTTGGCTGCTTACGCCTTGGGGCACGACTACCACGACGTGTTGAAAGCCCGCCTGCGGCAATTGGCCGCGCAGTGCTTGCCTGCCGACGCGGGAACCAAACTGGCCGTCGATACCGTGCCCATTCTGGAGCGCTACTGGGCCTGGCAGGCGGGAGTCGGCTTCCTTGGCCGCAACCACCAACTCATCATCCCCGGCGCAGGCTCTATGTTTTTCTTGGGGGAGATTGTGACCACTGCCATCTTCGACAGTTACGACGCGCCACAACCCAGCCGCTGCGGCACGTGCCACCGCTGCATCGACGCCTGCCCAACAGGCGCTTTGGAGTCTATGCTCGACGCAAAGAAATGCCTTTCCTACCAAACCATTGAGAATAGGGGGGCACTTGACGAAAGCGTAAAAGACAAACTGGGCACCACCATCTACGGTTGCGACCGCTGCCAGCAGGCCTGCCCTTGGAACAAGGGCGCGAAACCCACCGACATTCCAGAACTTCAGCCCAGCGAGTCGCTGCTCAACATGACCCGCGACGACTGGCACCAACTCACCTTGGAGCAGTATCAGCAACTCTTCCGTGGCTCCGCCGTGAAGCGGGCCAAGTACGAGGGCCTGATGCGCAACATCCGTGCCGTCGAAGGGGGAAACGAAGACTTACAGCAGCGTAAGGGTAAAGAGATAGACCACAGCAGCGGGCATAGCCAACAGGGTGGAGTCGAAACGGTCTAACATCCCGCCGTGGCCAGGTAGCACATTGCCACTGTCCTTGATGCCCAACGTGCGCTTCAGTAGACTCTCCACCAGGTCGCCCCACGTGCCAAAGACCACCACTGTAAGACCCTGTCCTGCCCATTGCCACAGCGACAGATTGGTCTGTTCAGGGACATAACTGGACAGCAGATACCAGATGAGCGCGGCACCACCGACCACCAGCAGGGCACCGCCGATGCTGCCCTCCCAACTCTTTCCCGGAGATATGCGCGGAAACAGTTTGTGGCGGCCCAGCAGCGACCCGATGCAATAGGCGCCGGCATCGTTGAGCCAAAGAAAAACAAACACACTCAGCGGCAGCACAAACGAGAACTCGCCCTCGGCGGGGAAGGCAAGCACGTTGATCATCGAGAACGGCAGCGCCACATAGAGTTGTGGCAGCATCGTATAGGCCCAGTCGTTGATGGGGTCCTTGGCCTTCAGGTAAAGTTCGGCCACCAGCAGATAGATGATAGTGATGAGATAGGGGATAAACACCGTGTCGCTCGTCACACGTCCGCTGCAATGCCCAGCCATAGCGAGGAAAAAATAGACCCCGGCCACCGTCGATATGAAGCGGTTCACTTGGACGAATGGCCGCTCGTTCACCAGCCCCACCAGTTCCCAAATGGTCATGCCCGTGATGAGGGCAAACAGGAACACCATAGCCAGCGGATTGAGGAAACTCACCACAATCGTAGCCACAAAAAACACACTCGTTATAGTCCTGACTATAAAGTTTTTCATACCGTTCTTTCTTTATGTTAACATTGTAGGCCGCAAAGTTACGAAAAAAGCTTGTAAAAGCGAAGCGATTTTGGAAGATTAACGCAGTTCGGCCTAAAATAAAGGCAAGACGGGGAAGAATGAAGAAGTTCAATTTGGGGCTAAAAGCAAATTAGGGAGGATTGATGAAGGAGTTAGGTTGCCAAATCGTAACCCAAAATTAGGGTTCTGATGCAGGTTAATCGACTAAGCAAATTGGGGCAGAATGGCGCACCTTTCACCATCCGTTCACTTCCAGTTTCTTATTCCGCAAACTGCTACATTTTGCATAGCGATGGATGCCAAAAGAAATAGTAGTTTTGCAGCCAGAATTAAAAACGGAGTAAGAAACATGAGAAGTACTTTTAACATTCTGTTCTATGTGAACAAGAGTAAGGAGAAGAATGGT